>NZ_JBIDCT010000002.1:0-508684 GCF_043204735.1 Micromonospora sp. NPDC047740
GCCGGTCGACGGTCTCGAGGGCCGCGTCGCTGTCCGGCGTGTCGGCCAGGACCGCGGCGATGCGTACCCAGCGGCCGTCCGGCGAGGGTTGGGGCTCGCCGACCTCGGCGACCCCCGGCACGGTACGGGCGGCGGCTACCACCTGCTCGGCCGGGGCGGCGGCGGCGAGGATCTCGGCGGGTGCGACGGATCCCTTCGGGTAGTGGGCCTCGATCATCCGCTGGCCGGTGACCGAACCGACTTCCTTGGTGAACGACTCGTCGTGCGGCATGCCGATGCTCAGGTTCACTATGCCGAAGCTCAGCGCCACGAGCGCCGCCGCCGCGCCCAGCCACACCGCGCGAGGTCGCCGGCCGACGAACCCGGCGATCCGTCGCCACACCCCGTGCTGCGCCGCCACGTCGACCCCGACCGCGTCGGGGGAGTAGCGGGGCACGAACGGCCAGAACAGCCACCGCCCGAAGACGACCAGCACGGCCGGCAGCAGCGTGGTCATGGCCAGCAGCGCCGCGACGATCCCGACCGCGCCGACCGGCCCGAGCCCCCGGGTGGACGGCAGCTGCGCGGCGAGCAGGCACAGCAGCCCGATCGCCACGGTCGCCGCGGAAGCGCCGATCGCGCCGATCGACCGGCGCAACGCGACCGCCATCGCCGCGTGCCGGTCGGCGTGGCGGCGCAGCTCTTCCCGGTAGCGGGCGATGAGCAGCAGGGCGTAGTCCACGCCGACGCCGAAGACCAGCACGGTCAGGATGCTCTGGCTCTGGAAGTCCACGGCCAGCCCGGCGTGCTTGGCCAACAGGTACACCACCGCGCTGGCGAGCTGGTTGGCCAGCGCCACCGTGATCAGCGGGATCAACCACAGCACCGGGCTGCGATAGGTGATGAGCAGCAGCAATGCGACGGTGGCGGCGGTCGCCAGCAGCAGCGTGGTGTCCATGCCTTCGAACGCGTCGAACACGTCGTCCTCCCCGCCGGCCGGGCCGGTGAGCGCCGTCCGCAACCCATCGGGTACGCCGCTGGTCAGGCGGTCCTTGATGTCGGCGACCGCGTCGGCGCGCTGGTCGGCGTCCCCGGCGACGGGGAAGGAGAGCAGCAGCGCCTGCCCGTCGTCGCTGGGCACCGGCGGGGACACCTGGCCGCCGTCGGCGTACCGGGCAAAGGTTGCGCGGTCGGCGTCGACCTTGGCGCGGTCGGTGTCGGTGAGCCCGGCCTCGCGGGCGTAGACCGCGACGGCCAGGGGCTTCTGCGAGTCCGGGAACGCCTGCTCCGCCCGCTGCACGGCCCGGCTGGCCTCGGCGGTGGCCGGCAGCGCGCCGAGGGCGTCGTTGTCCTGCACCTCGGTCAGCTTCAGCGCCAGCGGCCCCGCCGCCGCGACGAGGACGAGCCAGAAGACGAGCATCACGTACTTGCTGCGGCGGCCGGACGGCAGGCCGGCCACCTTTTGCCTGGTCGTGGTCATATCGTCGATCCTTCGGCCGGCAGCGGTCGAAGGCAGGAGTGCCAGGTCCCGAAGGCAGGTGGTGGTAGCACCACCGATTCCGGTGGCAGGGCGGGCGGAGACGGCGACGCCTGCCCGCGGGCGTTCGCGCCGCCCGTGTGCGGCATCGAAAGCATCCTGTCCGTGCCGCTGGAGTTCTACCTGAGAGATTTCGTTCCCACGCGCAACCTGCGGAGCCGGACGTGGCGTGACTATCTCGCATCGGGGATAGGAGGCTTTGGATGAGCGATCGCGACACGGCGTTCGCGGAATATTTCGCCGCGAGGTCGGACGCGATGCGTGGCACCGCGTACCTGCTCTGCGGCGACTGGCACCGAGCGCAGGACCTGGTCCAGACCGCGTTCACGAAGCTCTACCTGGTCTGGAACCGGGTTGCCCGGCACGAGGTACTCGACGCCTACGTACGGCAGATCCTGGTCCGGACCTTCCTAGACGAGCGGCGGCGGGGCTGGTGGCGACGCGAACGGGTGGGCGGGGAGGACGCCGAACGACCCACACCGCCCGAATCGCCGGAGAACCGGCTGGTGATGCTCCAGGCGCTCGCCGCCCTGGCACCCCGCCAGCGGGCGGTTCTGGTGCTCCGCTACTGGGAGGACCTATCGGTCGAGGAAACCGCTGCGCTGCTGGGCTGCACACCAGGAACGGTGAAGAGCCAGGCGGCCCGTGGCCTCGAGAACCTGCGCGACCTTCTACTGCCCGCCTACAGCACGATCGAGAAGGGGGAACGATGAAAGGGGAAGAGTTGCGCGAGGCGCTCCGCCACGAGATGGAGGTCGTCGCCTCGCCGCCACCACTGGACACGGCCGCCGCGCTCGGCGCCGCACGGCGAGCCCGCGCGCGCCGGCGTACCGGGTGGGCCTGCGCCGGGTCCGCGACCGTGGTGCTGGCGGTCGCCGGCGTCGCGGCGGTCGGCACCGCGGGCGCCGGCATCCCGGATTCCGGCGCCGCGGGGGCCAGCGCCCCGGGTACCGGTACCGCGGGGGCCGGCGGCGTGAGCCCGACGGCTTCTGGAACGACGCCTCTTCCGGGCCCGTCCGACAGGGGCACCGCCGAGCCGTGGCCGACGGGACCGGACGGCCTCCCGCAGCAGGACCGGACGGCGAAGGCCGGCACCCGGTACGACCAGGGGGTCCGGCTGCTCGACGAGCTCATCGCCGTGGTGCCGGCCGGGTACGTCGTGCCGGAGAACGCACCGAACCAGTCCGTGGACGACGATCCGCCGCGCAGCAGCCAGGCCGAGTTCGACGGAAAGGTGAACGGCGTCGACGTGTGGCGCTACACGTCCGTGGCCACCGTCGCCAAGGGAGACCGGACCGGGCGCGTGGCCGTCGAGGTGTACACCCGCGGGAACGAGCTCCCGACCGAACCGTGCGCGCTGACCCGGCGGTTCTGGGGCATGGAGGGCCAGTGTCAGGTGGTGACCGTCGGCAACATGAAGATCGGTGTGGTCGTCCAGCCCACCATCGACCGGCGCTTCGACCAGTGGTCGGCCTACCGGCACCCGGACGGGACGGTCACCTTCGTCGCGCAGAGCCGGTCCTACAGCAGCCCCAGGAACGGGCTGAAGGAACTGCCGTTCACCGTGCCGCAACTGGCGGCGCTCGCCATGAACGAACGGTTCCACCTTCAGTAAGCAGGTGACAGCCGACGCTGTCCGTCGCGCGGGTCCGGTCCGGAACGGTCCGCGCGGCGGGTGGTGGTAGCACCACCGACTCCGGCGGCCGGGTGGGCGGAGAATGAGTTCCGTGGACAGCTCGGTACGTGCGGTCGTCTGGCGGCACATCCGGCCCGGCGCGGTCGCCGCCGTGCAGGGCTTGGCCGTGGCCCTGCTCAGCCTGACCACCAACGTGGCGCTGTTCGTGCTGTCGGTGGTCTCCCTCGCGCTCATCCCCGCGTTCGGCATCGGGTTCGCGCTGTTCCCGGCGGTGACTGTGCTGGTGCGGGCGTCGCTGACCCTGCAACGGCGGCTGAGCCGGTGGGGTGGGGTGCCGATCGCGTCGCCGTACGGGCCGGTGCCCGTCGGCGCCCAACTTGGCACCTGGCGGCGGTTCCGGTGGGTGGTCGCGGATCCGGCGACCTGGCGGGACTTCGCCTGGCTGATCCCCGGCGCGATCACCGGCGGCGTGTGCCTGCTGGCGTTCGTGCTGCCCGGGTACGGCCTTGAGGGCGTGCTGTTCGTGCCGCTGGTGCTCTACCTGACCATCGACTGGTACGGCTACGGCGTGTTCTGGCCGATGGACAACCTCTTCAAGGCGTGGCTGGCCGCGCCGCAGGGGTGGCTGCTCCTCGTCGGCGGGCTGGCCGTCGCACGGTGGCTGATGTGGCTGCACTTCCGCTTCGCCGGGTTCTTCCTCAACCCCACTCGCGCGCAGGAACTGGCTCTGCGGGTCCAGCACCTCGCCGCTACCCGCGCCGACACCATCGACACCCAGGCCGCCGAGCTACGCCGCATCGAACGCGACCTGCACGACGGGGCGCAGGCCCGGCTGGTCGCGCTGCGGATGAGCATCGGCCTGGCCGAACAACTCCTCGTCGACGACCCGGCCGCGGCGCAGCGGCTGCTCAGCGAGGCACAGGAAAGCAGCGGCCACGCCCTCGCGGAACTACGCGACCTCGTTCGCGGCATCTACCCGCCCGTCCTCGCCGAACGGGGTCTGGACGGGGCGGTGCAGGCCCTCGCCCTGGCCGTACCGCTGCCTGTGGACCTCGACGTGCAACTGGCGGGCAGCCCGCCCGCGGCGGTCGAATCCGCGGCGTACTTCGCGGTCGCCGAGGCGCTGACCAACGTCACCAAACACAGCGGCGCTGGTCGTGCCTGGATCCGTCTGTTTTTTGAGAGCGGCTTGCTGACCATGGTGGTCGGCGACGACGGCCGCGGCGGCGCCACCGTGGACGCGGGGACCGGCTTGGCCGGGGTACGCCGCCGGCTGGCAGCCTTCGATGGCACGATGACCGTGACGAGTCCGCGCGGCGGACCCACCGTCGTGACCATGGAGCTGCCGTGCGAGTTGTCATCGCCGAGGACCTCGCCCTCCTCCGGGACGGGCTGACCCGCATCCTCGACGCCTACGGCTACAAGGTCGTCGAAGCCGTCGCCGACGGGCCGTCCGTGCTGCCGGCGCTCACCCGGCACCGCCCCGACGTCGCCGTCCTCGACGTACGCCTGCCGCCCACCTTCACCGACGAAGGCCTGCAAGCGGCGCTCGCGGCCCGGGCGCAGCTGCCCGGGCTGCCGATCCTCGTGCTGTCCCAACACGTCGAGCAGCTGTACGCGCGGGAGTTGCTTGCCGACCGGGCTGGGGGAGTCGGCTACCTGCTCAAGGACCGGGTGTCCAACGTCGGCCAGTTCATCGACGCGGTACGCCGAGTGGCTGACGGCGGGATGGTGATGGACCCGGAGGTGGTGTCGCAGCTGCTGGCGCGCAACAGCGGGGCGCAGCGGCTGGGGGAGCTGACGGCGCGGGAGCGCGAGGTGTTGGGGTTGATGGCTGAGGGGCGGTCTAATGCTGCGATCGCGGGGCGGCTGTTTGTCACCGAGAAGGCGGTCAGCAAGCACATCAACAACATCCTCAGCAAGCTGGGGATGCCACCGTCGGAGGACGACAACCGGCGGGTGCTGGCGGTGCTCGCATACCTGAACGGCTGAAAGTCAGGCGGCCGGCGGGTGGCTTTTTAACGTGCTGCGGGGTGGTGCGTGTCACGGCCGGCACTCGATATGCGCGGCAGAGCTTGTTCCCCGCTGCTCCTGGCGAATCTTGAACCCCAGACTCGTCGCTCTTAAAAGGGGACGCCGAGCTGGTCGATGGCAGCGCGAGCCCACTCCTGGGCGCCCATTGCAGCCCCCGTTGCAGCGCCGGTAGCAATTGGCGCGAGGAGACCCTTGAGCGCGTTGACGGCCCGTCGGGCCCGCCTGCGATCCGGCGTCGCCTGTCCTACCTCGTCGAGGATTTCGCGTGCGGCGGCTTCTGCATCGGCTCGGTCCTCGTCGTGCAACCCAGCAGCAGCCAGGTTCTCCAGGATCCGTGTAACGGCCTGCGCGAGGAGTTCGAATTCAGGCGTGACTTGCTCGCTGCGGCTGTGTGTCTGGTGGACCACATCATTCCCCCACGCCATCTGCGCCCCGTCCGCGCTGCCGTGGATGACGGGGCCGTAGTTGTTGATCGTCAACTTGATCAAGATCCTTTCGTCGGGTACTGCCTCCACCAGCGTTACGGCCGCCGCCGAGCATCCGTGAGGATCTCTGTGGTGGGGGCAAGTGGCTGGAGTCGACCAGTCCGCGACCCGCTTCGTCCTGCTTGGACCCCTGGCGTCGGGTGCTCTTTCGACCGCCTTCGCAATTGCAAGCGCGATTGCCCTGCCGGAATAGAAGAAGAAGGAAGAAAGGCCAATGACCAGGGCGAACGCGAAGCCAAGCTTGATCAGCGCTGCCGGATTTTGGGCAGCCTCACCAGGACTACATCTAGCAGAAAGAAAGGAACTGCGTAAATGCTTCCTGGCTCATTCCTGCGGCTTCGTCCTCACTGGCATCGTTGGTCATGGGTCGGCTGCAGCGTACCGGACGGAGGCGGTGGTGGACGAGGAGACACGCCGAGTTGTGGTCCGCCTGCCTAGTGTTCGTATGCTGAACCTCTGGGCGAAGACCGACAGGTCGAGCACCTTGCGCCACCGACCGAGGTCAGGCGGCGATTGCCCGAGCCGCACCGTACAGGTCAGCCGGCAGCGGATGTGTCAACTCCCAGATGATCCGCATTGGCCGGTCTCCACTGTGCTTCCGGTAGGCCATCGGGCCGGCGTACAGATACGGCGGCACACCCAGGTCACGGTCTGCGACCTTGGTCTCCCGGACGAACAGGTGCACCGTCGATCCCGACTTCTCGTGGTTGATGTAGCGCTGCCCGGTCGCCGACGCCGACGACGTGGTGCTCTGCGACTCCCACTGAAACAGGGTCTCAGTGATGGCTCGGTCGGCGTACATCGTCGTAGGGGAGTAGTGCTCCTCGGACTTGACCAGGGTGACGAAGAAGAGCTCGGCCTGCTCGTTCTCCAGCCACTTCACCCCCTCGCGGAGCGACCCCGGATTCGCCATCCCGAAGGCCGCGCACGCCTCGTTGCGGCTGTAGTGGGCGTGCACCCGTAGGGGCACCCGCGCGGACGTCGGTTCCTCCGTGACCCGGTGGATGCGGTCCCGCAGCACCTCAGCGACCTGACGCAGCTCCGCGCACCGCGCCGGCTCCGCCCAAAGCCGCTTCAGCCGGGCATCGCGCTCGGCCAGCGGCACCGACGGCCCCCAGAGACTGAAATGCAGCATGTCCAGCAGTCGTCCGCCGCCAGGATGCGCGCCGCCTGCGACCCGAAGGAGCAGGGTGAGCCGGTCGACATCGTCGATATGCAGCATTCGCCCGATGGCTCGGCCCAGCTCGCGGTCTTCCGGGCCGCCGGTAGAGGTGTCGAGGCCGGCGAGGCGGCGCAGCCCAGCCCATCCACCGATGCTTGCCGACCGGTAGACATCCTCGATCTCCAGGCCGGTCGCCCGCAGGAACTCAGCAAGGCTCACGTCACCGAGCTGCCGCAGCTCCGTTACCAGGCCCTTCTTTGACGTCGGCATGGCCGACTTCAGGTTGGCGAGCACGATCTCTTTCGCCACCCGGTCCAGCTCAATGTGGCAGCCGCTCGGCAACGACGGGAAGTCATCTCGCACCACCGCCTCGACAGCCCGCCGACTGACGCCGGTCAGTGCCCGCCAGCGCAGGTCGAATCGGAAGTTGGCGTGCTGCCCGCCGATGAAGTCGAGCACGGTCAGGCACGGCTTGTCGTCATCCAGACGCAGGCCACGGCCGAGCTGCTGCAAGAAGATTGTGGCGCTCTCGGTGGGGCGCAGCATGAGGATCGTGTCGACCATTGGCAGGTCGACGCCCTCGTTGAACAGGTCAACGGTGAACAGCACCTGCAGCTCGTGCTTGCGGAAGCGATCGAGCAGCGCATGCCGGTCGGCGCGATCGACCCGCGAGGTGACCGCGGCCGACGGTAGGCCGTGGTGGGTGAACCAGTCCGCCATGAACTCGGCGTGCCCGATGCTTACGCAGAACCCGAGCGCCCGCATTCGCCCTACGTTGGCGGTGTCGCGTACCGCTCGCAAGACCATTCGGGCGCGCGCATGGTTGCCGGTGTAGATGCCGTCGAGCTCGGCCGGGTCGTACCCCTGGCCGCGCTTCCAGCGCAGTTGGGACAGGTCGACGTCGTCGTGCAGCCCGAAATACTGGAACGGCGCCAGCAACTGCCGCTCGAGCGCCTCCCACAGGTGCAGCTCCACCGAGGCCCGGCCGTCAAACCACCGGCGCACGTCGCCACCGTCGCTCCGGTCCGGGGTTGCGGTCAGCCCCAGCAGTACGCGCGGCCGCAGCCGCTCCAGCAGCCGCGCGTACGTCGGCGCCTCGGCGTGATGGAACTCGTCGACAATCACCATGTCGAACGCCTCGGGGTCGATCTTCTGCCGGTGCAACGACTGGATCGAGGCGAAGACGTACTTCCAGTCCTTCGGCCGACCGCCGCCGACGAGCGACTCGCCGAAGCTGCCGTCTCCCATCACCTGCCGGAACACCGAGCGGCTCTGCCGCAGAATCTGCTCCTGATGAGCGACGAAGAGCAGGGAGTCGACTCGGCCAGCCCTGTGAAGCCGTCGGTAGTCCAGCGCCGCCACCACAGTCTTGCCGGTGCCGGTCGCCATCACCACCAAGTTCCGCCAGCGGCCGTGCACCAGCCGTTCTGCGTCCAGGTCGTCGAGAATCTCCTGCTGGTACGGGAATGGCCTCACGTCCAGGTTCGCGATCTCGGTCGGCGCCCCGTCGGGGCGCTCGCCGCGCAGCGCGATGCGCAGCCGATCGGCGTCTTTCGCCGGGTCATACGCCTCGAAGGCCGAGTCGTTCCAGTAGTCGGTGAACGTCGCCTCGAAGGTGTCGATGACGTGCGGCTGCTCCAGGTTCGAGATTCGCACGTTCCACTCCACGCCGTCGACCAGCGCGGTTTTCGATAGGTTCGACGAGCCGACGTACGCGGTGGTGGTGCCGTTGTTACGGCGGAACAGCCAGGCCTTGGCGTGGAGGCGGGTGGTCCTGGTTTCGTAGGAGACCTTAATTTCGGCTCCCAGCTCCGCAAGCCGGTCCAGGGCGCGTTGATGCGTGGCACCCATGTACGTCGTGGTGATGACCCGCAGTCGGCCGCCCCGTGCGATCAAGTCGCTGATGGCTCCCTGCACCTGGAGCAGGCCGTGCCACTTGATGAAGGCGCAGAGCAGGTCGACCTCATCCGCGGAGGCCATCTCGTGGGTGACCTCATGACCGATGCGCGGCTGGTGGCGGCCGTTGACCAGCAGTGCTCCGGTGGAGAGCGGGGTCGTGGGGCGTAAAGGGAAGGTGGGCGCTGCGGGCGGGGCCGGCGGGGCGGCGATGGCGTGCAGCAGGCGTTGCGGATCGGCGATCTGGTCGTCGCGGTGGACGGCGCGCGGCTCGGCCTGGGCGATGCTCTCGGCGATTCGGTTCGCCAGCTCGACTTGGCGGGTGAGCTTGTCGTCGCCACCTCTGACGGCGAGCAGGGCGCGGCGGGCGAGGGTCGCGATGTGCCGGGCGAGTACGTCGTGGGCGTCGGCCGGGTCAAGCTCGTTGTGCCGGACCAGGGCAGTGTCGATCTGCTGGAGCCGCTGGGCGAGTTCTTGGGTGATGAGGTGCTCGTAGATACCGCGCTCAAGGTCCGTCACGCCACGGAAGCTAATTGGCCAGAGGCTGTCCTGCTGCCCCCTTCTGACGGTGGCCCTGGCCAAACGGGTGAAGATAATTCGCCCCAGGTTCGGTTGCCGGCTGACAAGTTCCTGCGATCTCATGGGTGGAGGTGAGGGGCGCGGCGCGCGAGATGCCCGAATCCTGTCGGCGCGGTTGCTCTTGCTCCAGCTATCAGCCTCCGACGAGGCGACCGATGGCCGCGATGGCCGCCCTTGCCGCGGTAACAGGTCACGGGGGAAACGTGTCACGGGCGAGTGAAGCGCTAGCCGAACAGGAACGGCAGTGGAGGCGTGCGCTCCGGGTGGTCTCGTTGGCTTGCGAGCTCGACGTGCCGGACGATGAGGTCCGGGCGACCCTACACAACCTCGGCAAGGTCTACAGAGACCTAGGAGGCCGCGAGCGGCGTATCTTGCTGTCTGACCGTCTTCCGGCATGCGTGGTGGTGGCGCTGTCGGGGATCGGTGCGATCGAGTATAGGCAGGGAACCTATTGGAGTGCCGTTAGTGAGCACATGGGGAGGCGGCTCGATTACGCCGACCAGAAACTGCTCGCAGGCGCATTCCGCGCCGCTCTCGATCGATTCGGCATGGCGCGGTTCCCAAACTTCTCCCGGGTGAACGTCGACGAGATTCTCATGCATTCGGGGGTTCCGCTCTCCTACCTGGCTGACTTCCTCAATGCCCTATTGCGTCAGCAGGCACAAGACCCTGACGTTCTCACTCCGCAGGAGGTCATGGAGTGGGCCACGGCACGTGGATGGGAGTCACGCCTGCACGACCTGTGTAAGCCTCTGCAGAACCTGCTCAGACATGGCGGGGCCTACGTTGAAGATCTCGTCGACCGGTGCCTCGAGCTGCTAGACCGACTGCGGGAACCGATGTTCGTGGCCGATGGCCTGCAGTTGCCGGAGAGTTTGGTCAGGAAGGCGGTTGGCCTCGCTGAATCAGGGGCTCTCAACCTTTCGGTTGTCCGCCAGACCGGTGCAGGACTAGGCACTCGTCCCCGGCTTCTCTTGGAGGCGTACGGGCGTGGCCTTACCGCTTGGTTGCCGCCGATACCCGATACGCCGACGGGCGAGGTGACCTGGGACGTCGTCATCGGCGGTGAACCCCAGCGGGTGCGGAGCCGGTCCTTCTTCCCAGGAACGATGGACACCGCTCCAGCAGCCACTGTTCCACTGTCACAGCCGGTCCGGCAGGTTGAAGTCAGCCTACGCGGATACGACCTCAGTCTCGTACTTCCGGTCGTGGACCCGGATGACCCGCTGATGGTTTTCACGGACGAAGGACGTCGAGTCCCCGCGTCGGCTGATTTGCCTCCAACGTCCGTCTGGCTCATGTATCCGGCGGGGCGCGATGGATCCGAGCTGGTGGAGTTCGTCGGCTCTCCCGTTTACGGGAACGAGCCGCCCGCTCCGTACGGGTGGGAGCAGTGGCGGCTGCGGCAGGTGAACCTCGCCGAGGTGAGTCGGCTTCGCCTCGACGACCGACCTTGGCGCAAGGTCGAAGGCGGCCGGCGTCCCAAGCTCGAGGTTGCGTCTCCGCTGCCCCATGTGTGCAGCGCTCTTGACGCCCCCGTCTGGGCGGCGGCACCACTCTTGCTCCTGCCCGGAGACCGTGGCATGACCACGGGCTGGACCGTTCGTGTCCGTAGGCCCGGCTCTGCTCATGTGCTCTCAGTCCGAGACGTCCAGGTGGATGAGGACACGCGGATTGACCCCTGGGTAGACGTGAAACGCCCGCTCGTCGGTGCGTATGAAGTCACGGCACGAGGGCCGCTCGGCCGTGGTGTCTCGCAGACGCTGGAGCTCGCGGAAGGTCTGACCACGTCGTGGACGCCGGCTTGGCGCGAGCTCACCCAGACCGGCCTGAAGCCTTGCACGGTTACCCTCAGCACCGCCGACCCCGAGCTACGCGTCACCCCGACCGCTGTTCGGTTGACCTCCGATGAGCCTCATGCCAGTTTTGTCGTGCGCGCTCACGGCGAGGAGTGTGCGGTCAAAGTCACGCCGCCTCACCTGGCTATCCAGACTACGAGTACGGGCGCGCGAGCTGAGTGGTCAGTACATCCACTTCGCCTGGATACCGAGACCGCCGGCCAGATGCGACTCATGGTCCGGTTGCCAGCAGAGATGCGCGCGGATCTCGTCGTCTTCGACGGTGCCCGCCCGGTTCAGCGGGTTCCGTCCAGCGCTAAGGCCCCTCCCGGAGTCGCCCGGTTCGAGCTGGCGCGGGTCGCCGAAACGGTCCAGCAGCTTGGCACCGCCGAGCTCAGAGTGGACCTCCAAGGCTTGCGGTTTCCTGTGGCGAGGTGCCTCCCTCGCAGCCTCGCTACCAGCGTATGGGTTGACGACGACAGCGGCCGCGTAGTGGTGGAGGGGGGCGCCGTTGCCGAGGGCTTGACGGCTGGAATCTACCTGCCTTCCGCGCCTTGGCGGGAGCCGTACATCGTCGCGGTTGGCGAGGACTTTCGAACGCCCCCGCTGCCGGAGGTCGTCACGTCGGCGGGGAATCTCGTCGTTCACCTGCGCATCGAGGATCCATGGATCCCGCAGGAGTGGCCCCGGTGGCCCGAGGCCTCCAACACCTTTGTCATTGAGTGCCGGACGTGGCGGGATACTGGCGGCGACAGCGACGAGGCGGCGCTGTCGCGCTACCTTGCGAGCGCCGGACCGCTCCCGACCTCTCCAGCTGTTGTCAAGTTGGCATTTGACCTCTACCAACGGGCCGACGACGTCAAGGGGATCGGAATCCACGTGGATCTCCGCGCCGCTGCCGCGAGGCTGCTCGCAGCAGATCCTTGTGTCGCCTTCGCTTCTATACTTGATGAGCGTCTGTCATCGTCCGTGACGGTGGCCCCGCTTGTGAGCTCGGGTCTCATGATGCTGCCGCGCCAGCGGTATCTCTGCGACGACGACGAGATCGCGCTGTGGGGCCTCAGTCCGGCAGCAGCTGCGGTCGCTTCTGCCCATCGACTGGGGGCAATGACGGTCCGCTCAGTCCTGTACGAGCGGATCGCCACGGTGTGCGGCGTCCAGGTGGTCGACGCGTTGCTCATGGCCGACCAGGACCCGCACGGCGGTGTAGGCGCCTTCGGCGCTGAAGCCGAGCAGCTCGCCGCAATGAAACCCGATCAGCTGAATGCGCTCTGGTCGTTGACTCCAGCCGTGCCGGGCGGCCTTCTCGAGGGCGACGAGCGCTGGAGCGCGGCACGCGAGCTGTTCGATGCTCGACTCCGGACCGGCGTGGTCAGCCTCGCGGATAAAGCGGAACGACGCCTGCGGCTGCTCATGCGCTCGCTCGAGCACGTAGGCGGCTCCGAGCTCGTGGCGGCCGTACACGCACGCGAACAGGGACCGGGCTGGCGTTCATTGCCCGCGCTGTCGATCGCGCTGTGTCTTGCGTCGAGGCTCGCTGCGCGCGGGCACGAGCCGCTGGTGACCGACATGCCGCGGCTGGTCAAGAGCCATGCCGTACTCGCCCGGCATGCACCGCGGCTGACCGCTGTCGATGTCGTACTGGCCGAACTCCTCGTCACGGGATTGGACCTATGAGCAAGCTCGACCCCATCGCGACGACCAGAGCAATGGTGGACGCCTACCAGCGGTACCTGCACACCCTGATCGAACCTCGCGACACCAAGCTCGCCCGCGCGCTCGATGCGGCGATCGCCGCGGCCATCCAGGACGGCGTCACGAAAGGGCCGATTCTGGAGGCGACCCCGCCCTATGCACAGGGCCGGTCGCTTCGAGAGTTGATCGGGGAAGGCGTACTGCATTCGGAGTTCGCCACCTTGGCTGGAGGGCTTCCGCTGGAACGGCCGCTCTACGTCCATCAGGAGCAGGCCCTTCGCAGGGCGGCGCAAGGCCGCAACCTGGTCGTGGCGACCGGCACGGGTTCCGGCAAGACGGAAAGCTTCCTGCTACCGATCCTCAACCATCTGGTAGCCGAGCGTGCCGCGGGCGCCCTCGGCCCGGGAGTGCGGGCACTGCTCCTCTATCCGATGAACGCTCTAGCCAACGACCAGATGAAGCGCCTGCGGGTGCTGCTTCGAGACGTGCCCGACATCACCTTCGGCCGCTATACGGGAGACACGAAGCAGACCCACCGAGACGCGGTCAGCGTGTTCGAGCAGCAAAACCCGGGGGAACCACGTGTCCCCAACGAGCTACTCAGCCGCGACGAGATGCGAAAAACCCCCCCCACACATCCTGCTCACCAACTACGCAATGCTGGAGTATTTGCTGCTGCGTCCGTTGGACATGGACCTCTTCGAGGGCGACCACGGAGGCAACTGGCGATTCATCGTCGTGGACGAAGCCCACGTATACGACGGCGCACGTGGTGCTGAGCTCGCCATGCTGCTGCGCCGCCTACGGGACCGCGTTGCTCGGGGTGGCGTCATGCAGTGCATCGCCACCAGCGCCACCGTCGGAGGTGATCCCGGCGCAGCCGCCCAGTTCGCCTCGTCGCTGTTCAACGTCCCCTTTGAGTACGACGCGACCGACCCTGCCCGCCAGGACGTGGTGAGCGCCACCAGGATCGACCAGCCCCGTGGCCGCGAGTGGGGCCCGATGCCCAGCTTTGCCTACGCCCGGTTGCTCGAGGCCGATGACCCCGGCGCTGAGATCCTCGCACTGGCGGCCCAGGCAGGTTTTTCCGGCACCGACCCAGGCGAGGCGCTGGCACACGAACAACGGGTCATGCGGCTACGGAGCCTGCTCGCTGGCGGGCCGCTACCTCTTGCCGACGTTGGGCAGGCGCTGCTCCCCGGAGACGACCAGGCCGTACCGGCGACCGCTGCGCTGGTCGCGCTAGCCAATTCAACGCGAGACAAGGCCCACACCCCCGTCCTATCCGCGCGGTATCACTTGTTCGCCCGTGCGACAGAGGGCGCCTTTAGCTGCCTGGGTCAGAACGGACCGCACGTCAGCCTCACCCGACGGGAGCGCTGCGACGGATGCGGCGACGCCAGCTTCGAGTTTGGATGCTGCCGCCGCTGCGGCACGGTTTACCTCTCCGGGGCGCTGGAACGAGTGGGCGCGAGCGCTGTCTTCCGCTCGCGGCGCACCTTTGAGGAGCGCCGGGTGTGGCTGGCCCTCGCTGACGTATTGAGCCCCGGCGCCGACGAAGACGACCTCACGCTGAACCCCCTAAAGGACACCGCCGGGAAAGAGGGCGGTCTCTGCCCTCGGTGCGGCACGTTCCGAGTGGGTCGGGCAGGCACCTGTCCCGCCGAGAGCTGCAGCGGAACCCAGATGCGGTCGGTGCGCTTCATCGAAGATCGCGAAGAAGAGCTCACGTCGTGCCTGACCTGTGGTGGCCGAGCGTCCTCCCTGGTGCGGCTGTTCCAGACCGGCAACGAAGCTGCCGTCTCCGTCCTTGCAACGGCCCTCTATCAACTCTTGCCGCCCGCACCTGACCTCGAGCAGGCAAGCCTCCCGGGCGGAGGTCGCAAGCTGCTGCTGTTCAGCGACAGCCGGCAGGCCGCCGCCTACTTCGCGCCATACCTCGACCAGTCCTACGGAAGGCTGCAACGACGCCGGCTGCTCTACCATGGCATCCTCAACGGCCTCGCTGTCGATAGCGACGTGCGCCTAACCGATGTTGTTACCCACGCCGCCGCGGAGGCCAACGAGTTTGGCGTCTTCGATGCCCACGACTCCAGGCAGGCGCGCGAGCGCAAGGTGGCGCTATGGGCTCAGCAGGAGATCGTTGGGCTGGACGAGCGGCTCACGCTTGAAGGATCTGGCCTTATTCGATGGAGCATGTGGTGCGATCCGGCCTGGCAGCTGCCGCTACCCTTGCGTACGCTAGGTCTGAGCGACGACGAGGTGTGGGATCTGCTCAATGAGTTCGTGCGGTCCGTACGAACACAGGGTGTCGTAGCCCCGCTAGAGGGTGTGGATCCACGGGACGAGGCGTTCGACCCGCGGCGAGGGCCGATTTACATCCGTGGTACGGGTGCGGAAGCCAAGCGGAAGGTAATCAGCTGGAGTCCCACCAGCGGCATTAACAGGCGGTTGAACTACCTGACGAGGCTGCTGGACCGGTTGGGGTCGGCTATCAGCCCAGCTGAGCTGCTCCAGGGCATCTGGAAGTTCGTCAGCCAAGGGCAGCCGAAGGGGTGGTTCCGCGCGACCACCGATCCACAGCTCGGAGTGGTCTACCAACTCGAGCCCCGGCTCTTGGTATGTCAATCAGCTGATAGCTCGCAGCTCTGGCAGTGCACGGTATGCCGGAAGATCGTTCCGTTCGGGATCCGCAGTGTATGCCCAACGATGAATTGTTCGGGCGATTTGCTCGCGTGGATGTTGCCGAGCTCCGCGTCCGACGGCGACCACTACCGGACTATCTACCGGTCGATGAAGCCGATTCCGCTAGCCGTGCGCGAACACACGGCGCAGTGGACGGGTGAGCAGGCGGCGGAGATCCAGCAGCAGTTTGTCCGCGGTGAGGTCAACGCCTTGTCGTGTTCAACGACGTTCGAACTCGGCGTCGACGTCGGCGAGCTCCAAGCCGTTCTGCTCAGAAACGTTCCCCCGGCCACCGCAAACTATGTGCAACGCGCGGGGCGTGCCGGTCGTCGGACCGACTCGGCGGCACTGGTGGCCACGTATGCCCAGCGCAGGTCGCACGACCTCTCCCGGTTCGTGGAGCCGAGGCAAATGATCGCAGGCCAGGTCCGAGCGCCGTACATCCCGTCAGGGAACGTGCGCATCGACCGCCGGCACGCACATTCGGTGGCTCTCGCTGCTTTCTTCCGCCACCACTTCCGCACCTTCCACGTGGTCTGGCGGACGGCCGGGGATTTCTTCCTGCCGGCAGTCGGCCAGGCTGCGCCGGCCAACGCGGTGGCCGACTACCTACGACCCGTCCCGGACGTGGTGGCCGAGGCGCTTGCCAATGTCCTGCCGCCGTCGGTTCAGCAGGAAATTGGCCTGGAATCCGGGGCGTGGGTAGACCACCTCGTAAACCTCCTTGAAACCGTGCGTCTCGAGGTCGAGCACGATCACCAGGTCTACGCCGACAAGCGAGACGAGGCGGTGAAGGCTAGGAACTACAGTAAAGCGGGCCTCTTTGATCGGCTGATCAACACTGTCACCCGTCGCGAGCTCCTCGGCTTCCTCGGTAACCGAAACGTGCTGCCCAAGTACGGCTTCCCCGTTGACACGGTCGAGCTGAAGCTGGCCTTCGCCGACCCGGAGCAAGCCAGCAAGCTTGAGCTGTCACGGGACCTCACCAGCGCGATCTATGAGTATGCGCCTGGCGCGGAGATCGTTGCCGGCGGCAGGCTCTGGCGATCCGGTGGCATCTACCGTCTGCCGGAGCGCGAGCCCGAGCGCCGGTACTACGCAGTATGCGGCACTTGCAACTACTACCGGGAGGATATCGATCGGCTCGGCTCCCCGTGTCCGTCATGTGGGGCGCAGCTGGCCGGTGTCCCGCGCCGCTACACCGTGCCGCTGTTTGGCTTTGTCGCAACTCGTGAGCCCGGTCGCGCACCTGGTGGCAAGCCGCCCAAGCGGTCGTGGCACGGCGACACCTTCGTCGTCTCGCCAGGGGCGGAAATCGAGGAAACGGTCCATGATCTGCCAGGCGGGAAGATCACTGTGCGAAGTGGTACACGGGGTGAGCTGGTTGCTATCAGTGATGGGCCAGGCGGCAAGGGCTTTCTGATCTGCGACTGGTGCGGCTTTGGCCACCCCTTCGTGGAGAAGTCGCCTCGAACCCACGACAAACCTGTCACAGGAAAGCCTTGTAACGGCCCCTTCGAAAATGTGTCGCTTGCTCACAAATACCAGACAGACGTACTCGAGCTGAGCATCGAGGGCGCCGCGGTAGTTGGGTTGGACACCCACGTCTGGACGTCCGTTCTGTACGCAATCGTGCAGGGAAGCAGTGAGGAACTGGAGATATCTCGGGACGACATCGACGGCACGGTCTTCGTAACCGACACGGGTCGCACCGCCCTGATGCTCTACGACACCGTCCCCGGCGGCGCGGGCCACGTTCGCAAGATCGCTCAGAACCTCAATGCCGCGCTGGCTCGGGCCCTCCGGACGGTGGCCGACTGCGAGTGCGGGCCGGAGACCAGCTGCTACCGGTGCCTTCGGGTGTTCCGAAACGAGAAGCATCACGAACGACTGCGTCGTGGGGCGGCTGCAGATGTCCTGGCCCGGCTCATGGGCAAGCCGCCGACTGCCACAGCCGGCCTCCTGCGGCTAAGCCTTGCCGAGCTGCCTCATATCAGCTCGATTGCGGCTCGGTTCTTGCTGAACGAGGCGCCCAGCGACGTGTTCGAGCCGGTTGTCAACAGCCATCTCGATCTCTATGACGGTCGAGTGGTCATCGCGTCCGTAAACGGGGTAGCCGAGGTCGGCAGGCTTTGGCTTCGATATGACGAAGCGGGGATCGCTGAGGCGGCCATTCATGCCTTGAATGGAAGGCCAGTGAGCGGTGCGGCGGACACGAATGAGGTAATTGCCGTCTCGGTCTAAGGCGCCTGCAACGGGAAGCCCTAATGACACCTCTGACGATTTATGAATGGAGTAGCCGTGCGCGGCCATCCCTACTGGCAATGGCGGGACGCCTCGCTCAGGGCCGAATCAAGAGCTATCGGTGGTGAGCCGTGTCGTGTATGTAGTGGATCGATCGAATCCACTGGTCGTCCCGACCCGTCCGGTCGACGCCGTCTGGCATCCTGCCATCCAGATCAGCGAGCCCTGCATCGCCGCCTGCATGGAGATCGCGGGCCACTACGTGCACCACCGCTCAATCCTCACCGAGGCGCCGACGCGGTGCCGCGGCGGCATCCGGGCCCGCAGGTCGCAGAATGACAATTATTGATACACCTTCACGAGCGCTTGCACGTGCAGGCCCCGTCGCTGTCGCGCAGCCGGCGGGCCCGGTCGGTGAGGGTGAGGTGTGCCAGGGTCAGCACTGGAGGGCCAGAGCATCGTGTCGGAGGTCCCCATCGAGCCCGAGACTGGAGAGGCCACATTCCCGAACTTCGTAGCCGAACTCGAACACGTCACACCGCCGGCCTGACACACTGCCTGGCTATGTCTGAACGAACCGCGTCGGCTCCTGCAGGACAGCGGTTGCGCCACCGAGGTCGGCGAGGCGAGACGCTAACGTCGCCAGCGCGAGCCGCTCCGGCAGCGCTTCGCTGAACTTGAGTCCATCAAGAGCCTTATTGTTGACCTCGGGCAAGCACAGACGCTGATCTGCGTCGGCGATGAGTGTCCGCCATTCTTCCCGAGAGAGATTCGCCCGTAAGCGGACCTGGCAGTCATCGAAGCGTTGGACCGGGTCGACCACCTCGGTCAACGTGGCCGCCAAGGTGGCGTTCGCGCGGAAACCGGCCCAGGTCCACCACCGCAGGTCATCGCCGTGCCGATCGCGAAGGATGACGCTGCCACCCGGATGCACCATCGCGGACCGCTCTTCCCGCTCCTGGGCGAGCCGCTTGACTGCTCTGTGAGTGAGCTTTACCGGGGGGTCGGCGCCGAGAAGCACCTCGCGCATGGCGCGGCTCAGCTCAAATCCGAGGCCTGCCCAGCCCCCGGTCGTCCAGCGAGCCTTTCCGCCGCCATCGGCGGGTTCGACGAAGCAGCGCCGCCGCCGCCAGTCGATGTAGGTGACCCGCCAACTTCGCCCGTTGAGGAGCAATCGACGATCGCCCTGCACCTCCTCGGTGAGCAGGGCCGGGTCGACGCGACCCAGCTCATCGCGGCCCACCAGGACGGTGAATTCGGGTGCTCCGGTGAACACTGCCGTCATGGCCATGAAATGCCTGCGCCCGAAGCGCCGTTCGGCTTCCGGGCCGATGTAAAGCATGTCGCTGTCGCTGTCGAGGTAGCCCTGATGGATCAGGTGGCGGATGATCGGGGTGGCGGCGCGTCCGAAGGGGTCGAGACCGTTCCACCACTGCGACCAGTTGCGATCTCCCACTCGGTGCTCCTGCAGGCAGAGCGCGAGCATCTGCTGGGCGACGATGTGCCGTGGCTCGGGTGGAGCGACGACTGGCTCGACCCATCCGCGGCCCCAGAGCACGAGCAGGGCCGCCGCCTCCAGCAGGGCGTCGCCGCTGCGGGTGAGGAAGAGGCAGTTGCGGATGCTGCCTGGCCGTCGACCCGTGCGCCCGAGTCGTTGCAGGAATGAGGCCACGGTCGAGGGGGCGTCGATCTGGACGACGCGGTCGAGGTCGCCGACATCGATGCCCAGCTCGAGTGTGCTGGTCGAGACGATGACGCAGTCGCGCGCCTCGGCGAATGCCTCTTCCGAGCGTCTTCTTTCGTCGGCGGACAGCGAGGCGTGCGACAGGAACGTAGTGATGCCGCGCTCCCGTAGGAGACTGCCGAGCTGTTCTACGGCCTGCCGGGATTCGCAGAAGACCAGCCGTTTCTCACCGACGTGCAGCCCTGCGAGCACAGTAGCGGCGTTTTGTAGGGAGCCGACGAAGTCGAGCTCGATCTCGCCCGGCGGCGCTGTCGCCGCGGTCGCCGTCGCGGCGACCGGCAGGTCGGGAGCGATGACGCGGCCAGCCCGGGCGCCAGCCCTGGAGCCCTGCAGCCAGGTCAGCAGGCGATCCGGATTGCCGACGGTTGCCGAGAGCCCGATCCGCTGAACGGGATGACCGATCAGATGGGTCAGACGTTCCAGGACGGCGAGGAGGTGCCAGCCGCGGTCGTCGCCGGCGAAGGCGTGCACCTCGTCGACGACCACGGTGCGCAGTCCTGCGAAGAACGCCCGATGGTCGACGTTGCGGCTGACCAGCATCGATTCCAGCGATTCCGGCGTGGTCAGCAGCACGTCCGGGCGGGCGGCCAGGATGGCCCGTCGCCGCGGCGCGGTGACGTCACCGTGCCAGAGCGCGGCTCGCCGTCCCAGCCAGTCGGCGTAGCGTTCCCAGCGCGGCAGCAAGTTGTTGAGCAGGGCTTTGAGCGGGCAGAGGTAGAGCACCGAGGTTCCGGACCAGCTTTCGGCGGACATCCGGGACAACAGCGGAAAGGCTGCGGCTTCGGTCTTGCCTCCGGCGGTCGGGGCGAGAAGCAGGGCGTCCTCGCCGGCTAGTAGCGGCTCCACAGCGGCTTCCTGCAATGGACGCAGGCCCGGCCATTGCAGGGAGTTGACAATGTGGTGCAGCAGCACGGGATGCAGCAGGCCGGCGGTGGTCACAGGTCCAGTGTGATGTCGTCGGCACTCGCGGCGTTGCGTTCCACGTCGGTCATCTCCGCTGCCGACATTGTCGGCGCGTAGTGCCGCCTGGGATCGAAGTCGGGGAACTGGTCGACCCTATCGAGGACATCGCCCACCAGCTTCTTCAGGTACAGGCGCGGCACGATGCCGACTTTTCCGCCCAGGCCACCGGCGACGGCGCGGGCCAGTTGGTCAAGGTACGTGTCGTCGACCAGAACCCGTATCCGGCCGGCTGCGGGTGACCCGTTGGAGTAGAGGTCCCGGACGCGGCCGCCCAGCTCGACTAGGGATTCGATGGTGAAGCCGGGCAGGCGGATCTGCACGGCCCTGGGGTTGTCGAATCTCGGATCCGTGCCGAAGTCGACGGCGAGCCGTTGTGCCAGCGGGGCGAGGCGCTGCACACCCTGCTGCCCGTCGTAGAAGGCCGGCGTGCCGGTGATGACGAGATACAGCCCGGGGAAGCGGCCGGAGTGCACCTCGTCGATCAGTTGCCGCAGCGCGTTGAGTGCCTTGTCCCGGACGTCGCCGCGGACCCGTTGCAGCGTCTCGACCTCGTCGAGGACGAGGACCAGTCCCGGATGGCCGGCGTCCCGTAGGACGGTGAGCAGCCCTTGGAGGAAGGCCATGGCGCCGAAATGGTCGAGCTCGCCCCGAATGCCGGCGGCTCGTTTCGCTGCCATCGCGACCTGCGGCTGTCCGGCCATCCACGCGGCCAGCCCGTCGGCGATGACGGTATCGCCGGCGCTCAACGCCACCCGGTAGCCGCGCAACGCCAGTGCAAAGAGGGGGGAGTGCTTGCTGACCTGGGCGAGGCGCTGTTCGAGGAGCCGATCCACGGCCGCGCCCACGTCAGCCTCCGCGGCGGGATCAGCTTGGAGCGCATCGGCTTCCAGCGTGAACAGCCACGAGTCGAGGACGGCGCGGAACGCACTAGGTGGTATCGACGCCGTCCGCATGGACTCAGTGATGCGCCGGTACACGGTCTCCAGCCGGTGCAACGGCGTCTGAGCCTCGGAGATTTGCACCTCGGCTGCGGCGAAGCCGTGCCGAATAGCCCGCTCGGCCAGGTGTCGCGTGAAAAAGGTCTTGCCGGCACCGTACTCGCCCCGTACCGCCTTGAACACGGCGCCACCGGAGCTGACCGTGTCGAGCTCACCGTCGAGGGCGGCGGAAAATCGGTCGAGACCGACCGCGAGCATGTCGAGACCGCTCTCGGGGACGGTTCCACGGCGAAGCGCGTCGATCACCTCGCGCCGGCGTCGCTGGGAGACGTCCGGCGTCACGAGGGCACCTCGAACTGCTCGGTCAAAAGTTTGACGTCGAGCATGACCGTGCCGGTGGCCGGTTCGGCGGCCAGGACGGCGTACCCCTCGACGTTGAGTAGTTGCTGGACCTGCGTCAGCGCACCCCGCAGTCTCGTCTGGGCGACGCCGAGGGCTTGGGCGGCGGGGATGGGCGCCAGCCGGTTGGCTGTCGCGCCGGCCAGCGCGTCGATGATTCCGGCGATCTGGTCGTCGGTGACAATGAGGCGGCCGGCGATCTTCCGCTGTGCCTTATAGACGGGGCTGGTCACGACGGCACGGCCGAGCGTCGTCGTCGGTTGCTTGGTGACCTCCGTGGCCTGGTCGAACAGGTTCTGCTCAAACGGCGCCTGATTGAACAGAGTCGGGCCGGTCTGGCGCCCCCCTTGATTCTTGCCGCTCGCGGCCTTCGGAGCCGGTGAGTCGGTGGGTGTCGGCGAAACGGCAGCAGAGGTGAGCCACCACGTGGGCTCCTGCGGCGGCAGCAACTCCAGACCGGCATGGTTGCGGGACTCATCCGGTACGAGGACGGCGACCGGGACGACCACCTCTGCCGCGCTCGCTCCCCCGTGGTAGCCAGCCTTTAGCGGGCCGTACCGGAGGGTCTCATCGACGGCGAGGACGGCTCGGTGGTCGTTTGTCAGCACGCGAGGGCCGCTGACCTCGATCTCGTCTTCCTGGACGGGAGCGGTGGCCGGGCGAGAACGAGCGCTGGAAATCTGGGGGTGCGATCGCTGGGTGCCTTGACGGCGTTCGACGATGTGACCGTGATCGGCGGTCACGACGACGGTCCGCCCTGCGGCGGCCGCCCGAGCGAGCAGCGGTTCGAGGTGTTTGACGGCATCGGCGGTCCAGACCGTGCCCGCGGGGTCACTGCGGTCGAGCGCGTCGTCGATCGTGTTGAGGACGACGGTCACCAGCGGCAGCTCGATGTCGTCGATGGCGCCGCCGACATCCGGGCTGACCGACCAGCCTGCTGCTGTGGTGTCCACCGCCTTCTTGTGGAAGAGCCGCGCGAGGACCTTCCCGCCCTTGGCGGTCACCTCGGCGTAGCCGTGTTGTTCTTCGGATTGCTGCCCGCGGGTGAGGCGGCCGGAGAGCAGGGATGCGCGACTCACCTCGGTTACCGACGGCAACACCGCGAGCGCCGCCGTCCTTCGCAGCGAATCGGCACCAGGCAGGGCGGCCTCAAGCCAGCCGAGCCGCCCGGTCGCGTCGGACAGGATCTCGGTGGCGACGGCGGCGCTCATGCCGTCTAGGACCAGCAGTAGTACGGGTGTCTTGCGGGCGAGCGGAATGACGCAGCCCGGCAGCAACTGTTCCAGGTACCAGACGGTTCCCGAGCCGGCTGGCAAACCGCGGCCGGCAGGGGTCGGCGCCGAGGCGAGCGCCCGGGCGAAGTGGCGTTCCTGTGCGCGACGCCGCTGCTGCGCGGCCGTGACGACGGCGTGCAGCGCACCGGACAGGCTCGGATCGTCCACCCCGCCGAACGCGTCGTTGATCGCCGCGTCGGCCCATGCCGCGCTGTCCAGATATCGGCGGGCGAGGAGGCCCAACTCGGGAGTGTTCGCGGGGGTACCGGGCGCGGAATCGACCTCGGTAAGCCATCGGACCAGCCGCACCGCAGCCTCGAAGGCTCCCCGGAACGGCGTGGTCGCGGCGAGCCGGTGGGCCCGCACCGCTGCCCAGGCTTTCTCGACGGTGTCCGTGTCGCCGGCGCGGCCGGGTGCCGTGACGGCCCCGCGCAGGCCGTCGGCGAGCGCGACGAAGCGCGCCCGCAATCCGCCGGCGAGAAGTTCAGAGTGGCGGGCCAGCGGCTCGGCCTGGATCTGGGTGAGGATCGCGTCGGCCCGGTCCAGGCAGCGAGCGACGTCGTCGTCGGCGCGCCGGTCGTGAATCAGGTCGGACAGCAGCGCGTCCGCGGCTTGCCCGAGGGCGGCCAATGCGGCCGGCGTAGGGCTGTATTCGCCCCACCGCGGTTCGAGCCGGACCAGAGCCAGTTGAGCCTGATGCGTCGTTGGCGGGTCGTACCGGTCGTTGGTCAGCAGCCGCAGAACCAAGCCGAGCGGTACCACGTCGGCGAGTTCACCGCGGGACAGCAGCGCCCGTATCGGGCCTGCCGCCGAGCCCGCACGCTGGGCGATCCAGTCGAGTGTGGTGTCGGCCAGTAGGTCCCCGACGCTACGGCGCAGAGCGCCGAGGGAGGCGACACTCCGCGCGGCGATTGACCAGCGGAGGACGCCGAGGACATCGGCGGTATCCGTGTCGAAGTCGAGGTGGATGGCGGCAACTGCACCAAGCGCATGGGTACGGGTGAGAACGCCGGCCGGCGCGGCTGGCCAGCCCGCGGCCGGGGTGGCGGCCACCAACGCCGTGGCCAGCTCCCGGTTGTCCGGGCGGCTGGTCAACGCGGGGTCGATCCCGGCGGCCGCGAACCGGGCCCGGACCGCCTCCCACGGATCCGGTCTGCGCAGCCGCTGCCAGACGAAATGAGCCAGGATACCGGCACCGAGATCGTCGTCATCACGGTCGGTAACGATCACCAGCCAGTCGCCGTCGCGGTGCTCGCCGAGCATCTCTCGTGCCGCCAGTGCGGACTCGGCCACCCGGACCCGTACGGTCTGGCCCTGGTGCTGCAGGTCGACGGAGGTGGCCCGATCAGGGACGCCGCGGAGGCCGATGACGCCGGTACGGTAGTTCTTGGCCAGGGCTTCGTCGATGATGGCGAGCACCATCGATGCGCTCACCCGCGTCGTGGCCACGGCGACGGTCACGGCAGCACTCGCCACGTCACCTCGACAGTGACGTCGGGGTTGGCGTCCAGGAACTTCCGCACCTGGTTCATGATCTCGCTGTTGCCTGCTCCGCCCGCACGACTGGAACTCCCGGCCGTGGGACCCGACACAACGGATGGCTTGGGCTTGGGCTCAGGATCCGCCGAGGGCGCAGCTTTCGCTAGCCAGCTGAAGATTCCGTCCTCGCAAACTGCGAGCGCGCGTCCGATCGGCACCGGCAGCTCGTCCTGCTCCAGCGCTGACCGAAGGCCGTTGACGACAGCGGCGGCGTCCGCAGCGCGGCTGTCCTCCCCCTTCATCGCCTCACGCAGCGGGTCCAGCCGGTGCCAGGGAAATCCCGTGAGCGCTTTCCCGACCGTGTCCGCCGAAGCCAGCGACTTGCCTGCCGCGACCGGTGTGGCATCACCGAGGTTCGCCTTCGCCAGCACCTGAACGAGCTTGACGCCGTCGAGGTGACGCAATTGCTGCACCAGCGCGGACCCAGCTCGAGCGGTCCTCAGCCGGTTACCGTCCGCAATCTCCAGGCGCCGGTACGCCGCCTCAATCGCTCCCACCAACCCGGGCGCCGTCTTCGACAGTTCCGCTGCCTTGACGGCGACCTGCCCGACGAAATCGGCCACAGCCGGCGCGGTGAGATACGCCCCGGCCACAACGCCCAGCATCGCGCCAGCCACGGTTCGCGCCGACTCCCAATCATCGGCCGACGGCAGCTCCTGAGTGCGCAGCTCCATCACCGGGGTGAGCGAGCCCGGCTCCGGTACGACCGGCAGAGCCGTCTCCTGCTGGAACCAGGCACGCTGCCGCAGCGCCGCCCACGCGATGATGACGAGGTCGGCGACCTCGTCCCGCAGGCCATGGGCGGGCGACACGTCCCGGATCCAGCGCCGCAGCTCCGCGACGGTCACCGGCCCGTCGGCCGGCTTACCCTGTTCCTGCGCCCGCCGGCCGAGTGCTCGTTCGATCTCCTGACCCCATGGGGTGAACCGATCGTCACCGAGCAGGAAGTGCATCTCCGTGGCCTTGCCGACGCCGAGCGGCTCCGCGATCCGGCGCACCACTGCGGCATCGGCCACCAGCTCGACGCGTTTCTCGCTGTCCGCCGCCGTCCGCGCGACGTACCGGGCGACGGCCTTGAGGTCGCGGACCTTGACCTCCACATCACCCGGCTCGAACGCGGGATGCGCCGGGTATAGGGCCTTGAACGCCTGATCGAGCAAATTGTGAAAGGCCTGGCCGAGCGTGGCGCCGACCGGATTGGCCGGGGCGAAGCGCCGCTCGAAGGAGAACAGGGTCCGCTCGTGCGACGCGTCCTCGAGGAGGACGCCCGGGCGTGGCGACGCGGCGCCGTACGCCTGCTGCACCGCATCCTCGAGGCTGCGCCGCAGCGTATTGCGCTGCGACTCCAGAATGGACCGGGCAAGGGCACGGTCGGCCTCGCTGAGGTGGTCGGCCTTGCCCTGCCAGCGCTCGGCGCTGCCGTCGAGCAGCCAGTTGAGGATGACCAGGCGTCGCAGCTCACGGATTTTGTCATCCGACAGGAACCGCGGTAGCCAAACCACGGTGCGCTCCTGTACGCCCCGGGCCACCATTTCGTCCAGCCGTCGTAGGTCCTCGACTGTGGAGTGGCCAGGGTCGTCGAACGGGTGGTCGATGACGATGCGCCAAGTGTCCGGAGCGGCACGGAAGTGGTCGTCAGACAACCAGCTACGGTCGCGGACGTTGCCGAAAAGCACGTCGACCTTGCGCTTCGAACCACGCCAGACGAAGTCGTACGGATATGCGCCCTGCAGATCCTGACCCGCCAACGTGACGCCCAGGCTTTGGCTGACCAGGTCCTTCAGCAGCTCACGACGCCGGCCATCGTTGTCCTCAGCCTTAGCCCGCTCCACAATCGACTCATAGTCGACGTCCGACAGCTGCACCCTGATCGTCGGATTGCGGTCGTCACCGTCCAGGTGGATCTCCGGGATGTCCCGGGCCCAGGTGCGCACCTTGGACAGCACCACGGCCGCCTCACCGCCCGGCAGCGGCGACACGATCGACCCGTGATTCAGCGACGCGAGCCGGGCAGCGGTCAGCGCCATCAGGGCCGGCACCTTCGGAGCGACGGCCGACAGCAGGAGAGTCTTAGCCAACCTGTCATCGGTACGGAAGCCGGGCGGAACCTTCTCCGGCTCTTCCCGCAGCGTCCGCTCGTCGATGCCGTGGATGCCGAGCAGCAGCGGCCGCACCTTGTCCGTGTACAGCTTGTTGGCCGATCGGAAGAGCGCGGCCGCCTCGGCGTCCAACGCCTGCCCGGTCTGCCCCTGGACCACGAGGTCGAAGGAGTCGCCGACCGGAATGATCTGGTCGATGGTCAGTGTCTCGCGCCGGTCGACGAGCATCTGCTGCATCACCTTGAGGGCGGTCCGCTCGCGCTGCATGACACTGGCGAGGCTGCGCAGGGTGGAGACCAGGGCCGGCGAGAACGGGTACGTGAGGCGGAACGCCTTCTCGTCGGAGCCGCGATGGCGTTCGTCGGTGTTCACGCCGTCGAGGAGCACATCCCAGACGGCGGGGCGCCGGTCGATTGCACGAAATGCACCTTCGAGAACCGCGGCAGCTTCGGCGTCCTTGGGCTCCAACAGGCGGCGGTTGGCGACGTACGGCAAGTTGTCGTCGCCGAGCGGGATGACCCCGAACCGGCCTTCCTGGTGGCGGAACGCGCGGTCCAGCGCGTCCTGCTCCGCGCCGCTCGCACCGGAGTCGGCGAACCAGCGCCGCAGGTCCATCTGCCGGGCCACGAAGGAGATGAGCGGGATGGGCCGCCCGCCGATGGACGACTCGACCAGCTTGGTGAGCTTCTGCGACTCCCGGCGGAAGAACTCCCGGTCCTGCACCGAGAACGCCAGCCACAGGACCAGCTCGTCGAGGAACAGGACCACGGCGTCGTAGCCGAGACTCTTGGCATGCACCGAGATCGCCGCCAGCCCGGTGTCCAGGTCCACGTACTCCGCCTGCTGCGTATATGAGCGGAAATACGTGTCGACCAGAGCCGACACCAGCTTCTGCCGGCTGGGACTCGCAGCCGAGGCGGCACGCGCCTCGGCGTAGCGGACCGCATCCCACTCACCGGCGCCCAGCACGGCAGCCCACGGGTCGGCCTTGCCGTCTCCCGCACCGTCTGCCTCGCCGTTAAGACCGGCAAAGAACTGCTGGTCACCGAGCTGGGCTCGGTAGCGTTCGGCATCTTCTAGAAGAGCATCGGACTTGTGTACGGCGGGCAGCGGCGTACCTGGATGACGTTCGGCGATCTGGCGAATGTATCCCTGGAAGAGAGCCTCCTCCATCGTCCGCGCGCCGAGAAGGTGGAAGGCGAGTGGCAGGATCTTCCGGTCGAGCAGGACGGGATCGTGGCGCGTCACCACGGCATGAAGCTCAGTCTTGTCCCTAGCGGCGGGCTCGTGCTGGAGAAGGGCATGCAGCACGGCCATGAAGTGCGACTTACCCGAACCAAACGAGCCAGTGAGGAACGAACCACGGCTCGTACCGGAGGTGATCCCTTCGGCCACCAGGCCCATCGCCGCGTCGAATGCCTCGACTAGCGCATCGGTAACGACGTATTGGTCAAGCGTGCGCTGGACCGCGCTGTGTCCGACCGAGTCGGTCAGACGCAGAACATAGTCCTCCGCGCCGGCCCGCTCGGGAATTTCGAAGACGTCGCGGAGCCTAGTGTTCACGCCTTCTCCTCAAACTGCGTCGTCATGGCTGTCACGCTTTCGGCCGCCGTCCGCGGCCGGCGGCTGGCGGCTTCCAGGCGCCAAGCTGCTCGACCGTCATGCCCACCTGGTGAGCGCGGCCGCGCAGCTGCTCCTCCAGATAGTCCGCCAGGTTGAGCTGGTAGGTGGGGTCGGTCTCGTCGTGCCACTGCCGCACCCAGGGCTGAAGCTCTGCGAGACCGGCGACCAGGGGGACAAGCTTATCGTCTGCCCAGCCTTCGGCCTCCCGGTCGGCGATGACCGCGTTCAGGGCGAGGGCCTGCTGCGCGTGGTCCCAGCCGGCCCAGCCGAGCAACTGGGTGGGGTCGGTCTCGCGGCCGGCGTCCGGGTAGAGGATGAACCGCTCCTTGGGCACGTCGAGCTTGCCCCGGTGCTGCCACCACGGCTGCTTCCGGAAGTCTGCAGTTGCGTACTTCGGCGGTACTGGGATCTCACCGACCTTCTCGCCCTTGTCCTCGCGGCGCTGCAGCTCCCAGGTGTGCTCCCAGGCTTCACGCTTGCGAAGTCCAGAGTCCTTGAGCCTGTACGCGGCCAGGAAGGGCACGCTTTCAGTGTCCAGCAGAGCGGATAGCTGCTGGGTGACCGACCGGTCCTTGCGGCCGTCCCAGAGCTGCAAGACGGAGACGAGATCATCGTCGCGGGTCACGATGTCGGCGAGCTGCGCAACCGACCGCGCCGTGGGCCGGCCCTGAGCATCGAACCAGTACGAGCGGGTCTCCAGTCGGTCCAGCAGCCACGCCCGCAACGCCTTCTCGACTCGTTTGTCCCATGGTTCCGTCCCCCAGCGCCGCTTGAATTCGGGACGCTCGATCAAGCCGACAAGGTTGTTGGCCTTTATCGCATCGATTCGCTTTAGTACCAAATCCTGATATGCCTGTGGCCAATGCGATGGAATCTCCGTCGCTGGATCTATCCTGTGTCGGGTAAACCAAGTATGTGCACTTCCCGGGGTTCGGCGGGCAAGTGCAATCTCGAAAGCTCGTTCGCCTGGACGGATATCGGGTGCCGGCCCCTGACCGTATGTCAAATCCTCGCTGATTAATCCGAAAGCATGATAAACCTGCCAATCAAGCTCCTCCTGCTCGGTCACCAATCTTCTGAATAGTAATTGAGTTGATTCCTGCAACGCATCCAGACTGCGGTCTGTTGTCGCGGATTCAACGACTCTTGCTAGCTCAGCTGCAAGTCTCGCAGAAACATCTTCCAAAGAGCCTGCTCTGCCGCAGGGGAGATTCCGAGGGATCGGGAAACCTAAAAGAGCAGTGGCGTTGAACTGATATCGGTCCGACCATGGCTGCTGTGACACGCGGGCTCCCGAGTCCCCCACGGGGTCACCGCCTTTAGGGTAGCAGTTCTGCTTCAGCCAGAAGCAGGCGGCCGAAGAATTAAGCAGGCCGACTAAGCCTAGAAAGGTCTCACCGGGAGTGCCCTTCGGCAACTTGATGACCGGCGCTGTTCGATTGAATACTTTATCGCCCTGATCGAGCTTGAAATGATTATGTGTAGCAACTTCGGCGTAGCAAATAGCTGCTGGTTCTGAATTTCGGTCAAGTGGCAGTTGGTGCCAGTCTAGCCAATCTCGTCCGCTGGATCGGTATGTTCCCCCGCCGAATACGCCCCGGTTCCAGAGCTCGGTCCTCAATGGCCAAAACAGCTTGATCCCAGCTCCCAGGGCCTGCTGAGTGGACTCCACGCCGGTTAGGGCGCGCGGCATAAGAGCATACTCGTCGAAGGAAACGGACCAGTCGCGAACTGAGTCACCACGCGCCGCCTCGCGGAGCAGGCCTTCTGTGACACCCCATCGGCGCATGACGTGCTGGGGCAGAAAGAATGCCTCGTCGGCATGTGAATCTCCGTAGAACCCGATTCTCGTTACATAGCTCGACAAGGGCCTACGAGAATCATTCAACGCTGCAAGGACTTCAGCAGCTCCGCCGCCTGACAGGCTCCATGGATGCTTACGAAGCGCCTCGCGCGAGATGTTTGTTACAGAGATGTAATCGTTCTCAAATTCGTCATTTCGAATATTTTCAACGATCGAGGTCCACACGAGGCCGCTTGCAGGGTTCTCTGGCTTTCCTGGTTCCCCTCGGATGCCGAGAGCGGCCCTCACGGTATCCCCCGTTGGTTGCTGTGGTCGCCCCACCAGAATCACTGTAGGCGTTCCGTGTCCAGGAAGATAAACGCCTGAAGTGTCTACCACGAGTCTGAGGTCTTGCCTGTTTAGGAATTCCTCAATTAAGCGCGACCCGAATTCTCTTTTCATGAAAGAGTTGGAGGTGATCTGACCTACCCAGCCGGCTGGGCGGTCATCTACGGCAGCCTTAGCGAGCTGAAAGAACCTTTCCATGAATGGAACCGTTAACGCGTAGGTCCCCTTGCAAGTCGTGTAGAGCTCGCGGTAAGCTAAGTTCAGCTTCTTATCCTTGGCTGAAATGTACGGCGGATTCCCGACCACGACATCGTATCTAAGCGGTTCGAGAATTGACCGTAGCGCCACAAGATCTTCTGTCGCATACGTGAACCCGCCAAGTCCCGCATCATGGTCGATGAGGCCGGGAAGGTCCAGCGCGAGCTGTTGTCGCCCGTGCAGCAGCGAATCGCCGGCTGCGAGATTAATTTTGAATGCTGGGGCGTCTTCCAAGGATCCAAGGTCGGCCGCCTGAAGCGCTGCGACTAGGAGTCGAAAGCGGGCGACGGCGACAGCGAAGGGGTTAAGGTCCACGCCGTGGATGGCGTCAAGGACTTGCTGCACCCGGGCTTGTACCTCTAAACCGGGCGCGTACGCAGCCCAGCGATCGTTGAGCCGTGCGAACGCGCTGAGGAGGAAGTGGCCCGACCCGCAGGTGGGGTCGATGAGCTTGAAGCCTTCGAGCGGTCGCTCGGCGAGCGCCGGCTCCATTGTCTGGTCGAGGATGAACTCCTCGACGAACTCCGGGGTTTGGAGCAGCGCGAAGGTCTTCTTGGCGTAGTCGGAGAGGTCTTGGTAGAGGTCGCCGAGGAAGCGGGTCGACAGGTCGGGGTCGGCAAGGTCCCAGACGAGGTCGCCGTCGGCGGTGCGTTCGCGCCAGAAGCCGATGAGCCGCTTGGCTGCCTGACCCGACGGTGAAACCGTCCACAGCGGAGAATGCGACTCGACCAGATCCCGGGTCGCCTTCGTGCTTCGCAGGTATTCGACCGCTTGGAGCACCCACTCCCGGTCGGTGTCTTCGGGGTGGGCGCGGAAGTAGGCGAGTTCCGCGTCCAGCGCCTCCTGCCGGCGGTCGGCGGGGCCGGCGATCCAGACCGGCTTGAGCAGGCGGTTGTCCTCGCAGAATCGTACGAAGACCGTGGTCAGCACCCACGCGACGGCGGCCTGCGTTACCCGGTCGTCGCGCCATTCCTGCCACGACATGGCCGTCCGCTCACGGCTTTCCGCCGCCTTGTGCTCCTGCTTCCATCTCGCCAGGACGTCGGGCTGCGAGGTGACACGGTCGCGAAGGTCGTCCTCCAGATCGAGGACTACCTTCTTGAGCGCTGCCGTCAACCCCGTTGAGACCGCCATTGCTACTGCTCCTTCTGGGTGGCTGCGCTCAGGGCAGCCGTGCTGTCGATCCACTCGTTGTCGAGGTTGACGAACTGGTTGGGTGCGGCGAGCGGAACCGGCCGGCCGTCAATCACAGGACCGTGGTTGCCGTTGAGCTGCGGCACGAGCAGCCAGACCGCACGGCGGCGCGAGGCGGCTAGGTCCGTCCAGCGGGTGAGCAGCGCCATGTTGCCGTAACGGGCGAGCGGCGACGCGTCCGTGAGCAGCACGGGCGAGTCGTCACGACCCGCGGACAACGCCCGCTCGACGGTAGCCTCGACCTCGGGCCAGGATCGGCGGATCAGCTCCTCCAGACCGCGACGGGGACGGCTCGACTCCCGTTCGGCGTCGGCGGCGCGCACCAGATCCCAGGGCATGTTGGCGGCCGCGGACACCGCACGCAGCGCGTCCAGCAGCGCGCCGGTCAGGTCCACCGTCGTCGCTCCGTACCGCGCCTGGACGGCGTCGATCAGACGGCCCAGGCGATCGGCGCGGGTGCCGAGCGCGAGGAATGACCGGCTGCCGATCGAGGTCTCCAACCGGGCACCCAATGCACCCGTGGCACCCACTGGGGAGGTGGTCACCGCGAGACTGGTCGCCGACCGGGAATCCAGCCCGGTTGTTGCGGAACCGGTGTCCAGGGCCCGGTAGACCCGAAGCCGGTCGTCGAAGATCAGGCCGAGACCAGCCTCCGTGATCAGGCCGTCGAGCGTCGGCCGCCGCGGCAGCTCCGGCGCGGCGGGGAACCGAACCCGTACGCGTTCGCGGATCTCGTCTGGGGTGAGCTGCTGCCCGCCGAAGTCCGCGAACGTCTGGGCCAGGGCCGCGACCGCGGTGAAGCCGCGGTGGTGCAGATCTCCGGCACCTGAGGCAGCCGCGTGGGTCGATGCGGCGGCGGCCAGAGTCACCCGGCGCAGCGGGTCGGCGAGGGCTGCCGGCCATCCGCTCTCGGTGGGGACAGCCGCTTCGAGGCGGGCCTGCGCGCGTTGCGCGGGGATGACGGCGTTCGCGGCGTCGCCGGTCGCGTTGACCAGGCGGTCCGCCTCCGAGGCGAGCGACTCGGCGACATCGCACAGCGCGTGATCCTCGGCCAGCAACGTGACCACTCCCGCGCGCCGGCGTACCCAGACGGGTGGCTGCGAGCCGTCGGCCTTGTTCATCGCCTTGCGGCGTTCCAACGCGAAACGGAGCAGACCACGAGCCAGTCGTTCGTCGGGATGCGTCTCAGGCGCGAGCGTTTCTGTCACCGTACGGGTCAACTCCGCGACCGTCGCGACCGAGCCGAGTTCGGTGAGACGGGCCGAGACCGCCTCGGCCAACCGGTCGAGAAGCGCTCGGGCGTCGTGATCCCCGGCCCAACGCTCTTGCAGGGTTCCGAGCAGCGTCGTGATGCGCGACTGCTGGACCGGCTCGTCGAGGTTCGCCCCGAGCTGAGCGTGCGTCGCGAAGGCGTCGAGCGTCGTTTCGAACCCCAGGATCAGGCGGACGACTCCACCGCGTGACGGTGAGCGCGGCGTGGCGACAACGCTCAGCAGAAGGTCTGCAGCTGCCGTGGGGGTGAGCTCCGGACCGCTTCGCTCCGCCGCGCGGATCTCGGAGCCGAGCCGGGCGCGCCATTCCTTGATGCGCGAGGTGAGCTGAAGGCGGGTCGCGTTCTTGACGCCCTGAAGGCGGGACAGCTGAACGGGGTCGACGGTCAACAGCTCGCCGACCGTCTGGACGGCATAGGGTTCCAGCGCCGACAGGGCGCGGGCGGTGAGCCCGGAGTCGCGCAGCGGCGTGGTCAGCGTCGCCCGAGCTGCCAGCTCGTCGTAGGACTCGTCGGGCTCGGTCGTGGCGTCCTTCGCGAAGATCCTCAGCCATGCGGCTCGCATCGCCTCGGCGGTGTGGTGCCGGGCGCCGGCATCGCGGGCCAGCGCCTTGCGGAAGAAGTCGACCAAGTCACCGGCGAGCGTGGCGTCGAACATCTCCGGCCTGATGGTCGCGTCATCCGGGATGCTTCCCGGGTCGCCCTCGCCGTCCCCGTAGACCGGCGTGCTGCCGGTCGCCATCTCGAAGAGAACCACCGCGGCGGCATATCGTTCCGCTGCCGAGTCGTATCGGTCCCGTGTGCCGGTGAGGAACGGGTCGAGGTAAGGCGGGGTGCCGGCCTGCGTAGCGGAGGCTGCAGCGCGGGTCAGGGAGAAGTCGAAAAGGACCAGGTGCTTGGTGCGGTCACCGCGGCTTTCCCGTACGCCCAGGTTGGACGGCTTGATGTCCCGGTGGTCGATCCCGGCCTTGTCAAGCGCGACGAGGCAGTCCAGCAGGTCCGTCCCGTACCGTTCCAGCAGGTCGAATGACAGGCGGGTGCGCGTCCGCAGCGCGGTGGTGAGAGTCTCCGGTCCGGCACTTTCGAGCAGGAGGGCTCGCCGGCCACCGACGACGATCGGTCCTTCGAGGACCTTTACGATCCGCGGGACGTCGAGGCGCCGCAGCGCCTCCGCCTCATCGTCGAGACGGGTTGCGGCGGTATCGTCGAGGGCCACCTTCAGGACGCACTCGCCGTTCCCCTCGACGTGCAGATCCTGCACGAGCAGACCCACCGCGGTCGAGCCCTGCCCGAGGCGCCGGACTAGCCGGAACCTTCCGTCGAGGACCGCGCCCGGTGCCGCCTCGAGCGGATCGGTCTCCTCACTCGTCGCGGCGTCGCGCTCTGCTGCGGCGAGCTGCGACAGGAACGTCGCGACGTCGGCCGTCCGCCGACTGGGCGCCGGATCGGTCGCTTTGAGGACCAGTGATCGCAGCGTCGACGGGACCTGAGGTAGCTCGATCGCCAGGTCGAGGCCGTGCTGGTCGCGCAGGCGCTGCCTGAGAGCGTTCCGGTTGGGTGCCGGCGGTCTCCCGGTAATCAGGTAGAAGGCGACTGCGCCCAGCCCGAACACATCGAGCCGGATACGGTCGGCGTCTGCGCTCCACGCCCCCTCCGGGGCGCTGAACACCTCGGCCATTCCTGGTCCCTGGTCGGCGAGGGCGGCGTCCACCAGGGAGGTCACCCCGTGGACCGAAGAATGGGTGGCCGCGGCGCCCTGGACACTGCCGGCGCCCTGCCAGTCACCGACCCGCACCTTGACATCGCTCTGGGTGCCGGCAACCGGACGCACCCAGACCGCCTGGGGGATAAGACCGCGGTGCACGACCCGGTTGTTGTGGGCGTACTGCAGCGCCTCGCCGACTTGGCGGATCATCGACAACTGCGTCGCCAGCGGCACACCCTGATCCTGGCCGGCCAGCCACAGGTCAAGGCGCTGCCATTGCGGGTCGTAGGGGTAGACCAGCCCGACGCCGAGCTCGGACTCGACCAGGTCACGCGGGCGCAGCAGCCCGTCGTGCTGCAGCCGCGACATGACCCGGAACTCGTGCTCCGCGATCCGCCGGGCCGACGCCCGCTCTTGCTGCCCCGCCGTGGGTGGCAGGACCCGAAACCGGATCCGGGCACGGTCCTGCTGGACCACCCGGTGGTAGGCGAGCCAATCCTGCCAGCCCTCGTCCGAGTCGATGGCCTGGTCCTCGATGATCCAGGACCCTGCCTCACGCTCCCGGCGTTGCACGAGGCCGATTCGTTCGAGCAGCTTCACCAGGATGTGTTCCTGGTTCGGTCCGATCGCCCGTCGCCCCGCAGGCTCAAGCACCAGTTCAGAGATTCCGGTGAGATTGCTCTGGGTGCTGCGGTTATCCAGGCCGTAGAGGTTGATCGCGCTGGACGAGCCAAGAGCGCATCGCAAATCGGGATGGTGCAGGAAGACTGCCTCCTGTACGAACGGGATGACGTCTCGCTCGTCGGGAATCTGCACGTTCTGCTCTTGCGCCCATAGACGCAGCTCGTCCTTCAGCTTGCTCGCGAAAAACTGCGCCTTGCGCCGCGCCAGCTTGAGCGGGGAATCCTCCGGCCGCCGGCCATCGCGGGTCCAACGTTGGTCATCGCCGCGGAGGGTTCCGGAGTAGTACTTCAGCTCGATGAGGTGCAGTTGCTTACGGCCGAGCAGGAGCAGGTCTACCTCGTGCCATCGACCCCGCGAGTCGCGGAACTCGAAGTTCGACCAAGCCCGAAACGGCGTCTCGCCGGGCATGATCGCGCGGACTAGTGCCAACCCTTCAGCCTCGTGCGGGAACTGCGAGGGCGAGACCTCGATCCACCGGTCTTGCCCAGCCTCTGCCACCGTTCACCCTCCGCACCGCGCCTGGCCGTCCCCGAACCTACCGCCCCTGGGCCGCAGGAGCATATCCGGTCAGTAGTGGATCACCACCGTCTCCGCTCAGCAAGTTGCCGCCCTGCGAGAAGATGTACATCCGCGGGATTCGTGTTGGCTGATTGGCTAGAGCGGTAAAGACGGATGGTTGGACATCGGTAGATGTGTTGGCTGCCGTGCTGACCGGCTCAGCGGCTTCGCGGACGTACGTTTTGCGGCTCCCGCGCCTTCGGCCTGGGGGCTGGAGTAGGCGGCGGTGCGCCGCATGTTCCCCGCAAGCGACGCGACGGTGTTGGTCACGCCGAGGTCGGCCAGCCGGAACGGGGCAACCGGTCATCCTCGCCCAGCGCTCGGTGAAGATCGCGTCGCGTTGGGTCAAGTGGGTCCGAGGCACCGCGTACTCATCACGGTGATCGAAAAAGGTATGAGCAGGACGGGCGAGGGTTTCGGAACCCAGATGGGCCTACCACGCGAGCGCCGCTGGGCCGGCAGGCCCAGCGGCGCTCGCGTGCGGCTCATCGGCTGTGCATCCAGAGTCTCAGGGCCGGCCCGGCGACGAGGTGAGGAATGCCGCTATCGCCAGCAGGAGGAGCACGGTGCCGCTGAAGCTGGCGGCTCCGGTGAAGATCCCGGCGACCGGATCTCTCGAGCTCATCCCTGTCAGCAGCCCGGCGGCCGCGCCCACCATGAGGCTGAAGATGATGATCACCGCGAGCCAGAGGGGGCGCGTCGGAGGAGTCATTGCCGATCCGTCCTTTCGTGGCCTCCGGCTGTTCCCGGATGCTTGTCAGGCACCGGGGCACGTCCGTGCCTGTCGATGGCGAGCAGCGTGCGGCGGAGAGGGGAAGCTGTGAGGGTAGAGTAGCTGGTGTTCTAACACGGGTCAAAAATTCAGGAGGCGAGTCTCAGCGTGTCGATCGTGGAGCTATCCACCCATCTTCGCCGACTCGTGCGGGTTGTGGAAGAGGATCTACGCACATCCCGGACCGGCGAAGCTTCGGACGTGCAGGTCGGCCAAGCAGCAGTCGCGTGGGTACTGGGCGCCCTGTTTGTGCGGTTCGCGGAGGATAATCGCCTGATCGATCCACCGTCGTCACCTGCGCCGGGCCAGCAGCTGCCCTGGCTCCTCTCCCGGTTCGAGTCCTTCGCTGCGGTCGATCCGGGAACCGGGCTGTTCGAGCGCGGGCAGAACGCGCTCTTCGACCTGCCGATCTCGGAACAGATGGCCAGCCAACTGGTCGCCTTCTGGAATCGTCCCGACGCCGACGGAGGCAAGGCGCACGACCTCGCCGCCGTGGACCTGAACACCGGCTTCCTAGGCGACCTCTACCAGGTCATCGATGAGAGCGCCAGCAAGCAGTACGCCCTACTGCAGACGCCTTCCTTCGTCACCGAGTTCATCTTGGATCTCACGCTTGAACCTGCCATCCAGGAGCGTGGGCATGAGGGCCTCCGCCTGATGGATCCGGTCTGCGGGTCGGGGCATTTTGTCCTGGAGGCATTCACGCGGCTGTTTTCCGTCTGGCAGCGGGCCGCTCCCACGGTTGCTGTCGAGGATCTGGTCGGTCGTGCGCTGCGCTCCGTGCACGGGGTGGATCTCAACCCTTTCGCCGCGGCAATCACCCGGTTCCGCCTGCTCATGGCTGCGGTGCGCGCGTGTGGCGCCACGAGGCTCAGCGAGGTTGCCGGGTTCGACTGGAAGTTCTCGGTAGCCGTCGCCGATTCGCTGGTCGAGGACCCCTTCGGCGGCAACTACGACGTGGTGGTGGGCAATCCGCCCTATACCACCGTGCGGGACAAGATCCTCGACGGGGTCTACCGTGCCCTGTACGACGCCTGCGTCGGCAAGTACGCCCTCACGATCCCCTTCTCGCAGAGGCTTTTCCAGTTGGCGCGGCCCGGTGGCCATGTCGGTCAGCTGACGTCCAACTCGTTCATGAAGCGCGAGTTCGGTCGAAGGCTCATCGAGGAGTTCTTCGGGCACCGGGTTGCGCTCACCCACATCATCGACACTTCGGGCGCGTTCATTCCAGGCCACGGCACGCCCACCGTGATATTGATCGGCCGCAATGAGCGGCCTCGTGACGCGGCGCCGGTGCTCACCGTGGCCGGTCTGCGTGGCGAGCCGGCCGTCCCGTCCGATCCGGCTCGGGCACCGGTCTGGCGATCGTTGCTGCGACAGACGGCGCATCCTGGTCGCGCCGACACGTGGTCGGCGTCTCGCTACGTCAGCCAAGAACAACTCCGCTCGTTTCCGCTGAGGATTGCGACAAGCGAGGCGGACGAGGTCCTTGCGGAGATCGCCGGTGCGCCACGTCGGCTGAACGACTATGTGGTGCGAATTGGATACTTCGCCAACACGGGATCGGATGACATCTTCACCGCGCCACGTCACACCTTCGCAACGCTGGGAGTTCCTGCTGACGACGCCCTCGTGGGCGTGATCTCCGGCTCCGAGGTCCGGGACTGGAACGCCCGGGCTGACCGCCACGCATTCTGCCCGTACGATTCATCGGGCAACATCGTCCCGATCGAGCAGCATCCCGCGCATCTACGACGGCTGTGGCCGTACAGGCTGGTGCTGCAGAACCGCCCATCCGGTTTTGAGGGAGGATCTCCCGACCAGAGCGGAAGACCCTGGTACGGCTGGCATCAGTTCATCGGTCGGATGGGCACCCACGACCGGCTGATCACGTATTCCTGGATCGCCACCCACAATCACTTCGCCTCCCTGCACAGGAATGAGGTGCCACTGCAATCCGCGCCGATCATCGAGCTCCCCCCCGACGCGCCGGCACAGCGACGCACCGACCTGACCGCATGGCTCAACAGTTCTTCGGTCTGCTTTTGGCTTAAGCAAGGCAGCAACAGCAAGGGCAAGCCGGGCCTCGACCAGACCGGCACCGGCGAACACTGGGACGCCTTCTACGAGATCGCCGCCACCCGGCTACGTGAGCTCCCATTGCCCGAGAAGCTGCACACCACGTACGCCGATGAGTTGGACCAGCTCGCCCGGGAGCTATCTGAGGTCACTCCCGCGGCGGTCCTCAGCCACCAGTCCCCGAGCCGCGAAGGATTCTCCACGGCTCGCTCCCGTTGGGAAGCTATCCGCGCCCGCATGGTGGCCCTGCAGGAGGAGCTGGACTGGGAGGTCTATCTCCGGTATGGCGTGACCGAGGACGAGGGCCTGCTGGCCGCTGCCTCCGCCGTTCCGCCACTGAGCTTCGGCGAGCGAGCCTTCGAGATCGCCATGGCCCAACAGATGGTCGTCGGCGAGCTGGACACTGCTTGGTTTGTGCGGCACGGCGGTCTTCCGACCACCGATCTACCTGCGCACTGGCCGCCGTCCTACCGTGAGGTGGTCAAGCGGCGCATCGACGCGATACAGCGGGACAGTCGGTTGCAGACTCTGGAACGGCCGGAGTTCAAACGACGATGGGCCTCCCCGGGCTGGGCCGTCATGGCGGCCGGTGCGCTGCGGACCTGGTTGCTCGACAGGTGCGAGACGGCCGAGCTCTGGTACGACTACGCAGACGGCGCAAGGCGTGCACGACCGCAAACGATCATAAGGCTCGCCGAGCTGCTGGGCGAGGACCCAGCGATCATCCAGGCCGCTGAGCTGTACGCACCAGGCCAACCGCTGGTCGACGTCGTGAGGGGCCTGTTCGCAGACGAGGTCGTCCCCTACCTCGCCGCCCTACGTTATCGAGATTCGGGCATCGCGAAGCGCGCTGAGTGGGAGGAGACGTGGCGGCTGCAACGGGAACAGGACCTGGGTCTTACCGTGCCGGTCTCGCTACCACCGAAATACAGCAGCGCCGACTTCCTAAAGGTGAGCTACTGGCGACACCGTGGCAAGTACGACATGCCTGGCGAAAGGTTCGTGTCCTATGCGCGCTCGGGAGGCGCCATCAAGGATGCCGTGGTGGGGTGGGCCGGCTGGCCCGTCGAGGACCGGGCCACGGTGTTGTCCGACCTCGCGTCAGCCGCGCCGACTCGCGATGACGCCGTTCCGCTGCTCGCCGGTCTGCTCGAGTTGCTGCCATGGGTGAAGCAATGGTGTGGCGACCAGCAGTACGAGCGCCACCGCACGCTGCTGGACGACTTGATGGTCCGGTGGGTTGTCACCGAGGAGGATCTACGCGGTTGGCGTCCACTAAAATCGAAGCGCGGGCGGCCCCGCAAGCACAGCTGAGCGATGTATTAGCCCTGAGCCACCTCGTAGCAGATTGTCGAGCGTATTCCAATGTGTTCCGGCTCCATTGGAAGCTGGCCGGTGTTGACAGCTTCGTAGGGCACGCAGTCCTTGTCAACGCCGGCTGGACTTTGCGGAGCTGACAGTCGGCGATAGCGACTCTCACCGCCCGCGTTGCTCGCCGTGGCAAGGCCGCCGCAGGGGTTCCGTCGCGGCGGTCGGGCCGTCTTGGGGTGACTGGTCTAGGAGCGCCGGACGAACTCGACCGTTTCGGTCTCCGTCCGTACACCGCGAGCTTTGAAGCCTGCCGCTGCTATCGCTTTGCCCAGTGAGTTCTGCGGAGAGTACCAGTAGGGGAGGTGCTTGCGGGCCGAGGATGCAAGCGTGTCGCCGAGAATGTCTTCGATCTCACCGAAGGTCATTGACGTCGCTTCGGTATCCAGAGCCGCCAGATAGTCAGCGAGTGGCTGATACTTGCCGCTTGCTTCTGCATCCAGCCCTGTGCTGGGCGGTGTTGTGTTCGGGTTGAGGATATCCACAACCTCCGACGGGATTCGGATGGCACTCAAGGCGCCGGCGTCGATGTAAACTGGCTTCATCATCGGTGTGACGGAGGGCGGTAGGACCCTAGCGGCCTGCAGGTCGCCGGTGATCCGGGCGGTTGGTCGGGTGATACCGCGCAGCATCCGATCCTCGCGGTAGTCGCAGAGGGTGTAGATGTCTTCGCGACTGATGGTGCCGCCGGCAGACGCGGCGGCAGTGATCACGTCGGCTAGGTCGCGTCGTCCTTCGCCGCGTAGCTGCTGGAGCAGCATGTCCACCGCTTCAGCCGTCCACTTGCCAGGCTCGTGGATATCTGCGCGGTTGACGTCGGCGTCTCTGGCGGACTCGGGATTGACCTCGACATCGAGAGCCTGGGATCGGTTCAGCAGGTCGCTGGCCCGCATCAGGAACAGACGGCGCCCCGTGCTGTCGAAGAACTCTTTCGTCATCTCCTGTCGCGGGCCGATCATGTCTGGCCCGCGGCGCCACCACCAGTCCTCCTTCTCGTCGTTCGTGACGATGATGAGGTCCATGTCCCGCGTTTTCGCCTCGTGGCATGCCTGTCGGTAGACGAGGAAGTCACCAGCCGCGCCCTCCGGATACTGGTCGCCCTTTTCTGCGTCCAGATAGCCGGGAGGTATGAGTTCGTCAACGCGCTGATTGCCCTCGGCGATCAGAGCGTCCCAGACCTTGTCCCCAGGGCGTCGGAGGACCCTGCCGGCCAAGAGCTCGGAGAGTCTACTCAGTACCGGGTCCGCATCGGCCGGTGTGGAGGGGTGAACGCGGTCGGGTGTGGCTCGGTCGATCGCATCCCGTAGGCGTTGGAACACGCCATCGATGTCAACGTGCAATCGCTGCAGTTCGGCGTCGTCGATGGCCAACTGCTTGGACCAGGTCTCGAGAGCCCGCACTGCCGCTGCCCGGCTTTTCTCCAGGGCGGCGCGGGCTTCGCCTGTCGCCTGCTCGGGATTGCCGATGGCGCGGAGCCGATTGCGGTGGAACTCGCGCATAGCCTGATACGGCACGACGAGACGGTCACCGAGCTTCTCGAAGATCGTCAACAGGTCCGCCGTCGTCCGAGCGTTGTAGCGGTAGAGGTTGAGAAGCACGTTCGCGTCTACCGCGACTAGCGCGGTGGTCAACGCCTGGCGCGACTCGGCCTCGCTCACCACGCGATAGCCCTCGAACCCGTCGAACAGCCCAGCCATCGACGACCTCCCTAAGACAGACCTTATTGTTGTCGATCCCCTGGCGTGGGTCCTATGGGCCGAGCGGCCGAATGCCGGTCTCCTTGGCCGCTCTTGCGGTCAGGCCTCCGACCTTCGGCGGGGCTGGTCCCTGATGAGGGCGGCCAGTTCGGCTCCGGTTGCGGTGAGGTCGATTGGGGTGCCGGCGAGCTGGTTGGCCAGCTTGTCGATGGGGTATCGCAGCAGCCGCTGGTATCGAGTCGCGTAGACGGCGAGGTGGGTGACGTGGTGACCGTCGTGAAGGGCGAGCAGCGCGTACGTCAGAATCTGACGGATCAGCTCGTCGAGGTAGTGGCCTTCGTCGAGTCGGCCGCTTTTCACTTCGAGCACGGTGGTGCCGAGGAGGAAGTCGGCCTGGCGGTGTCCGTCGAGCAGGGGCAACTGTGCGGTCGCCGGTCCGTACGAGCGGAGAGCGCTTTGGAGGCCGCTGGAGTAGCTGGACCAGACGGTACGGAAGGCATGCCTCGTCTGGTACGTCTCTTGGGGGCGACCGTGGAGGAGGTGCGGGTACCGCTCGAGGACATAACGTGTGCGAGCCACAGCGTCGGAGTAATGACGATCGAATTCGTTGAGCAGGATACGAACGTTAGCGAGTCGGCTGGCGGCGGTGAAGAGGTGCGCCGGGTGCAGCGGGGGGTCGTTACGGCGCCCTGCGTCGTACCTTGCGGCACCGGCAAGCTCGGGTTGATAGCCGGCCATGGTGAGCAACCGGGTTGCGAGGCCGGGGCCGAGGCAGTGGAGCAGACGAGGGTACGGGCTCTGATCGCAGAGGGCCAAGCCGATGGCGAGTTCGACAACGTGGCCGAAGTACGACTTGTTCGGCGGGTCGGTCAGCAGGACCGGACAGCGGCGAAGGTCCGCCGCAATCTCGGCGCGCAGGACAGGCTGGTGCGGAAAGGCCTCGGCAAACCAGGCGCGGACAGCGTCCTGCGGTACGTGATGAAATCGGGTGATCATGGCGGTACTCCTCTCACGGCAGGCGCGACGCTGACCGCGGGCGCGGCAGCGAGGGGCTCAGCGGGGCAGGGGAACGCGCGAGACAGCAGGTCGGCGATAGGCCTTCGCCAGTCAGGTGGGGTGGGGCCGCGAGCGGTTTGTAGCCCTCGGCGTTCAGGCCGCGAGGTGGGCTCCGCGAGAGGAAGCGGCAAGCAAGGGGAGACGGATAGACCGGCGTCCCGACTCCTGCACGGTACGGCGGACACGAGCGACGCACAAGGACCCCTACGCCCGCTGCTCTGAGTAGCGTGGCCGGCCAAGCAGCGGTTCCGCTCAGCTGGCTTATGGTCGTCTGGATCGCGGTATGCGGGTGCTCAAAGGGTGCTCGCGCGCCGTGGACGACGGGCATCCGGTGGCACACGGCGGCCCACAGTCAATGGACTGGTAGGCGCAAGTGGGACTGCCATCGCCGTGCGGGACTCATGAGCACGGCATCGACGGAACCTTAATCCGCGGGTTCGGGGTTCGAGTCCCTGGCGGCGCACCAAAGATCAAGGCCCTGACCTGGCGGCTCACACCGAGTCGGGGTCTTCTTCGTGTCCGGCGGTGGTGGGTGGTCGCTCGGTGGGTGCTCGGGAGCCGTTGGACCGGTCGGTGGTTGCCGGGACGCGGCGCGGTGCTCTTGGACGTCGGTGGTTGTCACAACGTCCGTCGTGGTGCACCTGATGAGGTCTCTGCGGAGCGCCGCTGGCGGCAGTGGGCATTGGTGAGGGGCCGGCCCCCAGTGTCGCGTCCGTCTGATGTTGAGGCTTGCGGTCGGGTCATAGGCTGCGCGCGTGTTGTCGATCGACAGGGAGCAGTTCGCTGCCGGTGTCCGGTGGTGGCAGACGAAGACGAGTTGGCCGAACGACTTCCACAACAGCGACTACGAGATGCTGGCCGCCCAGAGCCCAGATGGAGATTTCGGGACAGCTGGTGGGCGGGCTTCCTGCAGCGGCTGACCACGTGGAAGGCGTTGCGACCTCACTCCCAAGCCGACGTGACCCGTCTGCTGAACGACAACCGGGACGATTTGGCCCGCGCCTGGCATCAGGCATGCGCGCCGGTGCAGGACGTGGACATTTCCAGCGTCACGTGGGCTTAACGATCTTGTGCACATTAGAAGTGCCTTGCAACCTGCCGCTTATACAAGGTTGTCGTTACCAGGTGATCATGCGGTCGGAGACCAGGCCGGCGATGGCGTCGATGGTTTCGGGCAGCAGTTCTCAACGGCCGGTGAAGCGTTGCAACTGGCGCCACCATTTCAGGTCGGCGATGGCGTGTTCGACTGGTATGCGCTGGGAGGACTGATGTTTGCGTTCGGCTTCCCACTGAGCTTGTCGGGCTTCGGGTGCGCCGGGGCGTAGTTTCAGCGGCGGTGCGGTGACCTGGTCGGGGTGGTCCTTGGCCATGCCTTGGTAGCCGGCGTCGACCAGGACTTTCACCTGTGGGTAGGCGTGCAGCAAGGTGTCGATACCTTCGACCCGTACGGCGGTGGTGTCGTGCATCCGGCCCGGTCGGTGTCCGCCGCACCACAGCGTCGTGCCGTACTCGTCCGCCACGACGGTGGCCTTGATCGTGTTCTGCTTTGCTTTGCCCGACACGAATGCCTTGCGCCCAGGCCGGCCGACGCGGGGCCGACGTACCCGGATCTCCGTGGCATCCACCCGCAGGGTGACGCCTTCGGCCGCGGCGTAGGCGAACACGTCCGCGAGGGTGTGCAGCCGGATCCCGCTGGGGCGGGCGAACCCGCGACGGGCCAGCACGGGCCGGACCTGCCCGATCGCCCGGGTCACGGTCGAGCGGTCCACCCCGAACGCTACGGCCAGGGCCTCGTGCGGCACCCCAAGACGCAGATGGGCAAGGGTGAGTACCAGCCGGTCAGCGAACCGCAGTGTCAGACGACGACCAGCACAAGCCGCCCGCAGCCGGTCACCACCCCGACGGGCATGCAACCGGCCTTCCCGACCCGCCAACCACATCGGAAACACCTCAGCACGTAGCAGGTGCAGATGCCGGCGGGAGATCCCGGTGAACGCAGGATGGCCGAACACACGACGAGCCCACCGGATCGACATCCGAAGATCATCGCCTACGTCGGACGGGCACCACCAACCGTCCCATTGTGCACAAGATCGTAAGGGCGCGTCTCATTTGGTGAGGCGTCGGAGGGTCGTGTGCATATCGTCGTCAGGGGGCGGGGCGCGACACGGCGGCTGGCTCGTTGCGGTCAGGCGTGGCCGGAAGCGGCCGTTCGAGATTCGTGGGCAAAGTGGGCCGCTGTCTCGAAAGCCACTGTCCAGGGGAAGGCTTTCTGCCGCTCATTGCCGCTGCCGGGGGGGTGCGGTTCCCATTGGTCGTCAGGGCCGAGCAGGACGCGTACCCCTTCGCCGCGGAGGCTGGCCACGGCGTGCCGGAACGGCGCCCGCGCGGCGAGGGCGGCGTTGACGAACGGGACGATGACGGTCGGCACCTGCCTGCCGATCAGCTCGGCGACGGAGGTCATGGCGTAGTTGTCGGCGAGGCCGAGGGCGATCTTGTTGATCGAGTTGTAGGTCGCGGGGGCGATGACCAAGGCATCGGTGGGGGGAAGCGACCGGCGGGTGCCGGGCGACGACTGGTACGTCGATCGGACCGGTTGACCGGTGAGGATCTCGAGCGGCTGCGGTTCGATGAAGTCCATCGCGCTCGGCGTGGCCGTGACCGCCGCTGTCCATGATCGCTTCTGTGCGGCCTTGACGAGTTGGGTTACGTCGAGGGCCGGACCGGCGCCGCAGACGACGATCCGGAGGTGACCCCCGGTCACAGCCTGACCCCGGCATTTTGGGCGAAACCGACAGCGGCGGCCCGGACAGGGCCGGTGGCGAGCATGACGAGGTCGCTGGCGATGCGCTGGACCGCAGGCCGGCAGCGGATCTCCTCGGGTGCCACCTCGTACGCGGTGCGCAGCGCGCTGAGGCCGTGCTCGTAGCGGCCCCACTGGGTGTAGGCGCGTGCCACGTCAACGAACAGGGATGCCTTGCGCTCAGCCAGCGTCACTTTCTCCAGCGGCACCGTGCGGGCGATCGCGATGGCTGTGCCGGCATCGCCGAGGGTCAGTGCGATGTTGACCCGGTGCAGCAGGACGTTGGTGGCGCCGAAGCCGGTCCACCGGTCGTTGCCGTCGTAGCCGAGGCGGGTTGCAGCGCGGGTTGCCTCTTCGAGCATCGTGTGTGCGGTGTTCCGGTCGTCTCGGCGGGCGGCGGCGATGGCCCCTCGGAGGACGAGGGCGCCGTAGACGGCCACCGCATCGGTTGATGCGAGGCGGGTGTCCCGGTCGAGGGAGTCGGCCGCGTTCCCGGCGAGGGTCACCGCCTGGGCGTCGTGGCCGTTGCCCATGAGCGCGTGGGTCATGATCCGGGCGCTCGCGGCGATCGCCACCGGGTCCTGACTCGCCGCAGCGGCGCGGGTGCTCCGCTCGGCCGCTACCAGGGCCGCCCCGCGATCGCCCACCTTCAGCAGGACACTGCCGACGACGTGGTACAGGTCGGCGGCCAGGACCTCGACCCGTTGCCGCCGCTCGCCATCCGCGCCGGACTTCACCGGTTCGAGGGACGGCAGCAGCGTCACGAGCCGGTCGAGTACGCGCTCGTACCGGCAGGCCTGATAGTCGACCTTGGCGGCAGCGACGGCTTGGGTGAACTGCGGAAAGTAGAGAGCCGCACCGTCCGAGTTCGGTGGCGAGAAGAGCGCGTCGAGCAGCGGAGCGACCTTGGGTGCGGCGGCTACGCCGATCGCTGCTCCGCGTAGGAGGTCTCTGCGTCGCACGTCACCATCCGAGCCCGAGTCGCCATCTCCGTCATCGCCAGTATCCGCATGCGCGCCGGCATCCGGCCGCGTGGCACCCGCCGTTGCACCGCTGGTGCCAGCCGTCCGCAGCGCCTCGAAGCGTTCCCGTACCTCAGGCGTGGCTCGAGCCAGCACGGTGTCCAGCGCGGCCTGCATGTCCGCGCGGGGGAGCACCTTGTCGCCCTGGCTGCTCCACTTGGCCACGGTCCGCCGCGCCGCGCCGAGGTGCTCGGCGAAGGCGGTCACGCTCATCCGCAACGCATTCCGGAGCGCGTTCGCGTCCTGGCCGGTCCAGGTCGTCACCGTAGCCATCGCACGTCCTTCCGGAACGGACAGTCACCGGTGGAGGTGATTTTAGCCGCACATGGGGTGACGGCAGGTGCACCGCGGGTGCACCGGCGAGACATTCCGTCCGTCCACCGCCCGAGCCAGCCTGGATGTGCCGACGCGCCGATCCCCAGCGGAGCGCCGGTGGGCCAGCGGCAACCTCACGCCAGGGAGATCCAGATGGACGTACCGATGGGCGACAGGTCGGAGTGCGACCCGACGCACCGGCAAGTGCTCGCGCGGGGCACTCCGTCGATCGCACGGATGACTCCCCGTTCGCGTACCGCCAGCAGGGCTGCGTGGGCGGGTGGCCGGCGGTCTGCTCCCAGCCGCTGGCCGACGGCGGTGGGCTTGCCGGGATGCCGGCAAGCCCACCGCATACAGAGGCCAGCGCCGGCCGGGGGCCGACCATGACGGTGTATGTGTCGCGGTACGCCGCGACCGGCGAGCTGACGACAGACCGCCCAGCGGCGTTTCCGGCGTCGGCGCGGCCGGGCTCGACCGATCCGCCACTCTTGACGCACGTATGGCGGATCGTGCTCGAGCGGCAGGCGCGGGAGAGCGACCGTCGATGAACGGCGACGGCGTGGCTGCCGCTGGTGCCGACGGGTCCGTGGCCGCTTCTTCAGGGCACTTGCCGCTGCGTCCGCTCTGGCTGTGCCGGGCGTGCGGTCAGCCCTGGCCGTGCGGACGGGCAAAGCTCGATCTCCTCGGCAGCTACCAGGGCAGCCGGCTCAATCTGCTCGTCTACCTGGCTGGCCTTCTACACGAAGCGATCGACGATCTGCACCGCCTCAACCCGAGCACCAGCGGCGACGTCAGGGATTTGTTCGACCGTTTTCTCGGCTGGCCGACCCGCAACCGTGGCTGCCACCCGTCCTCCACCTCACACCCGCAGACACCGGAGGAGACATGAGCGTCCGGGGCATCGGCATCATCGCTGCCACAGGGCAGCCCGTCATCGCCGGGACCTTCCACACCCTGGTTCCGCAGCCCACCAGCTTCTGCAACCTGGATTGCAGCTACTGCTACCTGCCTGACCGGCGCGCGCGCCAGTTCATGTCCGTCTCCGTTACGACCGCCTGCGCCCGGTCGATCGAGCAGCAGGGCAGCGTTCATCCGGTGAGCGTGGTGTGGCACGGCGGTGAGCCCAGCGCCACACCGATCGACATCTTCCGTGAATTGCTCGCCCCCTTTGAGGCTCTGCGGCGGGCTGGGCGGGTGCGGCACGAGAGCCAGACCAACGCGACGCTCATCCACGAGCAGTGGTGCGATCTGTTCGCCGCCTACGACTTAGAGATCGGCGTCAGCATCGACGGGCCCGGCTCCCTCAACCGAAACCGGCTCGACCGGGCCGGAAATGCGACGACGGCCCGAACGATCCGCGGCACGCGAGTACTGGCCGAGGCCGGTCTGCCGTACTCGGTGATCTGCGTCGTCACACCCGAAACCATCGACCACGCCAACGACCCCGTCGAGTTCTTCACCGCCCTGCCGAGCTGCGAGTCGGTGGTCTTCAACATCGAGGAGCAGGAAGGCGCCGCCCGCACGCCGGTGCCGGAGGAAGCCGCGTACCGGTTCTGGAGCCGACGTCTTCGGCACCGGCTCGCCGGCAGTCCGCTCCGGATCCGCGACCTAGATCGCTTCGCCGACTACCTCGGGGTCACCCGCGCCGGCTTCACCGACCACGCCCCGCACGAACCGATCCCCACAGTCGCCCACGACGGCCAGGTGGTCCTGCTGTCATCGGAACTGCTCGGCATCAAAAGCCCCCAGTACGCCGACTTCATCGCCGGCAACGTCCTTCGCGAGCCGATCGGCGACATGTTGGCCCGCGCCAGCGAATTGCGATACGTCACCGAGTTCGTGACGGCGCTCAACGGCTGTGCGGACCGAGCCGTCTGGACGAACCGGTCCGGCGACCGGCTGGCGGTCGCGCTGTTGACCGTCAACGTGCACGAGCGGCGCCGCTGTCCCGACTGCCCAGCCGACGGTTCTGCGACAGCGGGGCGCACGAGCACGGCCGCTGTCTCAACTGCCCACCCGAAGGCCCCTGCTGTGGGAGTGGTGGGCGCTGCTGGAGCTCGACCGACATCCCAGGCTCCACCGCCTCCGCACCGACTCCCCATCTGACCGACGTAACCCGAGAGAAGCCAGCCGTGGTGATCACGCCCCCGGGCGCAGACGACCGCCCGACCATGCACGTGCAACCGGAACCGATGCCCAACCTGACCCACGAGAGGGTCAGGAGCGGCCCGCACAAGCCGAAGCTGCTCGCCGACGAGTTCTTCATGCTCGCCCACGACGACCAGAGCGGGAGGCCGCGGCTGCCCCACAGCTCGATCACCTTCGGGCTGGCCGCCGCGCTGCTCGCCGAGCTGGGCTCCGCCCGCTGGATCCATTTCGAGCGTGGGGATCTGACGATCCTGGATCGCCGTGCGCCGGACGACTGGCTGCAACACCAGGTATTGGCCCAGCTGATTGCCTCGCCGCAGCACACCGCCACTCGCACCTGGCTGGCCTACCTCGCCGCGACCTCCTACGACCTGGTCGCGAAACGGCTGTTGCAGGCCGGGATGGTCCGGCCGGTGACCTACCGGCGGATGTTCAAGACCGTCACGGTGTTCGAGCCGACGGACATGAACGTGGCCGCCTGGTCGTGGGCACGGCTGGTGGGGTCGCTGCGCCAACTCGAACCATTGGACACATTCGACCTCGCCCTCGCTGGGATCGCCCGGGAGGTCCGGCTTGATCAATGGATCCTCCAGGGCACGTCCCATGCCTCGACCGCGTACCTGAGACAACTGTTGGCTGAGGCTCCACCGCCGATGCGGGACCTGCTGGCTGCCCTCAACGCCGCGATCGGCAACGCCGTCATGAGCCACCGCACCTGAGGTTGCGGTCCGTCTCACCCGCACCCCGCCGTGCGGACGCTTCACCCTTCCACCTCTACCTCTTGGGAGAACTTCCCCATGTCCTCATCTCCTCCTGACGCCTTATCGGCTGTGCTGGCACGTGGCCGGCTCGGCACGTTCGCTGTCGTGTTCTTCGTGATCGCCGCCGCCGCCCCGCTCACGGTGGTAGCCGGCGGCGCAACGACCGGGTACGCCGTCACCCGCGTGGTCGGCATCCCGGTGTCGTACCTCGTGGTCGCTGCGGTCCTCGCGTTGTTTTCCGTCGGCTATGTCGCCATGAGCAGGCGGATCATCAACGCGGGTGCGTTCTACACCTACGTCACCCGGGGCCTCGGCAAACCCGCTGGCGTGGCCACGGCGATGATCGCCGTCCTCGGCTACAACGCCATGCAGATCGGCCTCTACGGCGGATTCGGCGCAGTCCTGGCCGCCTACCTCGACGACCGTGGCTGGCACACCACCTGGTGGCTTTGCGCTCTCGCCGGGTGGGCGGTGGTGTCCGTGCTAGGGGTGCTGCGGATCGACCTCAACGGCGTGGTCCTCGCGGTCATGCTCGTCGCAGAGGTCGTCATCGCGCTTGTCTACGACGTGGTCATGGTCAGCCATCCGGCCGGCGGGACCGTCACGTTCGACACCCTCGCCCCCTCCCACATCCTGGCCGCCGGCATCGGCGCCGCCCTCGTCACGGCCATCACCGGCTTTGTGGGGTTCGAGGGCACAACCGTGTTCGCCGAGGAGACCAAGGACCCGAAGCGGACCGTGCCCAGGGCGACGTACATCGCGGTGGCCATCACAGGCCTGCTATACGGCGGGTCGGCTTGGGCGATGTCCGTGGCCACCGGCCCGGACAAGATCGTGGACGCGGCCAGCACGGACGGCACCGACCTGATCTTCAACCTGGTGTCCTCGCACCTCGCGCAGTCGATTATCACCGCCGGCCGGATCCTGTTCATCACCAGCCTGTTCGCCGCTCTGCTCAGCTTCCACCACACCGTGGCCCGGTACCTGTTCGCCCTCGGCCGGGAACGGGTGCTCCCGGCCGTGCTCGGCCAGACCAGCCGGCGCACGGGAGCCCCGAAGTGGGGATCCATCACACAGAGCACCCTGGCCCTGGCCGTCATCTTCGGGTACGCGTACGTGGACGCGGACCCGATCGTGCACCTGTTCTTCTGGGTCACCGTCACCGGCGGGCTGGGCGTCCTGATCCTGATGACGGTCACCTCCGCCGCAGTGGTCGCGTTCTTCGCCCGAACCCGGAACACGGACGGGCCGTGGCGGACGCTCCTCGCGCCGACCCTGGCGACCACCGCGCTCGGCACGATCCTCACCGTCACGATCAGCCAGTTCGACACCCTCCTCGGCGTCGAACCGGCGTCGCCGCTGAGGTGGCTGTTCCCCGCCGCCTACGGGGTCGCCGCGCTGATCGGGCTGGTGTGGGCACTCGTCCTGCGCTCGTCTCGACCCGACGTGTACCAGGTGATCGGTCTCGGCGCGGACGCCGCGACAGCCGCGCAGCACGTCTCTGATCCTGTCCACCAGCCCGCATGAGGAGCACCATCATGACCGTTCGTGCCGGGCTCGGAGTCCGTCGGGCCACCGCCCCCGACGCTCGCCCGCTGTTGCCCATGCTGGTCGACGCGTTCCTTGACGGGCCCGTCGCCGACTGGCTGATCCCGAACCGCACCGAACGCCGCGTCGTCTACTACCGCTACTTCCGGCTGATGCTGGACCTCGGCCTACGGCACGGCCGGGTCCACACCACCACCAACCTGTCCGCGGTAGCCATCTGGTACCGACGCGATGCAGCGCCCGCCCCGGCCGACCCGGCACTGCTGCAGCAGCTGGATCTGGCGTGCGGAAAGTACGCGCCGAAGTTCCACCTGCTCGACGCAGTGTTCGCGGCGAACCACCCGCCCATGCCGCACGACTACCTGGCGTACCTCGCCGTCGACCCCGCATGGCAGGGCCGTGGGGTCGGGTCGATGCTGCTCCACCACGCACACAAGACCATCGACGCGGAGGCCCGGCCGGCGTACCTGGAGGCGTCCAACACCCGCAACCGGGACCTGTACCTGCGGCACGGCTACCAGGCCGGCGAGCCAATGCAGGCGTCGTTCGAGGCCCCGCCGCTCTGGCCGATGTGGCGCCCGCAGAACGACGGAAGCGTCGGTGAGCAGGTGCGTACGGCCATGTCGCCGCACAGGCGGTCCCGGTGAGCAACACCCTGGCCGCCCCCTCACGTCGGGCGAGACCCGCCGACGTCGCCGCTGTCACGGCGCTGCTGGTTACCGCACTGGAGCACGACCCGGTCGCCGAGTGGCTGCTGCCGGACCCGCAAGAACGGCTGCAGGTCCTGCACCCGCTGCTCGCGGTCGACGTCGACCACGCCATCGAGACGGGCCGCGTCGAGGTGGCGCTGGACTGGTCGGCAGTCGCGGTATGGCGCGCCCACGCCCCAAACACCGACCGCTGGATGCTCAGGGACCACCACCTCACAACGTTCGCCGGGCGGGCCGCGTCCCGACTCGCCGAACTGAACGCCGCAGTCCATAACTACAGGTCCGCCGCGCCGCACCACTGGCTGTCCTGGCTAGCCGTGCATCCCAACTACGGATGGCGCACCGCCGGCGACCTGCTTGACCGTCACCACGATCTCGTCGACGGCACCGGCCTTCCCACCTACGCCGTCACCACCACCGAGGCCGCCCGGGACCTGCTGAGCGCGCACGGCTACCGGGCGGACCTGCCCCTGCATCTGCCAAGCGGGCCAAGACTGTGGCCGCTCAGCCGTGCGGGCTGCACAAGCCCCCGACCAGGCCACGCCACCCGATGACGTGACCCGGCCGGCTGTACCACGGCGCGGAGACCGACTCTCCGAACTCACCCCCTCAAGGAGGAGGCTTGACCACTACCGCAGACAGGCCGACCACGGCCGCCGCAGATCCCCGAACCCTCGTCTCCGCCGAGACGTTCGACAAGATCACCCGCTACTTCGTCGCCAAGCAGGAGGTCACCCAGACCTACGCCGAACGGGGCAGTCGGACAGTTCCTCGTCTTCCTCAAGGCGCACGCCGACGCGGAGGACACCCCCGACTTCGGGCTGCTGTTGCCGACCGGCGAGTCCTACCGGGTCGTCCCGACCCGTCCGGTCGACGCCGTCTGGCACGCCGCCCTCCAGATCAGCGAGCCCTATACCGCCGCCTGCATGGAGATCGCGGGCCACTACCTGCACCACCGCCCGATCCTCACCGAGGCCATGCAGGACGGCACCGCCATCACCTACACGCTGGCGGCGTTGCACCGCACCGGCTACCTGGTCGACATGGAATTCTGGAACGGGGAGGCTGAGTCCTGCTGCCCTCCGAACCCGCCTCAGCCCAGTGTGGCCTAGCCAATTGGAGCACTGATGCACAGCGACTGGACCGCTCTGCCGGACACCGTCAAAGCGGGGATCGCCGAACGGATCGGCGGCGCCTTCGACGTAGTCCCGGCTCCGAGCGGTGACCATGCCGAGATCGCATCGACCCTCACCGGGGCAGGCGGAAAGGTCTTCGTCAAGGCGGCCTCTGCCCGGTTGAGCGTCCAGTCACTGCGTTACGAGCTGGCGGCCACCCAGGCCGTCCGCTCGTACCCGCCCGCAGTCCTGTGGCACTTCGAGCGCGACGGCTGGTTGGTGGTGGGGACCGAACATCTCGACGGTCCCCACCCCGACCTGTCGCCCGGTAGCGCGGATCTCGACCTGCTCGCGATGGCACTGAAGGGACTCCAGGAGACCCCTGTCCTAGGCGAGCCGTGGTTCACCCCGGCGGCCCGGCTCGGCTTCGCGCATCCCGCGATGGACGGCGGAATGCTGGTCCACTCCGACCTCAATCCGGCCAACTTGATCATGACTCCAGGCGGCCTACGGATCGTCGACTGGGCATGGGCGACCAAGGCGGCCCCGTGGGTCGAACTGGCACTGCTCGTCCAATGGCTGATGGGCAGCGGCCACACTCCCGAACAGGCAGAGGACTGGCTGGAGCAGTTCCCCGCCTGGACTACGACCGACCGCGAGATCTTGGACGATTTCGCATCGAGGAACGCCTCGAAATGGTCAGCCAAATCCCGGCAGAGCACCGAGGGATGGGTGCACGACCTCGCGGCCTGGGCCGGCGAGTGGGCGGCCCACCGAATGGCAGCGACCGTCCGAGACCTGGAGTAACCACCCTAACCCGTTCCGCACACGACGAGGCCCGGCCGCCTGCGCAGAGGTGGCCGCGGCCTCGTGTGCGAGCGCCGAAGCGGTGCCGCGGCGGCCTCCAGGCCCCGACAGGTCGCAGAATGACACTCATTGGTACGCGTCACCGGCTCGAGGCCATGCTTTCCGACCACGCCCGCCCGCCGGTCAATGCAATCGCAGCTCTGGCATTTCCAGGCCTCGGCCCTCCCTGTGCTGTGGGACGAAACTGACGGCAGTGCGCGCTCGCTCGCGAGGACGCCTGACGCGGTCAAGTTGCCTCCGCGGCCGGCGCTCGGCTGACCCAGGGCCAGTTCGTGCATTTCCGCTGGAAGTAAGAGCCCCAGCCTTCCGGCCTCCCACGCGACCCCCGGCACGGCTTCTGACCTGCTGAAACGCCTTCCGTCGCTTTCCGACGTCTTCCGGCGTTACTCGCGCTCGGTTGTGCCGGATTTGTGCCCGGCCCTGAACCCGTGGGTTGCCGGCGAGACGGTCGCTGACGGTCCGACGGCGCCGGGGGCTGCGGCACTTGGGCGCGGTACGGCGACCAGGGCGAGAGCGAGTTCCGACCCCCGCTGGGGGATGCGGAGCCAACCTATCGGCCGCTGGGCAGCGATGGCAGCCGATGTCGGTCAGCAGGTGCCGGCGGTCGTTGCTTGACGTTCGAAACCGGGCTGAAGCGAGGCGTGCGCGGCCTTCTCGCTGCCTCGCTTGCCGACGTCTCGCCTACAAGTTCTGGGCGTTTCGTCCGGTCGGGGCTGTCTGCATCCACCCACCTCGGGCGACTTCCGCGCACGGCGGTCGGCGGCTCAGGTCATGCTGCTCCGCCCGCCATCAGGACATCGGGATTGTCGCGGCCGTCACGTCCACATCGACTACCGTCGCAATACCTATGAGCGATGGCAGGAAGTGGATCCGCAGTTGTCCAATGGAGGCCATGCCGTCACTGCGTCACCGCCTGGCCGCGTCGCGTCGCGCACGGCCGACCCGATCCACCGTGGCCCTCCCCCCGCGCCGTCAGCCGCAGTGGTCCCTGCGCCAGCAGCCTCGGCGTCCTCACCAGGACGGCCGGCCGGACTGGAAGCAGACCGCGACCACCCTGGCCAGCATCCTGTCGGTGCTGCTTGTAGCTGCGGGCCTGTTCTACACCAACGAGGCCAACCGGAAGCAGCAAGAGTTGGCCGAGCGGGGCCAGGTAACCGACCGCTTTACCAGGGCCATCGAGCAGTTGGGCTCAGACAAGCTCGATGTACGCCTCGGTGGCATCTACGCGCTGGAACGCCTCATGCGCGACTCGCCCGGCGATCGACGCAATCTCGTCGAGGTGCTTAGCGCGTACGTCCGCGGCCACAGTCCCCGGACCCCAGCAGCCCCGAAAAATGGTGCCGTTCCCTCCCCCGGTGTTATCGACCCTGTCCATCCGCCGCGGCCGGCTACGGACGTGCAGGCCGCGCTGACCGTCCTGGGCCACAGGCCCGCCGTGGAGGGCTCTCAGATGATCGATCTGAGTGGCATTGATCTGACCGGCGCGGATCTGAGCAGAGCGAACCTCATCGGTGCCAATCTGGCGGAGACCCGCTTGGCCTACGCCGACCTGGATCGGGCGAACCTTGAGGGCGCGTACCTAGTGTCCACGCAGTTCAGGCATGCGGTCCTGATCGACGCAAATCTACACATGGCGAACCTTGCCCAGGCAAACCTGAGCGAGGCAGAGCTCCATCAAGCCAATGTCAGCGTCACCAACCTGACGTATGCGGACATTTCTCGCGCCGTTCTAGAGCGTGCGACTTTCAGAGACGCTCTCCTAGAAAATGCAGACCTGAGGCACGCCGCTCTAGCCGACGCGGACCTGACCGGCGCCAAGCTGCCCGGCGCAAAGCTAAGTGATGCAGACCTGAACGGCACCATCCTGAGGGGCACTAGCCTCGTCCTGACCGACGGATTAACCAGTGGTCTGGTGCGGTGCACGACGCCCGATGACCGGACTGCCTGGCCGCCGGGAGTGGTGGGGCCGGTGCCGGGCGAGTTGCACCCCGAGTGCCTTCCGACTCAGTAACCGGTCCGACCGCCGGCTCTCGGCTCGACCCGCGATATCTCGCTTACAAGTTCTGGGCGCTTCGTCCGGCGGGGTTCGTCCGCGTCCGCGACCTCGGGCGAGAGTCCGCGCCTGGCAGCCGGCGGCTGCCCGCGTCCGGGCCGGTTGCTGTCGCCGTTGCTGTCGGCGGCCATCGCCGGCCCCCAGTGCCAGGGCCGCTCTCTCGAACTTCCCTGGCTTCGACGATGGCCCTGCACATGAATCTGGATCTTGGGTGAGGGCCGTGTCGTCGCCTCTGCCCCCAGTGCACGGGCCAACTGGTCGGCCCAGGGTCGTGACCGCCGCAGCCCTCTTGCTGGTGCTGTGTGCGCTACTTCAGGCAGGTTTCTTCGTCGTGCTGGCTGCGAGCGGTACAGCAGGCGGGTTCCTAACCCAACTCTGGTTCACCGTCGCCTTCTGCGGCTTGGTGGGCTTCGCGGCCGCAGCGATGTGGGTCTGGCGTGGATCGGCCGGTGCCCGCATCCTGACCTGGTTGGTTGCACTCATCTCCGGGCCTTGGTGTGGCGCCCCTGAGCGCCGGCGTGATCAGTGACATCTCTTCTCTAGCCGCGCCTGCAGGGTCCGGAGCCAGCGGCTCCCATGGTTTGATCTCCGACACGACCGTCACGATCGTGATTGATGTGGTGATGGGCTTGTCGGTGTTGGCGGAGACAGGTGCGCTGGTGCTGCTATCGCTGCCAGCATCGGCTAGGTACTTTCGCCGCAGGCGATCCGTCCGGCAGCCGTCCGATCCCGTCGTTGATCAGGGCTGAATCACGGTGGCGGTCCGGCCTGGAAGCCTCCGGCCGCCTCACCCCGGATGTCCTGGGAACCGGGGAAGCTGAGCGCCGCACGCCTACCCACGCCACCGCCAGTTTGCAAGGTGCCTTGATTTCGAGGTAGGCCCCCTTCCAGGTGTGCGCCCGTTCTGGTGATCAGGCTGGTCTCCTTGACCAGGCAAGGAAGGCGGCGCGAAAGTCCCCCTTGCTGGCCGCTGTTGACCGGTCAACCGGGCACGCAGCGGGCACGATGGCGGCCGACTCCTTGCCCCCAGGCAACCAACACGACCCTTTGACCTACTCCTGCACCCGGTCGGAGCTGCTGCGATGGTCCCCGGACGTGCGTGATTGACCGCCGGCGTGCATCGCGATCGTCGCTCAGTTCGTCGCCCAGCTCGATTTCTGGACATCCGGGCCAGCCTCCGCGCAAGGTCGGCTTCTTTACACCAGTATTCCAATTGACCCTACGTGCTGGTAAGTATGCCCCCTTGACCCTTGATCGGAGCAGCGCGGCGGCACCCACCTATCTAGCTCAGATACGCACACTGCTTCAGATGTACCTGAAAGGCCAGCGACGTGAGCGGATTCGACATCAAAACGGCAATAATCACCGCAGTCGCAATCCCAGTCTTTTACTTGATTCTGCGGAGAGTATCTCGCTTCGTTCAAGCAAATACAGGGCAGATTCTAGACGCCCTATTTTGGATGGCGGACAGGTTCATCGCCGAATCGATTGCGACAAAGATGAGCTTAAAGAGGTATTGCCGAGCCGAGCTAGCAAGAGATGCTACCAAATTCCTTCAAGTGCCTGGAGCCTCGGAAGCCGCCCTGCTGACAGACTCGACCTTCGTCCCTCTTAGGCTCGAAACGTCCTCTCGTCGCGTCACCACAAAGCACGGAAACGTTTGGGAGGACGGCGCGACCAGGGTACAAATCGTAGGAGACCCCGGATCGGGCAAGACGTCCCTTGTAAAGAAGGCATTTAGGGATGCTTGCCGACACGCGTTGCATGAAAAGCGAGCACCGCTGCCGTTAGTCTTGGAACTGAAGAACTTTGTGCCACCCAAGCGCCTAACGTCAGATCGAGCTCTCGGCGATTGGGCTATCAGGATGCTTAGGGAGAGAGTTGAGGCCGTAGGCGGCTATCAAATGGGTAAGCTATTCGACCTGTCATTGAGTAACCGGGGCCTACTAGTGATGCTTGACGGGTTAGATGAGGTGTCGTCCGACACCTACCCGATAATCGCAAGGGCCATCAACTCGCTCAGTGAGCGCTTAAGTAATGCGAGCCCCCATAACAGAGTCATGCTCACCATGCGCACCCAGTTCTATAGACAGATTCGTTCTCGGTTTTCCGATACCTTCCCCAGGGTCTACCACATTCAACCGTTCACCCCAGGTGATATATACAACTTCTTATCACTGTGGCCCTACCCCGATGCGGCAGCAAAGAAGGCGACTGTTAACAGGATATTCTCAGAACTAACAGACAGGCCGACCCTTAGGGAGATGTGCAGCAATCCCCTAGTTCTAGCGATGTACGTGGCGAGCGACCAGGGCGGAAATAGCGTGGGGACGCCCGACACCCGAACGGGATTCTACTCTCGGGTTGTGGACGAGCTTCTGCTGTTCCGCAGAAACCGCCAGCTCGATGCGCCCGTCAAGAGCACACTCCGCGAACAGCGCGAGCGGCTGTTCGGCATTCTCTCATTCGAAAATCTGACCGATCCTGCACAACCCGCGAACCTGATCTCATGGGATCGAGCCATTGAGGTGACCACAGAGATATACGGGTGCAAGTCGCGCGACGTGGCCGCAGCCACGCTTCGGGAAGTGTGTAAAGAGACGGGCCTAATGTCTGAGGAGCGCAGCAGCGAGACACTGCGGTTCATTCACCTAACCTTCTGCGAATTCTTGGCTGCCAAGGAGGCTATCCATGGTCGCGAAGCAGGGTGGAGCGAATTAGTATCGATCCACCGAAGCTTCTCGTCAGATGCCGCCCAGAGCGCCACCAAACTGGTGGAAGTTATTCCCTTTGCCGCCGGCCTAATGTCCCGCGTCATGAGAGCTAAGATGCTCGATGACGTGGCCATATTGAGGGATCCTCGAGTTTTTGGTCGCGTCTTTCTAGAGACTCAAGCCTACGACCATCCCGCTTGGGCCTTCTATGCCGCGTCTGAGGCAGATTACCTAACGAGCACCATTCGATCTCATTGGAATGACGATTGGCTTCAGAGACTTCACCTGTTTACTGTCATCCTGGCCGATGAGTCAGAGTGGCGGCAGGCTTACAATCGGGAACCGGCCGCCGTAACGCTTGAGCAATTACTAAAGATGCTGATTCAAGGGGACCGCGAAAGGTTGGTTGCGGTTCTAGGATCATATGCGTCAGTCGACCCCCAAGCCGCTTTCCGGCTTGCGCGGTCACTTGAGGTAGACCTAGTCGAGGACCATCCGGCGATTGTTATAGAGAACTTGTCAAACCGGCCCTTCCGGTCCCTTATCGTCGAAGACCTCGCCTCACGGAAAACGCCCAGTCTGCAGCAAGCGATGGTTTTATGCGAGGCGGCAATGGCCAATCCTTATGTCGCCTTCGCTCTCCACGAAGAGCCCCCTACCGTCTTGAAATTTGGAACGCCTTCCTCGATTCCAAGGCGTTTCCGCTGGTTCGTCTCTGGCGAACCCGCGGCAATGTCGTTTGGTTCCAACCTTTTCCTGCTTGCTTACGGCCTTAACCTCAACCTCCTTACGTATTCCGCCAGCATCGTTGCCAATGCGCACTCTGTCGACGTCATCAATACGACGACTTTCCCAAGCTGCGCTCAGTTGGCGCAACTCCGAGCACCCGGAGACTTTTGGTTTTCGAAGTTCTTGTGGTTGAACAAATGGCTCCTTCTGCTTCCAGTCTCGCTGCTTTCGATTGCAAGTGCGGCCTCGGTAAACGCAATGTTGGACTCAACTTGGATCGGAATTTCGGTCGTAGTTGTCTTTGGTGTCCTGGCATACTGGTTCTCGCACAACGTGGCCTACTACCCCAAGTTCCGCGCTAGCTATTTTGCGCAATTTCTTCAGGGAGTGCTGCAGGAGTTTGCCGGGACTCGTCAGTTCTCGCGTTCAGACGATGGTTTGGTGGTTTTCCGGCCTGCGTCGTTATTAGCACGGCGCGCGTCGCAGCCTCTTATTGAGGCAGCCCTTTCCGTGCGAGCATCTCCGGGCTCCCGTAAACGATGACCTGGAGTGCCCAGGACGGATCAACATGGTGAACAGAACACTTGGGCTCAGGCCCGCTCGGTGGAGAGCCTGTACGACGCGGTCACCCTCGACAAGCTGCGCCACGACTGGCTGACGATCGTGCCGGCGTTCTCCCACGATGATCTGACCGACCCGGGGGAGCGGGGCGACGCGCTCACCGTCGCCCTCGACCACCTGCGCCCCGACCAGGCGGTGTACGTATGCGGGCCGCCGGCGATGCTGGCCGGGTCGCGGCTGCGGCTGCTCGCCGCCGGGGTGCCCGCCGAGCGGATCCACCTGCCGGAACGGATCCCGTGGCGATGACCGTCTATCGCAGCCGCCACGCTCTGCGCGGCCCGCTTACCCCGGAGCGGATCGTTGCCGTGCCGATCCCGCTGACCCGGCGGGGCCGGCGCGGCTACCGGGTCGACGAGGTCGACGCGCTGTTGCACCGGCTCGCATACGAGCTGAGAGTACGGTCCCGGGAGCGGGACGAGGCCCGCGCCGAGAATCGGCGCATCAAGGACGCGCTGCGGAGGTGGCAGTCGGCCGAGGCGTCGCGGAGGCTTGAGGCGACCTCCCCGTCCACAGTGCGGGCTGGACCAAGAGAATAAAAATACGACAGGATCGATGGTCCATAGTTGATACACCCGTGGGGAGTGTTCTAGTGGATCAGGGCGAAGAGATCGGCCTGGCAGCCGCGCTCGGTGCGATCAGGAGCGAGCTGTCCCGGGCGATGGCGGCGGCCAGGGCGGAGGACGGGCCGGTGCGACTGGAGGTCACCTCGCTCGAACTCGAACTGCAGACCACCCTGACCCGGTCCGGTGACCTCGACGGCGGGATCCGGGTCCATGTGATCACGGCCGGGGCGAAACGTTCGCACTCGCAGAGTGAGGTGCAGACGCTCAAGATCCAGCTCGACGCTCGGACCGCCGAGGGCCGCCCGGTGCAGACCAGCGACCAGCTGCGCCGGCTGCCCCGGTGAGACCGTGGATCCCTCGCCCAGCGGGCTGAACCCGCGCCGGGTGGCGCGGGTTCTGGGCCGCACCCCCGACACGGAGGATATCGAGCTAGCCACCGGCTACCGCATCTCCCGTCACCTCGTGCTCACTGCCGCCCACGCCACCGACCGGCCCCAACTGAGCGTGGACCTCGCCGGTGACGGCCGCTACCGGGACGTCGTCCGCGTCTGGCACGACAGCACCCTCGACCTCGCCCTGCTGCGCTTCACCAAGCCGCCACCCGATCCGGTGCCTCCGGTGCGGTTGGGCCGGGTGAACCGAAACGCCGTGACGGTCGTGAGCGGTGACGTCCTCGGCTACCCCAAGCATCTCGACATCAACGCGGGGTCGGACGACTATCTGCGGGGCCGAGCCCACGAGCCGTGCGAGATCCGGACCGCGGAGACAGGCGAGCCGGGCACCCTGCGCGTCCGGTTGGCCAGCACCCCCACGCCGTCGCCGGACCCCGCGGACAGCCCCTGGAAGGGGATGTCCGGCGCCGCCTTGATCACCAGAGCGTCCGGACTGCTGGTCGGCGTGTTCCACAGCCACCTGACCGCGTCCGGCGTCAGCACGCACGAGGTCATCGAGCTGGCGGCGGTCAACGACCCGAGCTGGGAGCGCCTGCTCGAAGACGAGGGCATCCGCCCCCAACCCTGGCCGGTCCCACCCGACAACTGGAACCAGCTCCGCCGGGACCTGGAGCCGCACTGGATCCACGCGGACTCCCTGGCGGCCAAAGGTGAGGGGCCGGCCGGTCCGGTCACCTTTGTCGATCCGGGCGACCACCCGAGCAAGCCGGACCGGATCCTGGCCACCCTCGCCGAGTGTGCCGACGGACGCCAGCCCGCCAGCGGCGTACTGATCCACGGGCGGCCGGGCACCGGCAAGAGCCGGCTCTGCCTCGAGGTCGCGGCCCTCGCCGACCAGCGGGACTGGTTCGTGGTCCATCTGCTGCGCGGCAAACCGGTGGACCTGGCCTGGGAGAGTGTCCGGGGGATGACGCGACGGGTGCTGATCGTCGTGGACGACATCCGGTCCAGCACGGAAACGGCCGACGACAACCTGTATGAGATCCAGCAGGACGCACTGTCCAGGGGCCTCCAACTGGCGGTCCTGACCACCGCGCCGACCCGGGAGACGGAGAGCTGGCCGCCCCAGCTCTGGGACAGCTTCGAGCGGGTCCCGATCCGCGACGACGACCAGTACCACCGGCTGATCCTCGACCAGGTGGTACTTGCGCTCGCCCCACACGCCGTCGAGCGAGCCGGGGCGCCGCATGTCACGCGCATCAGCGCCGGCGTGCCGGCGGTCGCCGCCCTGCTCGCCCGGTGGTACGACGCGCAGGCCAAAGCCGGCCGGGACATTCGTGCCGCGGTCCCGGTGGGCGCGGCCGGCATCAGTGGCTGGCTACGGCGGGTGCTGGACAGCGAGGAATTGTCGATGCGCCGCTCGGGTCCGTCCCGCCCGCTGGGCGACCCCGACGGCCGGCTCTTCGCTGTCGCCTACGCAGCCGCCACCACCCCCCGGCCGCTGCCCGAGATGCTGACCTACCTCCAAGTCGAAGACGAGATCCGTACCGCGGACGGGTTCGTGTGGTCACCCCAGGAACTGATCGACACCCTGTGCCGGGCCGGAATCCTGACCCAGGGCCCGGACGGACTGCGGGTGACCCACCACCTCCTCGCCGACGAGATCCTGCATCAGGTGCTCTTCGAGCCCAACTCGTCGGCGCTGCGCCGCAAATGGCTGCCCAAGCTCCTGGACAGCGGGTTCGGTGGGCACCGGGCGCTGGCCAACCTCGTCCGTGCCGTGGACCGGCTGCGCGAGGCCGTCGACCGCGAAGCGGCGGAGGCACTCGCCGCCGGGGTGGACCGATGGTGTGAGCAGACGGCCACGGGTCTCGGGCGGTACCTCGCCGACGAACCCGACGGCGACACGTTGCGGCTGCTGCTGCGACGCGCCACCTGGGTGCCGGCGGTGCGCCGGTTGGCGGACCGGATCGCCAGGCCCTGGCTCGAGCGGAACGTCGACCAGCCGGGTGCCAGGGAGACGTACGTGGCAGCGGCGCTCGACCTGGCACCGGAGGTGGTGTATCCGCCGCTGCTCGCCTGGCTCAGCCGACACGGCACGCTCCTCTCCGCCGGCGCCGTCTTCCATCGGATCAAGGTGCCCAGTGACGTCGATCCGGCCGTGCGCCTGCGCATGGCCGAGTACGGCGTCGACTGGCTCGCCCAGCACGCCGACGAACGCGAAGCCTCCCGGGTTCTGCAGCCCCTGCTCGAACTCGGCCGAGGAATCGGCCTGCCACCCGGCCACCCGGCCGCCCGCCCGCTGGCCGCGGCAGCGCTGCGCTGGCTACGACGTCATCCGGCCGATCCCTGGACTGGTTACGTGGCCAGTCGGCTGGTGCTGCGTCCCGAGCTCACCGGGGAGGCTCTCGCCCGCACGGCCCGGTACCTGCTGGACACGGTCGCCCAGCGCGCCCCGCACGAGGCGAGCTTCTCCTACGGGCCCGTGCTCCAGCGCCACCGCAGGCGCCGGGACCTGCCGCCGTCCCTGTTCAGGGACGCCGTGAAGGATTCCCTGGAGTGGCTGGCGCACCCCGCCGGCCACGGCCTGCAGCCTGGGGCATCGTATGTCCTGAAGCGGCTGATCGCTCCCGACCTGCCCGGCCGTAACGACCTGCCCCGTGCGGTCCACCTGGCGCTGCGGTGGCTGGAGCACAACGACGACTCGCCGGAGGCGGGGCAGCTACTGGAACGCCTGCTCACCTTCGCGCGGGAGGAGACCCGCGCCGACATCCGCCTCACCGCCGAGGAACGCGACGCGCTCGCGCGGCGCACCACCGCCTGGTTGGCCGCCCCTGCCGCGTTGACGTACAAGCGCACGAGCGTGCTGGGCGCGCTGCTGCACTCCGGGCTGCTCACCGAGCCCGACCAGTTCGAGCGATACGCCAAGCAGGCGCTGGTGCTCTGCGACCGGCATCTCGACGACAGCGTCGCCCGGGACCTGCTGGTGCCGCTGCTGAACCACGAGGCGCTTGCCCCCGACACCCGGATGCTCGTCATGGGGCTGCTGGCCGAGTTGATCCGGCGCCACCCCATCGGCGAACACACGAGCTATCCGCTCACCTCTGTCTTGCGGCGGGCGGACCTCGCCGTCGAGGAGTACCGGTGGGCGCTCGACGCCACCCTCGGATGGCTGGACGCGCACCCGAGGCAAGCCAGCGCCCATCGTCTCCTCGGCGCCGCTCTGGGGAATCGCTGGGCGGCCCCGGAAGACCGGCAGACGCTCGCCGAGCGCGCAGTGGGGGCGCTCTCCGGCGAACTGTTGGCGACGGAGCGGGAGCACCGGGTGGTCAAGCATCTGCTGGCCCACCGCGTCGAGGTGCAAGCTGCCTGGAACCGGTTCGTTGCCAGGTCGTGCGTCGTCCTCGGGGATTCCGGAATGCCGGCGGGGGCGAAACGGGCGCTGCGCCTGATGCTCAAGGGGTGCGGGCCGATCAGCGAAACCATCGCCGAGGAGCTGCAATTGACGTGCGTCGCCTGGTGCGCGGCGAACAGCCGTACGCGGGACGCCACCGAACTGCTCGGCACCGTGCTCGGCAGCCGCATCCTGCCGGACTCCGTGCGACGGGAGGCATCACGGGTGGCGGTCGAATGGATCAGACGAGACAGTTTGGACGACCCGGGCCTCGGCAAGCTGCTCGCCGAACTCTTCCGTCAGGGCGAACTGCCGGATCCGGCGGTCGAGGACGCGGCGGTGAGTCTTGCCCTCGACATACTGGGTCGGGAAAGACCCAACACCTACTATCTTCCGCTGTTGCGCCAGGTCGCGGAGCGGCTGGCGGTGGAGGGAGCAGGCACGCGTTTCGTCCCGGAGTACACCGAGCGGACGCTGCGATACCTGGACGCGTGGCTGAACGGGAACCCGGACGCCCATCCCCGTACCCGCGAGGCCGTGACTGCCCGCCGGCTCCGGTTGTCGCAGACGCCGCCGGTACCGCGCCAGCGCCAACGCGGCACCGAGCACCACCGACCGTCGGGGCGCTGAGGGCCTTCCCCGGCGGCAGGGCAGCGACATCGAATCGCCTCCCGCGGCAGTCGTCGTCGGTCCTATTTCGCGCATGGTTGGACTTGATCTCCGGGACTGTTCATCCGATGCTCGCATTTCAGGCGTGGCATGTCGTGGAGGAACCGGCCGAAGGGTGAAAGAGGGCGATGAAGCTGTCGCGGAAGAGAAGTCAAGCGATCCTGACGGCTGTGGCGGCGTCTGCCCTGCTGTTGGGCAATGCGCAGTCGGCGTCCGCGATGGGAGGCTTCAGCCCCACCTCGCCGATCACTGCGACCCCGATCAACCAGAACACCCAGCAGATCGCGCCAGGCGTGGTGCAGAGCGACTACATCTTCAACGACCGGGACGGTCAGCGGATGGAGTCCCACGTCCTGGACATCGACATGCCGAAACGCCCTGAGCTGACCATCGAGGCTGGCCTGCCCAACGACGGGAAGGGCACTCCTTGGTACGGCATGCAGCCGATGAGCAAGCAGGCTGCGGCGGCCACGCGTCCCGGCCACCAGGTCATCGCCGCGATCAACGCCGACTACTACAACATGTCTGACGGCTACCCACTGGGTGTGGTCGTGAAGGACGGCACCGTCCTCAAGGGCGACATGGCCGCCAACTGGTTCTTCTTCGGCATGAAGAAGGACGGCAGCTACCTGATGGGTGACCGCGCCCTGTTCAACCAGGTCAAGAACGACCTGCAACAGGCACTGTCCGGTGACGCGCAGGTCATCAAGAACGGTGCCCGCGACGAGAACCAGATCGCCACCAAGGGCGCCCCCAACAACCTCGACCCGCGTATCGGCATCGGCGTCAGGCGCGATGGCACCATCTTCTTCGCCGAGATCGACGGCCGCCAGACCGGTTTCAGCCGCGGCCTGACCATGTCGGACTTCGCCGACTACATGCTGTCCCTGGGCGCCTACAACGCGATCCACCTCGACAGTGGCGGCAGCGCGACCTTCACCACCAGGACGCCGGGCACCGACACCGTCCAGGTGGTCAACCGCCCCTCCGACGGCGAGGAACGCCCGGTCGCCAACGGGTTCCTACTGGTCTCCTCCGCGCCGGCGACCCACGAGTTCGCAGCTGCCGCTGTCGCCCCCAACGGGATGACCGTCACGCCGCACTCGACCGTGCAGTTCTCGGCCAAGGGACAGGACGCCACCGGTGCCTCTGCGCCCGTGCCGGCATCCGGGCTGACCTGGAGCCTCGCGGATCCCACGTTCGGCACAATCGACGCCAACGGGCTGTTCACCTCGACCGGCAAGCAGGGCCAGACGCAGGCAATCCTGTCCCACAGCGGAAAGCAGGTCGGCTCGGCCTGGGTCGAGGTGACACTGCCGGACACGCTCGCCTTCGAGCAGAAAGAGATCAGCCTCGACTACGGCGCGGTCAAGCCGTTCGGGCTGACCGCCCGCTACCGGGGCCGTGACGTGCGGCTCAAGCCCGGCGACATCACCTGGGGCGGTATCCCTGACGGGATGGGCACGATGGATGACGCGAACGTCTTCCACGCTGCGTCGTCGGGCAGCTTCGACACCCAGGTCACCGCGACCCTCACCGGGAGCGACGTGCGCTCGTCGGTCCACGTGTTGCTGGGCCAGCTGCCCGTCGTGCTGTACGACTTCGAGGACGGCATCGGCGACTGGAAGGCCGGCACGGCAGGACGCGGCGAGGTCAGCCAGCTGCACTGGAACACCTACCCAGATGACCTGACCCGGTTCGGCGACCATGCGCTACAGGTGAATTTCGACTTCACCAAGGGCCAGCTGAATGCCACCCTCGGCGCCTACGCCGGGCCCGAGTCCAGCAAGCCCATCCCGGGCCGCCCGAAGGCGATCGGCGCCTGGGTGTACGGAACACCCGAGGCCCAGAGTTACTGGCTGCGCTGCTACATCTACGACGCCAAGGGCCAGTTCCAGCCGATCAACTTCACCACCCAGACCGAGGGCATCGACTGGCTGGGCTGGAAGTACGTCGAGGCGGAGATCCCCGACGGCCTGGTCGGCCCGTTCACCACCTTCCCCAACCAGATGTTCCGCATCATGTCGCTGAAGTCGGGGATGCCGGGCGGCAACCCGCTGCGAAAGGGGTTCGTGGCGATCGACAACGTGCGGGTCACCTACGGCGCGTCCGTTGACGACATGTTCCCGCCGACCGTGCACGCCCTCAACATCGACGGCAAGACCTTCACAAACTCGCAGGTGGAGATCTCGACGTCATTCGCCGAGAACACCACCGACAAGTACGCCACCGGGATCAACTACGACCGGGTGCGGATGTGGGTCGATGGCACCGAGTACACCAACGCCGAGGGCGTCTATGCGCTCAACAAGGGCCTCAACACCGTCGCCTTGTCGCACCTGAGCTTCGCCGACGGTATCCACCGGGTCGACGCCAGCGTCCAGGACAACTTCGGCAACGAAACCCTCAAGACCGGGTACTTCACGGTGAAGACCGGTTCGGGCACCTCGGTCAGGCTGTCCTCCCCGGACGCCGTCGCGAACCTCGGCGGGACCTACCGGCTCCACCTCACCACCACCGACGCCGCCGATGTCACCGGCGTCGACACGAAGATCCGGATCGGCAAGGACTTCCCGGTGACGGGGGTCGACTTCGCCGCGTCGGCGTCGGGCAGCACCTGGGCCTATGACGCTGGCACCGGTGTCCTCACCTTGCATGTGGTGAATTCGAATGCCGCGGCTGGGCCCGCGACGCTGGCGACCGTCAACGTGTCGGTGGCCGGCGGCGTGGCACCCGGGACCAAGCTGGGCTGGGAAGTCACGAGTTCGAGAATCGGCTATGCCAGCGACAGGCCGTCGAAGTTCGCCCCCACCTTCTCGGCGCGGCCGGCGTCGGTCGATGTCGTGGCAGCGTTGAAGCTGGCAGCAAACAGCACCGTGGTCGGACGGCCGGGGAAGGTGACCGTGACCGATGCCGCCGGCAAGCCGGTTGCCGGTGCCACGGTGACGATGCTGGTGGCTGGCAGGGCGACCAAGCTGGGCGTCACGGGTGCTGACGGCGTGCTGACCTCGGCGCAGCTGACCGACATGGTGAAGAAGTACGACCTGTTCGCCCAGACCGAGCAGGGCAGGTCATTTGCGATCAGCACGCAGTCGTTCACGCCCCTGAAGCAGCAGGCGCCGAGCAACATCATGGCCGGTGCGAGCGCCGACCCGGCGACCACCAAGACCATCACCTGGATGTCGAACCCGCTGACCTCCACGGACGCCGCGGTGCTGCAGGTCGCCACGAAGGCCGCCTACCAGGCCGGCGGCGAGGCCGCGTTCACCAGCTTCGACGGCACCGCCAAGGAGCTGACCTACGCCGGCTACGAGGACATCGCCCAGAACGGCGTCGTGCGCTCCAACTCGGCCACGGCCACCAAGCTGGCCGCCGGGACCCACTACGTGTACCGGGTCGGCGACGGCGCCAGCTGGTCGGGCGTGCGCGAGTTCTCCACGTCCAGCGACGCAACGGACTTCACCTTCAACGTGTTCGGCGACACCCAGTCGCCGGACCGCGCCGGCCTGGCCGAGTTCGACAAGATCCTGACCTCGATCGAGGGGCAGGCGAAGCTGCCGGACTTCACGATGCACGTGGGTGACTTCACCGATGACGCCGGCAAGTTCGCCCAGATGGACGCCATCGCAGGCATGCTCAGCGACCACGAGAAGATCGGGTCCACCGACATGGTCCGGGTACTGGGCAACCACGAGTACATGGGCGACGACGGGTCCAAGGCTGTACGCATCTTCGGGCAGCCCAACAACGGGTCGAAGGTGAACCCGGACGGCACCTACTCGATGGACTACCAGAACATGCACGTCGCGGTGATCGGCTGGACCGACGACGCGGCGACGCTGAAGGCCGAGCTGGACTGGCTGAAGCAGGACATGACCGCCTCCGACAAGCTGTGGAAGGTCGTGGTCACCCACCAGCCGCCGTACGCGACCAACCCGGACGACTCCGACCTGTTCCGCAAGGACCTGCCGAAGGCCGCCGACGAGCTGGGTATCGACCTGGTCTTCTCCGGGCACGACCACGCCTACGGCCGGACCGACCCGCTGAAGGCGGGCGTGAAGACCGACGGCGGCACCGTGTACGTGGTGACCGGGACGACCGGGCCCAAGCACTACTCGGCCGAAAATGACGGCACCTTCGCAGTGATGGACGACGGCCAGTTCGCCATGTACCTCACCGTCGAGGTCACAGGAGGCAAGCTGTCGCTGACCGCGAAGCGGGCCGATGAGTCGATCATCGACCAGTACAGCCTCGTCAAGGACATCGACGCGCCCGTGGTCACCGTGTCCGGCGTCGCTGACCAAGGGGTCTACAACCAGCCGGTGACCCCGGTGGTGAAGGTGACCGATGCCCACGCCGACACCACCACGGTGACGCTGAACGGACGCCCCTACGACGGTCGCCCAATTGAGGCGGACGGCAACTACGAGTTCAAGGTCGTCGCGGTTGACAAGGCGGGAAACCGATCGGAGTCGTCGATGGCGTTCGTCGTGGACCGGACGGCACCGGTCATCGCGGTGAACGGCATCACCGACGGTCAGGTAGTGAAGCTGAACCAGGCCGTGCCGGTGACGTGGAGCGCCAGTGACGCGACCTCCGGCGTCGCCGAGTCCGGAGGGGACGTGGCCAGTGGCGAACAGCTCGACACCACGACGCCAGGACTGCACACCGTTCGCTTCAGCGCCACCGACCGTGCCGGAAACACGGCAACAGTGACGATCAGCTACCGGGTCGAGTACGTGCTCGGCGACCTCGAGGGCCCGCTGAGCGACACAAGCGCCCCGTTCAACGCCGGCCGGGTGATCCCGGTGAAGTTCGTCCTGACCGATGCCGCCGGCAAGCCCGTGTTGGACGCCGCCCCGCGCGTCTTCATCGCACCCGTCACCGATGGGCAGGTGGGTCCGGAGACGCCGGCAACCTCAGCATCCGGCAACGATGCCAACCTCATGCGTCTGGCCGAGACCAGTGGCCTGTACGCGTACAACTGGAGCACGAAGGGGTTCGCCGCGGGCGACTACCGGGTCCGGATCGACCTGGGCGATGGGGCCGTGCACACGGTGACGGTGCGGCTGCAGTAGGACAGCTGGCCACTCTGCCCCGATCGTCGGTAGCTAACCGCCACTCAGGGGTTCGTATGCCGCCGGGCTCGGACCGCGCGTCACCGCGCGTCCGAGCCCGGCGGCAATGGCGGGTCTGCGCCGAGTGTGGCGGTATTCAGCCATGGCCGGCATCCGCCCCACTCGGTCCGTTGATCCTGCCCCGGCCCAACTGCGAGATTGGCCAGGCGGCTCAGGTGTTCTCGTGTCTGCGGGCTTGGCCGCGCGGTGATGTTTCACCCCTTGGTTAGGAGCACGATGAAACGACGAACAGGTGTGGTTGCCGCGGCGTCGGCCGTGGTGATCGCCGCGGCGCTGATTGCGCCTGCGGCCGCGGCCGCCGCCCCGAGCAGCCCGACTGGCTCCGAGAGTGCTGGCGCGAGCAAGCTCGAACCCGCTGATCCCGACGGGCCACAGGGTCCGGGTCGGTCGCCCCTTGCTGGGCTCGACGACCGGGCCGGACGCGACAACCCGGATTCGATCTACAGGGCGGGGAAGACCGACGGGTTCCAGCCGCTGACCGACGATTCGCTGTCGGATACTGCGGCCGAGAAGCTCGGCAACGCCGACACCAGGCTGCTGCAGCAGGCGCAGGCGTCGAAGAAGAAGTCTGTCACGGTGTTGATGCTGGCCCGGAAGGGCGCGACCGAGGACGTCGTCGCCGCGGTGAAGAAGGCCGGCGGGACCGTCGGGTCGGTGACCGGAAAGGTCGGCTACGTCCGGGCGACCGTCCCGACCGGCCGCGTGACCACCTTGGCCGGCCTTCGGTCGGTCGCGGCGATCGACCTGGACCGGACGTACAAGATCCCGGGCCCGGATCTGGGCGCCGCGGGTGCGAGGACGGCGGCAACGAAGGCCGCGGGGCCGACCGCGCCCGGCGCGAACACGCCCGCCGACAACCCGTACCTGCCGATCAACGAGACCGGCGCCGAGGCCTTCGTCAAGGACAACCCGGCCTGGGACGGACGCGGCACGGTCGTCGGCGTGCTGGACACCGGCGTCGACGTCGAGCATCCCGCGCTACAGACGACCAGCGACGGCAAGCCCAAGATTGTCGATTGGGTAACCGAGACCGATCCGGTCACCGACCGCGACGGCAGCTGGGTGCGGATGTCCACCACCAAGACGGGTCCGAAGTTCAGCTACCTGGGCAAGACCTGGACGATCCCGGAGGGCACGTTCCAATTCGGCGTGTTCTACGAGGGCGCGACGGCCGGGAGCGACTTCGAGGGCGACCTCAACCGGGACGGCGACACCCTGGACTTCCACGGGGTTCTGTACGACCCGACCACCCACAGGATCTGGGTCGACGGCAACAACAACCAGGACCTCACCGACGAGGCACCGATGGCCCCGTTCGCGGTCGATCGCCACGTCGGCCACTTCGGCAGTGACGACCCCGCAACACTGCAGAACGAGCGCATCCCGTTCGTCGTCGAGTACCGCGACAACGTCGATCTCTCCCCGCTCGGCGGCAGCAACGTCGGCAAGACCGCGAACTACGTGTCTATCGGGTTGCCGGTCGCCTCGCACGCCACCCATGTGGCGGGGATCATCGCGGGCACGTCGATGTTTGGCGGCCAGATGCACGGCGCCGCACCGGGCGCGCAGATCGTGTCCGCCCGCGCCTGCACGTGGGGCGGTGGCTGCACCCAGGCGGCACTGACCGAGGGCATGATCGACCTGGTCACCAATCGGCATGTCGACGTCGTCAACCTGTCCATCGGTGGGCTTCCCGCGTTGAACGACGGCTCCGACGTGATCGCCGCGCTCTACGACGAGCTGATCGACAGCTACGGCGTGCAGATCATCATCGCCGCCGGCAACGACGGCCTCGGCACCAACACCGTCAGCTCGCCGTCCGTGGCGGGCAAGGCCATCTCGGTCGCCGCGTCCGTCAGCTCCGACACCTGGTGGGCCGACTACGGGTCGAAGGTCGCCACCAAGCAGGGCATCTTCGGCTTCTCCTCCCGCGGCCCCGCTGAGAACGGGGCGCTGGCGCCGCAGGTGTCCGCGCCCGGCGCCGCCATCTCCTCGATCCCGATGTGGCTGTCCGGTGAAGCCGTCCCCGAGGCCGGGTATTCGCTGCCGGCCGGGTACGGCATGGCCAACGGCACCTCCATGGCGGCCCCGCAGGTCGCCGGAGCGGCGGCACTGCTGCTATCGGCCGCCAAGGCCCGTTCGCTGACGGTCAGCTCGGCGGCGCTGAAGACCGCCCTGACCGGCACCGCCGACCCGATCCCCGACGTCCCGACCGCCGCGCAGGGCGCTGGCATCATCGACACCGTCGCGGCCTGGAAGCAGCTCAGCGCTGGCATCAGCACCAATGAGCTCACTGTGTCGGCTCCCGTTTGTAGTTCGCTGTCCGGCCTGCTCGCAACTCCGAACACCGGCGTCGGCATCTACAACCGTTGCCTGCCAACCGAAGGCGGCCAGGTGACCGGTGCGCAGAAGACCTACAAGGTCAGCGTCACCCGGACCAGCGGTGCCGCCGGGAACGTCGTGCACCGGATCGGTTGGATCGGCAACGACGGCACGTTCAGCGCCCGCACGGCAATGCCCCTGCAGCTCGGAAAGGCAGCCGATATCACGGTCACCGCGACCGCGACGACCTCCGGCGTGCATAGCGCGATCCTGACCATTGATGACCCGGCGACGGGCGGCATCGACCAGTTCGTCGCCGTCACCGTGCTGGCGACCAAGCCGCTGGCCAAACCCGACTACGCGGTCACCAGTTCCGGCACGCTCGGCCGAACCGGAACCACCTCGCTGCTGGTGCCCGTCCCCGAGGGCGTCGAAGCACTGCAGCTGACCCTGGGCGGGCTCGCCGACGGCAGCCAGGTCCGCGCATTGCCCATCGACCCCGACGGCATGCCCGCGGACTCCAACGCCAGTTACCACTGCTACACCAACTACACCGACCCGGCGAACTGCGACGCCACCGCACGACCGGTGTACCGACCCAAACCCGGCGTCTGGGAGTTCGTGATCGAGTCTCGCAGGACGTCTCCGGTCGAACAGAACCCGTACACCGCAACGGTTTCGCTGCAGGGCATGTCGTTCGATCCGGGGACCGTCACGGTCGACAAGGTGACGATGAACTCGCCGACGAATGTCGGCTCGACGGGGACGAACACCTTCGGCCCCGCGATCGCCCACGTCGCAACTGGCGAGATCGGCGATGTCCGCAACTTGTTCTCGACGGTCTCGCAAGGCGAAATCACGTCCAACATGCTCTATGTTCCGCGCCAGGCGACCCGGCTCGACGTGACGCTGACGCCCAGAGACGCTGCCGATCTGGACTTCTATGTTTATTTCAACGGCAGGCCGGTGGGCCAGAGCACCACGACCGGGGACTCCCCCGAGCACATCGTCATCGATGATCCACAACCGGGTACGTACTTCATCGTGGTCGCGGGAGTCACCGTGGCCGGAGACAACGTCACGTTCGACTACCACCAAGAGATGTACTCGAAGGGCCTCGGCACGATCACGCCGAAATCCGACGCGAAGTACACGGTTGCCACGGGCCAGTCGATGCCGGTCGACGGGGCAGTGATCGTCAGCGCTCGGCAGTTGACCAAGGATCCCATGGTCGGCCGGGTCCGAGTGGCCAACGAGTACGGCACGATCATCGGGGCGGCGGACGTCACGATCGCCGCTGTCGATGTCCCCAAACTCGATCTGGTCGCGTGGGCCCCGCCATTCGTCGGCGCGGCTCTCAATGAAAGCGGCGTAGTCGCGGGAGATCGCCAGTACAACGCCAGGATGACCCCGACCATCTGGACGGCCGCCGACGGGTTCACCAACCTGGATCTCGCCGGGGGCAGGTACGGAGCAGCTCTGGACCTGAATGACGGCCAGATCGCCGTCGGTGTCGCGACAGACAGTGCATTGCATTATCTTCCCGCCCAATGGGCCAAGGACGGATCGCTCACCGTGCTCGGCGTCCCGGACTGGCGGCCCTATTCCAGCGGCTACGCGACCGCCGTGAATAACAAGGCGGTGGTCACCGGATTCTCCGAAGCAATCGTCAAAGAGGCTGACGGCAAGAACCACAGCTACAGCGACGGGTTCGTGCGGACGCCGGATGGGACGTTCAGCAAGCTGGCCCACCTGTCCTCGGATCCGACGGGAACCCAGCCGCGCGCCATCAACGATGCCGGAATGATCGTCGGTGCCTCGCGCACCGGTGACCACCTGCCGCACGCGGTCGCCTGGGATGCGACGTCAGGTGCTATTCAGGATCTCGGCACGCTTCCGGGACAGTATTCGGCCCAGGCGAACGATGTGAACGCCTCCGGGACCATCGTGGGGACCAGCGGTGACGACGCGTTCGCCTGGACCAAGGCCGGCGGAATGCGGCGCCTTGCCGACTACGGATACAACGCGACGGGCGAGAAAGTCACCGACGACGGGTGGATCCTCGGAACTGTCGAACTCTTCCCGGACGTCGCGGTGTCGGCGATGTGGGACCCGCAGGGACGGCTCTGGGATCTGTCCGGCATGGTGCCGCTCTCTGCCGGTGACCGATTCACGCCGACCTACAGCTTCGACATCAACGATCGCCACCAGCTGATGGTCTACGGCGAGGGCGGCCCGAACGCCGCCTGGTCCAGCTCGGTGATGCTGAGCATCCCGGCAGGTCTGCGCAACTAGACCCCTGCGGCACCTCGTCCCGTCGAGCCACCGCAGTCGGTGGCTCGACGGGACGAAGGCGTTCAAAGCCAGCCCCGGTCCCGCGCGTGCCAGCCAAGCAACACCCGGGAATCGGCGCCGGCCAGATCCATCAACCGGCGGACCCTGCGTTGCATGGTTCGCAGGCCGATCCCCAGTCGGGCAGCGACCGCAGCATCGGTGTACCCGGCCAGCAACAGCATCAGGACCTCCCGGTCCGCCGGGTCGGCGAGATCCTTCGGCGATGCCAAGTTCGGGTCGACCCTACGGCCGAGGGCTTCCCGCAGTTGCATGGCCGACCGCCACAGGCTCTCGAAGCTGAACACCAGACAGTCCAGCAGCCCCCCGGCCCGCACCACCGCGATCTCCGAGTGCGCGTGCCCACCCTCGTCGAGCTGCACGATCGCAATCGAATCGTCGACGATCAGCAGCTTCGCCGGTAACGACTGCACCATGCGGATCTCCTGTCCCCGATCCAGGGAGGCGAACAGGTCCTTCTCCGCGGCGGGCTCATCCAGCACGGTCCGCTCGATGATGATCCGCTCCCGCAGACCACGGCCGGCGACCTCGCGTTCGGTGTCAGTTTCGGAGATCCCGAAAACCGCGAACGGTGGTTTCGCGAACATCCGCATCTGCTCCTTGGCGGACAGCAACAGGCCATTGAGCCAGCTGCCGATCTCGCTGCGACCCCGAACGATCTCGATGCCGTTCGACAGCCGCACCTCGCGCGCCCTCCGGTACTCCTCCGCGAGCTCGTCGAGTGCCGTTCGGGCGGCCCTGACCTGCTGCTCGCGCTGCGCGACCATCCCCTCGAGCGCCAGCGACGGCGGCACCGCCGAGATTTCTCCGCCGTCGGCCATGTCAACCAGGCACACCTGCCGCAACGCACCGATCGCCGTTTCGATGTCCTCGACCGAGATCCCCAGCAGGCCGGCGAGATCCGGCCCGAGCGCCGGTCCGCCGGAGACCAACGCCCGATAGACCCGCTCGGCCGTCGCGTCGACATCGACCCCGATGAGTGAGCCTAGCGGGGAGGGGCGACTGGGGTCGGCCATGGCGCGAACTATACGTCCGTTACGAACCGCTGCGTCTCCCAGGACCATTCGCTGTGTTCCCATCCCGCGGCGTCGAGCACAAACCGGAGGATCGCGGAGTCACTGGGCCGACATCGGCGCCTGCGGCGTCGGGCCGTGCCGAACCTCGCCTCCGGCAGCAAGGCGATCCTCGCCGCGCTCCCGCCGAACCACGTCCGGGCGCTGTACGAGGACGTGGACGAGATCGACCTATCCAAGCTGCGGCGGGAGCTGACCCTGGTCCGCAAGCGTGGCTTCGCGATCAACGACCAACTGACCGAGGCCGGGTTGACGGCACCCGGCGTGGCGGTTCGTGGGCCCTCTGGAGCGCCCGAGGCGGCGATCTCCCTCGCCATCCCGACCGCGCGGTTCGACCGTCACCAGCTACCGACCTGGGTCGCCGCCATGACGGCCGCCGCGACGCGGATCGAAAACGACCTCGCCGGGCGATCCTGAGCCGGTGGCGACCTCGCAGTGAGTACGCGCAACGCGACGAGCCGGGCACGCCAAGCAATCTCCATACCGGCAGTCACGCTGCCCGCCCCTCCTCGGCGGTGAGAATCTTCACGCTCGCGGCCTGCGCCAATGACGCTCCGGCGTCGCCTCGATTCGATCCCCATCGACGATTGGGCTGGATCCACCGACGGCGAAAAGCCTTTCGCTGAAAGGGGATTGGCCGGAAGGCGGCACTGCTGACGACCGGGACGCATCCCAGGTAGCCACTCATGGTCGTCATTGGCTGGGTTCAGGAGGCGGGCAGAGCTACCTCCTATGCTGGCCAAGGGGTATACGTCCGACTATTCCGGCGGACTCCGGGAACCGCAGCAGAACGCTGGTAGCACCCAAGAGCAATTCGGGGGATGACACAACCATGACCGGTCCTGCCACACGGTCCTGGGATGGCATCACCATCCCGGCCGCCGGCACCTATCTTCTCGATCAGGCGCACAAGCGGATCGGCTTCCTGGCCCGCCACATGATGGTGAGTCCCGTACGCGGTGAGTTCGGCGCGGCGACCGCCCGGATCGACATCACCGAGGACCCGTTGGCATCCTCGGTGAGCGCAACCATCCACGCAGCGACCGTCAACACCGGCAACCCCGACCGCGACGCGCACCTGAGCAGCCCTGACTTCCTCGATGTGGAGAGGTATCCCACGCTGGAGTACCGCAGCACAGGGATCAAATGGCACGGAAACAACGACTCGATCTTCTACTGGGCTCGCCTGCGGAGTAATCGACTGGGCCGCCGGAGCGAAGCCAGCCACATCCCACCACAGTCCACAACCGGACGGTTCGTGCTCACCGGGGAACTGACAGTAAAGGGGATCACCCGACCGGTCGACCTCCAAGTGGAGTTCGGCGGCGCTCGCCGAGACCCTTACGGGCAGGACATCTTCGGGTTCAGCGCGACAGCGGAGATCGACCGCGAGGATTACGGGCTGGTGTGGAACGTACTTCTCGACAGCGGGGGCGTCCTCGTCGGCAAGAACGTGCGCATCGAAATCGCCGGCGAGGCGATCCGCCAGCCCTGACCGACTCCGGGCCGACCCACGGTACAGCGGTCGGCGAAGCGGTGCGGCAGACAGTCCAGCCATCGGTCGGTAGCAGATCTACTGCCGCGACCCTTGACGGTCCACTGTGCCGGTTTGATGAACTGCGCACATATGGATGAGAGCAGCTTCCCGCGGCGCCGGCGCCGATCCGGAGATGCGGGCAAGGTTCGCGGCGTTGGCCGACAGCCCATGACTTGACCAGATAATGGCGGCCAATCGGGTGTACCTGACGGCTGCGGTACCCGAGCCGTCCCGCCACCGAACGCGATTACTGGGAGCTGTCCTGCCTACGGGCGGCACCAGCCACCTGAGCACCCGTTCACCTGCTGAAAATGACTGTCCCGCGCGGTGACCGCTTCTCGGTTTCTCGTCGGCGATCAGGTGGGAACTAACGGACAATGAGCCATTCCGCGCAAACGGTTGACTACTGAGCGCGGTCACGTGGTGCGGGCGTGGTCGAAGTGGAGGATCACGAGTGCCGCGGCGACGATCTTCCCGATCTGCCACGGGTCGAGGCTGACATTGCGGAGCGCCTTGAACGTCATTTTCAGCACCGAGTTGCCGCGCTCGCCGATCGCTCGGACGCTGTTGTGGGCCTTGTTGAGCTGCTGTTGTACGAGGGTGAGCCGGCCGCGCTTGGGCTTCTTGAACGCCACGGTGATGGTGCCGGACTCGCCTTCGTAGGCCAGGTCGCCCAGCGCGCGCAAATCATCGGCGGCGTCGGCGACGGTGGGCAGGATCTCGGTGTCGGCGCGCAGCACGGTGGTGTCGTGCTCGCGGCCGGGCCGTACATCCGAGGTCCAGATCGGCCAGCCGTCCGGGACGGTGATCACTTGGACGTTGCCGCCGTGGTTGTCGTGCTTGCCCGACCACCACAGATCCACCCCAGGGGTGGGGCCGGGAGTGCGACACCGGTCGGTCTCGACCAGCATCCCGTCGATATTGAGGTGGCCGTAACCGGCGGCCTTGGCCGCCAGCAGCGCCCCTCGCCCCTCCCACCGGGTACGGATCCCGCGCCGTACGCCGAGGTCGGCGCCACCTGGTGGCCCGTGGGACGCCGTCTCCGTCGACCAGCTGCGTGGCGTGATCCGCGGCGGTCCGGCGCCCGCTCCGCACTGACCACGACCGAGGCGGGCGGCTCCGGCCCGGGACCGCCCGCCTCACCTGTACATCGGTCCGCAGTGTCCGCCGCGCCCACGCCTTTGCCAGCGGCGTGAAGTCGAAATGAAGGAGCTCTCTGATGTCCTGCACGGGCCGCTGGCGTACCGGCGGTGTCGTGGCGTCGTGTTTTGCGAGGGGAAACAGCTGTGCGCATAACTGACAGAAAGACGTTCGCCGCCGCCCTGCTGGCCGGTGCCGTACTGGTGGCGGGCGGGTGGGTAGCCGCCCCGGCACTGGGCATCGCGGACGGCACCCCCGACACCGGCGCGGCGTACCCGTTCGTCTCCCGCATCGACGTGGGGCCGGAAAAACGCGGGTGCTCCGGCACGCTTGTCGATCCTGAGTGGATTGTCACCGTGAAGTCCTGCCTCACCGGGGCGGTACCGGTGCCGGGCGGGGTGCCCAACACGCCCATCCGGGCGAGCGTCGGCGCGGCCGTCGACCGGCCGGTGGTCGAGATCCAGGGGCATCCCGACCGCGACCTGCTGCTCGCCCGGCTCGCCAAGCCGGTGACGGACGTGACGCCGGTGCCCATCGGTACGGCCGCCCCCCAGGTGGGCGAGGCGCTCCGGGTCGCCGGTTATGGGCGGACCGCCACCGAGTGGGCACCGGAGCGGGCGCACTCCGGCGCGTTCACGGTCCAGTCGGTCGCGGCCGGCACCATCGACGTGGCGGGCGACCCGGGTGCGTCGTCGACCGTCTGCCAGGGCGACGCGGGCGGTCCGGCGCTGCGCCAGACCAGCACCGGCGTCGAGCTGGTCGCGGTGAGCAGCCTGTCGTGGCAGGGTGGCTGCCTCGGCGCCGCGGCGTCGGAGACCCGGCGTGGCGCCGTGCAGACCCGGGTGGACGACGTGAAGGAGTGGATCCGGCAGACGCTCCGCGAGACGTTCGTGCGGCTCAATCCCAGCGCGCAGGTGCTCGACACCCGAACAGGCCTTGGCGCCCCAGCCGGCACCCGGGGGGCACGGAGCATCACGACGTTCCCGGTCGCCGGGGTCGGCGGCGTGCCGGCGACCGGCGTCCACGCGGTGCTTGTCGACATCACCGCGGTGCCGGCACCCGGCTGGAGCACGTTCCTCACCGTGTTTCCCGACGGCACTCCGCTGGACCCCGCACTGTCCATGGTGAACGCGCGACCTGGCGAGATCATCTCGAACACGGCGGTCGTGCCGCTCCGGGCCGACGGGAAGCTCGCCGTCTACACCCACGGCGCGTCGCACATCGTGATCGACGTCCAGGGCTACTACACCCGGGGCAGTGGCGGCGGCTTCATGCCGCTCGACCACACCCGCTTGGCCGACACGCGCACCAGCGGCGGTGCCATCCCCGCCTGGGGCAGCCGCACGTTTACGCTCGCCGCCGCCGGCAGCCCCATACCTGCCGGTGCCAGCGCCGCGTTCCTCGACGCCGTCGTCGTGGGGGCGACCGTCGGCGGCTTCCTCAGTGCGTACCCGACCGGCGGCGCCAACAACCACAGCGCGCTGGACTTCGTACCGGGCGAGACCGCGCACGCCGTGACGGTGCGGCTCGGGACGGACGGCAAGGCGACGTTCTCCAACCGCAGCAGCGCCCCGATCCACCTCGTCCTCACCGCCACCGGCTACCACACGGCCAGCAGCGCCACCGGCTGGGGGCTGCGGACGGCACTCGCCAAACGCCTCCTGGACACCCGCCTGAACGGCGGTGCCCCGATCGCCAGCCGCGGCGTCGTCGACATCCCGCTCGGACTGCCAGCGGGCTGGGCCGCGCTGCTCAACCTCACGGTCGTCGACAACGCCGAGAGCGGCTACCTGCGGGCGTGGCCGTTTGGCGGCACCGAGCCGGAAACGTCCTTGACCAACTACCCCAGCCCCGGCGGCGTCCGGTCCGGGCTCGCCACCGTGAAGGTCGGCACGGACGGCAAGGTGCGGATCCGCAACGTCGGGTCGGGCACCGTCCACATCATCGTCGAGCTTCAGGGCTGGTTCGCAGCCCCGATCCAGTGACCCGCGCCAGGATTTGGAGTCCGTCATGCGCATGACCACGGTACGAGCCGTCGCCGCCGCAGTGGTGGCGGTCCTCGCCGGAAGCCTGCTGGTGGCGCCGGAACCCGCTGTCGCCGCCGGCCCCGCCGACGACCGGGCGTTCGCCGTCTCCCTGCTCACGGACGGCGGCCCCTCGACCCGCCGGGCGGCGGAGGCCGCCCTGCTCGGCTCCGATGCCGGCCTGCGCGGCTTCCTGGCCTCCGGCCGGATCGTGGCGCAGCAGGCCGACGACCGGACCGCCGCGCAGGTACTGGCCGGAATGGACGGTCCCGCGGTGCGCGAGGCCGCGCTGCGCGCCCTCGACGGCCCGCCGGAGCAGCTGCGCCAGTTCGTCGAGGAGGGCTGGAGGCAGCCCTGGGCGGCGGACGAGCGGCTCCGCGTACACCGGGTGTGGGAGGCCGGCGGCCCGCGCACCAAGGCGGCGGCCGCCGCGGCCCTGGCCGGTACCGCCGCGGACTGGTCCGAGTTTCTGATGACCGGCCGGGCGACCGCCGAGCTCGCCGACGACCGGCTCGCCGTCACGCGCATGCTTGCCGGCGCGCCCAACGGCAGCGGGCCCAACCTCGACGCGGCCGCCCAGCGGGCGCTCGGCGGCACCGCCGACTCGCTCCGCGAGTTCCTGGTGTACGGGCAGTTCGTGGCCCGCGCCCGGGACACCGAGCTGGCCTCGATCAAGAGCCTCACCGAGCAGGCGAAGCAGGCCGGTGAGACCACCGCGAGGGAGTCGCTGGCGGCCGCCGAGGCTTCGGCGCGGGCGGTCAACGCGGCACAGGAGGCGAAGAAGGCGGCCGAGACTGCGGCGGCCGAGGCCGAAGCGGCCGGCGGCGCGGCGGGGAAGGCGTCGGCGGCCGCGGGACGGGCGGCGGACGCGGCAGCCGGGGCAGCGGCCGCGGCGCGGGAAGCGATCGCGGCGTCGAACGCGGCGATGCGCGCGGCCCAGGTCGCCGCCGACGGCGCGCGGCGGGCCACGACGGCCGCTTCGCTGACCGCACAGGCGGCCGCGCAGGCCCAGCGCGCCGCGGCGAACGCGCGTACCGACGCCGGCCAGGCCGCGGCCGCGCGGGCGGCGGCGCAGGCGGCCCGGGACGCGGCGGCCAAGGCACGCGAACTCCAGCAGATCAAGGCCGAGCGGGACCGGGCGATCGCCCAGGCGCAGGCGGCGGCGCAGTCCGCACACAGCGCCGCAGCCAACGCCGACGCCGCCGCGGTCGCCGCCGACGAGGCGAGCCACCAGGCGGGTGTGTCGGCCGCACAGGCCCAGCGGGCCAGGGACGCCGCCGCGGCGGCCCAGCGTGAGGCGCGTGCCGCCGCGCGTGCCGCCGACCGGGCGCTGTCGTTCGCCCGGACCGCGGCCGCGGCGTCCGACGAGGCGTTCGCGTTCGCCACCCAGGCGGCCGACCACGCCGAACGCGCTGCAGCCGCAGCGGAGACCGCCGCCGAACAGGCCGGCATCGCCGAGAAAGCGGCGGAGGAGTCGGCCAAGCACGCGGAAGCCGCGGTGCAGGCGGCCAACGTCGCTGTGGCCGCGGCAAACCAGGCCGTGACGCTGGAACAGTTGGCCCGCCAGGAGGACGAAACGCGCCTGGCCGAGTACACGGAGCAGGGTGTCAAGAACGCGCAGGCCGCGCTCGCCGAGGAGCAGGCGGAAGGTCAGGACGCGGGCGAGTACGCCGCCTGGAACCGCCAGCTGCTCTGGGACACCGCCGAGGACGACCGGATACCCGCGGCCACGCGGACGCTGCTCGACGAGGCGGCGGCGGCCGGCGCGCCGACCGAGGTGGTCCTCGACCGGGGCCGCCGGGCCGCGACGACGCTGATCACCACCGGCGGTCAATGGACGCGTGCCGCCGCCGAGGACGCCCTCGCCGGCGACGAGTTCGAGATGCGGATCTGGCTGGCGACCGGGCGCGCGGCCGCGGCGGGCGAGGACGACCGCGAACGGGTCTGGCGGCTGGTGGACACGCTGCCCGACGGCCCGGAGAAGACCGCAGCGCGGACCTCGCTGGGTAGCGACAACGCAACGGTGGCCACGTTCCTGCGCACCCGCTCGTACACGGGCAAGGTCGGTGAGGACCGTCGCAAGATCTACGCGATCCTGGGCGCGAACCCCGGCCCCAACGTGAAGGCCGCCGCGGAACGGGCGCTGGCCGGCACACCCGCCGACGCGCATCAGTTCCTGCGCAGCGGCCAATATACGGCGCGGACGGCGGACGAGCGGCTGGAGATCAACCGGATCATGGCGACCGGCGGCCCCGAGGTGAAGGCCGCCGCGCAGGTGGCGCTCGCCGGGCCGGGCTCTTACGCCTCGTACTTCCTCGCCGCCGGCCGGTACCACGCCGCGCAGCGAGACCTCGAACAGGCGACCCACGTCGAGGCCGTACGGGCACTGATCAAGCAGGCCCAGCAGTACGCGGAAACCGCGCGGGCCGACGCCGCCGAGGCCAAGCGGGTTGCCGCCGTGGCCCGGAACGCCGCGGACGAGGCCCGGCGGTGGGCCGACCAGGCGGCTGCCTCTGCGGCCCAGGCCGCAGATTACGCCGTCGCCGCGCAGGCGTCCGCGGTAGCGGCCAAACGCTCGGCGGACGAGGCCGCGCAGTCGGCCGAGACCGCCCGGAACGCGGCCAACTCCGCCCAGGCCAGCGCCGACGCGGCCGCCCATTCGGCGGCGACCGCGACCGCGGCTGCCCGGCGGGCACAGGCCGACGCGCGCGCCGCCCAGCAAGCGAAGCAGGAGGCGCGGCAAGCCGCGCTGGACGCCAGCAACGACGCCCAACTGGCGGCGCAGGCCGCCAAGGAGGCGATGGACATCTACAGCAACCGCCTCCGGACCCTGCAGCAGGAGGACCGCAACTCGACCCCGGGCAGCGGCCCCGACGGCACCGGGACGGCGGAGGAGCAGCACCGCAACTGGTCGTGCCTGTCGATCGAGGCTGCCACGATGCCGAAAGCCTGCCTCAACGTGTATCTCAGCTTCACCGAGGCACTGATCAACCCGATGAAGTGCGCCTCGCCGTCGGGCAAGGCGACGGCCGGCTGCCAGATGCTCAGCGATGTCCAGCAGTTCCTCGAGGAGAACCCGGACATCGTCCTCGACTTCCTCCAGTTGGCGCTGATGGCGTGCGGGCTGGTGCCGGTGGTGGGCGAGCCGTGCGACGCCATAGACGCGGCAATATCGTTCATCCGCGGGGACGTGGTCGGCGGGCTCCTGTCGATCGGCTCCATGGTGCCGGTCCTCGGCTGGGCGTCGGCCGGCGCGAAGATGTCGGACAAACTGCGCGACGTCATGCGCCTCGTCGAGCAGTTCAAGAACCGCTGCAAGGCGGCCAGCAGCTTCGTGCCCGGCACCAGGGTGCTGCTCACCGGTGGCCGCTCCACACCCATCGAGAACGTGCGGGTAGGCGACCCGGTGCTCGCCACCGAGCCGGCCGTGGGCGGCACCGCGCCGAAGCCGGTCACCGCCCTTCGGGCGAGCTCCGGCAGCAAGCAGATCGTCGCCATCGCCGTCGACGACGACCACAAGCGCCGCACGCCGCCGCGGACCGTCTCCGCGACCGCGGGCCATCCGTTCTGGGTACCGCAGCTGGGCCGCTGGGTGCCGGCGAAGGCGCTGGTCGCCGGCGTGTCGCTGCGGACCGCGGACGGGAACACCGTCGAGGTCGTCGCGGTGTCCACCCGCACCGTCCGGACGACGGTGCACAACCTCACGGTCGCTGACGTGGGTACCTACTACGTGCTCGCCGGCGACGCGCAACTGCTGGTGCACAACTGCGGGGACCTCCTCAAGGACGAGAGGGTGAACGGCGCCCACACCATCGAGGCGCATGTCGACCCGTCGGACGCTCAGCTCACGGCCCGCGCCCAGGACGAAGGCGGCGACGTCGGTCGCTGGACCGACCAGGCGACGGCGCAGAAAGTCATCGACGCCGAGCTGAACAAGCGCTCAGCCGAGATCGACAGGTGGGTGAGCCGGGCGTCCCGGGGCCAGGCCGGGGACAAGACGATCGTCGGCTACTGGAAGCCCGGCGGATCGCTCGGCGACGTCGCCACGAGCAGCGGGGACCTCGTCGCCGCTGGCAACAAGTACAAGATCGTTCTCCGATACACGAAGGGGCACTCGCGTGGGTTCGTTGTGTACACCGCCTACCCGCTCCGGTAGATAGGTTGTCGCCATGCCGGCACCCCGCACCGTCGGTCTCGGCCACCTCGCGCTCGCCGTCTTCGTACAGTCCTGGAACCGGGGCGGCGAGGGCGCGGTGGAGCACCTGCGGCGATACGCCGAGTGGGCTCAGGACGCCACCCTCCACCTTAGACAGTGTGCCGACGACGCCAACTGCCTGCTGGCCTCCGGGCTGGACCCAGGGGAGCTGGAGTCCCTCTGGTGCTGGTGCACCGGCGGCAGCCACCGGCCGGGCCGCGACGGGTTGGACGGCCGCGAGTGGCTGGCGACGGTGTCGGCGATCCTGGCACCGGAGGGTCACCCGGCCCACCGGCCGCATTCGGACGATCCGGCGGCGGCCGCCCGGGTGGCCCAGGTCGTCGACGCGTTCCAGCCCGCCCCGGATCACGAGTCGTCCCTCTGTCCTCTGTCGACCGTCGATGCGCGGCGCATCCTGCGCAGGCTCATCGACTCCGGACACGCGGACCTGACGATGCGGCTATTCCTCGCACTCGCCGCCGCCACCTTTATGCCGATCTCGCCGGCCATCCGGGACGAGATCGCATCCACCTCGCGCGACCTCGGCCATCCTGACCACTTCCTTGAGGAGATCGACGGCTTATGAAGAAGACACTATCCTGGCTCGCGATGACGGCGGTCGTCGCCGGAACGGTGCTGGTGCTTTCCGGCAACGGTTCGGCGGCCCGCCAAGCGGCCGACGCCCCCGCCCCGGCCGTGGAGGACTACACCTACCCCAACGCCGACCGCGTCCTGGCCGAGCACGGCCTGAAGGTCTTCCGGGGCGACGGGCGCATCGTGCTCGTGGGCTCCCGGACGTATGACGAGGGCCAGTGCACACCCGGCCTGATCCAGGTCGAGAAGGCCCTCGCCGACGCGCCGTACGGCGTCTACTACTGCTTCCGCACCTGGGGCACGCGGGGCTTCCTGACGCTGGAGGTGCCGTCCACGTTCGGCGTACGGGGCGGCGACACGCCGCTGCAGGCCACGGCCGACCTGCCCAGCGGCGAGGACCGGACGTACGACGTGCCGGCAAACAGCTACGTCGCCATCGAGCCGGGCACCGGGCCGGAGCTGCCCCAGGCGATCCTGGTTGAGCTGCGGCTGACCCCGGCAAGCTGAGGGGATACCAGGTCCTGTGTGGACGCGCGGAGGCGCCGTGAGCGGTCCGCTGGTCGCATGAGCGTTGCCCTGCCCGGTCTCTGGCGGGTGCTGTTGTTACTCGGGCTACGGCTGTTTCTGCCGAGCGGCCGCCTCATCGCCGCAGAGCCAGGCACCGGCTTTCCTGTTGGCGAGGCGGGCCAGTGGGCGTTCTCGGAGATCGTCGAGCCGGGCGCATACCCAGTCGAGGTCCTGAGCCGCGGCGGCGCGATTGTCGCGGCCCGGGTCGTCGCGCGCCCAGCGCCGGTCGTCGACTGGCGGCCGGCGCAGCGCAACGGCGAGCCCTACGTTATCCGGTCGACGGGGCTACCGGGTCCTTCGGCTCGCCAGAGGTGTTCGAGGCGCTGACCGATGATGAGGCACGGGAGGACCTGATCGCCGACCTGTCATCGACAGTGATGAGCCTTACCAGACGGTAGCGACGACGCTGTACCGCTGCCGGCTCGATGAGTGGGTGGAGGTCGACGAGGTGTTCGACCGGACGCAGCCACGACCCGTGGCAGATCGGGAAGATCGTCGCCGCGGCACTCGTGATCCTCCACTTCGACCACGCCCGCACCACGTGACCTCGTTCAGTAGTCAACCGCTTGCGCGGAATGGCTCAATGACCGGGTCGATCAATACTCCACCACAGTGCCGTCAGACTGGATGGCCGATCCACGCGGGATTTGGGTTGACTCGACGAGCGGTCCCGGGGCGTACTGGATAGACGTCCCCGCACCGCCAGCTGGCGTGGTCGGCCACAAAAGCGCGGGGCAGGCACTCCCAGCACGGGGTGCCTGCTCTTGATGCGCCGACGACGCCGGGAACGCCGAGAGATGGGAGGCCAATGTGAAGGATCGTCCGTCGGCGAGTTGAGCCGCCGCACCACTGTGGCGCTTGTCGAGCGCTGCCAGTGGCGAGAGTCCTGACCCTCGTGGCTCGGCTTGTCCGTCTGCCCTGTGTCCGTCTGTTGACCGCAGCCCGGCTGTGCGCGTTGTGGCGACGCTTGCTGCCCACGTGCCTGCCCCTGCGCGGGGGTCTGGGGTAGTTCGTTGACTCGACCACAGTGACTCATATCAACCCCTGCACGTACGAGGGTACGCCCGACCGGTACCACCCGGCAGGATCGCGCCTGCCTGAGACCTGCCCTAGGCGGCGGGCGCGACCTGGGCGCACCCACATCGCCGTATCTCAAATCCCTACCAACGAAGCTGGAGCACGAACATGACCTCAACCCACATCAATCCAACCAACACGGCGGATGCCTTCCCAGTCCGCCTGCGCACGACGACGCAATCCAAGGCTTCACGCGGGACACGTGTCGACAGGTGGTGGGCCCTTGGCGACACCTGAGCAGCGATCCCCTGACCTGCCCGCCGGCGGGCCGACAAGGCGGGAGCGGCTGGAAAACTGGATACAGGTGTTGATCATGCTGTTGATCGGCAGCGCCGCCGGCGCAGCCTCGTTCCGTCACGTCCATGACGTCGCGGCGGCACACGGCCAGCCGGGCCCGCTCGCCTGGGCCGACGCGGTAGTCCTGGAGTTGACCTCGATCGCCGCCGGTCTGGAACTGCGCCGCAACCGGCGACTCGGCAAAAGCGTCGCATTCCCCGCAACCGTACTGACAGTGGCGGTGTTCCTGTCCCTCGCCGCCCAGGTCGTGGAGGCGGAGGCGTCCGTCATCGGCTGGGTTGCCGCCGCGCTGCCGGCGCTCGGCTTCCTGACGATGGTGAAGATCGCTCTCGGCCGCGCCGATCCCGCCCCACCCGACCGCACTGCCCGCATGCGGGCCGAGCCAGGACCGGCGCTGATCGTTGACGCCGCGGTCCCGGACCGCCGCGAGCCGGTCCCAGGACCGCGGCCGCCGGTCCCCGCCAACCCTGCCGCGGTCCGGGACCGCACCACCGCGGTCCGGGACCGCACCACCGCGGTCCGGGACCGCACCACCGCGGTCCGGGACCGCACCACCGCGGTTCCCGCTCTGGCGGACCAGGAACCGGCGGTCCCGGACCGGCCCGACAGCGCTACGCCGGTCCGGGACCGCGGTCCGGAGATTGCCGCACTGGTCCCGGCCGCGCGGACCGCCGCCCGTGCCCTCGCCGCCGAGGGGACGCCGCTGTCCCGCAAGGAACTCGCCCGACAGCTACGCGCCGACGGGCACCAGTTGTCCAACGTCACCGCCTCAGCGCTCGTGCGCGTCCTGCGCACTGAGACCACCCCACCCACGCCGGATCCGTCACACGAGGCCGCCTGACAGAACCATCACCTGCGACGCCTGTCAGACCACGCCGTCCCCGGGCAGCGCGTGTCTGTCAGGAAGCCCGCCGTCTGTCAGAACCTGACCCGACCTGTCAGAACGCACACGCGGCCCGCCCGCCACGACGGGGCGGCCAGTGCACGCATCACCAGCCCACCCACCTGATCAAGGAGCAACAAGCATGCTGATCCAGCTCATCGAGCCCAACCTGTCCAGCCCGCGTCGTCACCGGCCCGCGTCACACGTCCTCCCACACCACGGTCACGGTGTGGCTGGCCGTGTCGGCGTCGGTGTCGATCTCCGTTTCACTGTCCGTCTTGATACTGACCCCCGAACCGACCCCCCGATCCCACTGACAGCCCAGGTCAGGCCCGCTTTCACCGGCCCGGATCGGTTCCAGACACACCCCATGTGTTGGGTGTCCCCCCGAGGGGCCGCCCATGCGTAAACCGCTGCCCGCTGCGGACCCCCTGCTGCGGCTGCAGGCCAGCATCACCGCCCGCGACGACCGCCTCCTCGGCTGGCTCTACGACCACGGCGTCCTCACCACCGACCAGATCGCCACCGCCCTGTTCCCATCCCTGGACTTCGCCCAACGCCGGCTACGCCGCCTCACCACCGTGCGGGCGGTAGACCGCTTCCGACCCAACAAGCCCGACGGCGGCTCCTACCCGTACCACTACGTCCTGGACCAACTCGGCTACCACCACGTCCACGCCCAACGCGGACTCGGACCACCACGCCGGGACCAAGCCCGCCGCCGCAAACAGTCCCTGACCGCCCGACCGGACCTGCCGCACCTACTCGGCGGCAACCAGGTCTTCATCGACCTTGCGACCCATGCCCGTACCCAGCCCAACACGAGCCTGGACCGGTGGCAGCCCGCCTCCGCCTTCCACAGCCCGGGGGTGTTCTACCGGAAGGGCGACAACCCGCAGATGACCGTCCGACCGGCAGGACTGCCCCGCCCCGACGGCGCCGGGGTATGGACCGAGCACGGACGGTCCGTGCCGTTCTTCCTCGAGTACGACACCGGCCGCGAACGCCTCGACATCCTCACCGAGAAGATCGCCAAGTACGAGCGCCTGTACAGCATGAGCACCTGGGCATGGCCGGTCCTGTTCCATCTACCCTCCGCCCGCCGAGAGCTGAACCTGCACCACCGCCTCGCCGCCGTCGATTTGGAGGCGATCATCGCCACCACCACCGTGGAGCTGCGCACAGCGACTGGCGCCAGCCCGGCCGATCAGCTGTGGCAAATAGCCGGCCGCAGGGCCGGTCGCCACCGGCTAATCGCTCTTCCTTACACCGACACCGACCACGACAACGAGTTCCCCACACTCGCCGTGCCGAATCCGGATGGGCGGGCGGCATGATGGGCCGATAAGAGCAGGTGGCCCCTGCGCAACCTGTGGCCACACGCCACCGAATGCCCACTGCCCAGCCATCCGGGCAGCGACCGTCGCCGCCGCACGACACGTAGAGGACAGCGCGGAGAGGCCCTGCCATCAGGGCAGGCAGCAAGCTTCGACAGCCCTCACAAACTGTCAGCGGCGGCCCTCTATGACAGAACGCCGCCCGTGCACTCGCCCCAACCATCTCGACGTGACAGATCCCGTGAGCGGCGGCCACGGAAGCCCACTCCGGGGACGACCGCCGCCGCGCACGCTCGTCCCCCGTTCCATCGATGAGCTGCCCGCGACCCGACAGGTCGCGGGCAGCTCTGTCTCTGAGGAGGCGGCCTCGTGGTGTCACCCCGACGACGGGCGGCGACGCCTACACGATCCGATTCACCGGATACACCTCGGGCGGCCACTACGGCGTGCTCGCCTTCGACACCGAGGTGCACTTCCCGGGCGCCGGCAAGCCGACCCCGGAGCAGCGGGTGACCGTACCCGGCTGACGCGGAGGTACCACTACCCGCGAGCTGTGAGGTGCTGGCATCGACCGGGGGTCAGGTCTGGGCTGCCAGACCGGCGCGGTGGTGCACCACGGTGGCCGCACGGGCGTAGGGTCGGTGCCGTGGTAGGGGCGGGGCGTCGGTACCGCTATGTCGGCCCGGCGGACGTGCGGGCGTCGGTCGCCGACGCGCCCGAGGGCTGGCCCGTCCGATCACCGGCCGATCTCGACACCTTTCTGGCGGCAGCCGATCCGCGCGACCGTGACGAGCCGTTCACGTACGTCATCGACACTGGCGGTACGTTGCGTCTCGCACCGAGACGCAGCGAGCACGTCGCCTGCGCCGGCGGTGGGGAGGTTCTCGGCGCGGGGGAGATCGCCTTCGCTGACGAGCGGGACGGCTGGGTCGTGGCCGAGGTGAGCAACCAGTCCACCGGCTACTGCCCCAATCCCACCTCATGGGCGGCAGTGGCGGACGCCCTCGATTGGGCGGGTATCGGCCGTCCGGAAGCCTTCACCGTCGCTGTGGTCTTCCGGCGCTGCCTCGACTGCGGCGAACACAACCTCGTCCGCGACGACGACTACATCTGCGTGCTGTGTGGTGCTGAGCTGCCGGAGGATGTGGAACCTCGGCTGACTGCCCAGCCGTCAACCGACCAGCGTTCCCGTTGAGGACCGAGCGCGCGGGGCTGGGCCTCGGCTGACGGGCCGGGCGTGGCGGTAGCGGGGGGACTGGCGGCGGCGGCGGTAGCGGTTGGCCTGCGGCCAACCGGTCGCCCGGCACGCCGCCCGGACCCCGACCAGCGGCGCCAACTCGGCGATCGCCTCGATGGTGGCGTCGATCATGTCGGCTCGCCCTGCTCCGTCGCACTGTCGGTGGCGAGCTGGCCCAGCAGCGCGGAGAGTTTTCCCTGAACCTCGATCACCTGCGGGCCTTTTCCAGCTCGGCGCGTAGCCGCTCGTTCTCCGCCCGTAGCCGGGCGGCCTCACGCACGGCGGGGTCAGTCTTCGGCCGACCAGCGGGCTTGGCCGGAGCCTCACGCGCCCGCGTCACGCTGGTGCTTCCACGCTGCGATCAGCGACGTGTACAGGCCTTCGCGGCGCCAGCCAAGATCCCGGTTCGTTGGCGTCTCGGGGTCCGGTCATTGGCGTTTCGACCAGGCGATTCAAGGGCTGGCGCCTCTGAAATTTTAGTGTAATGTCAGCTGCCACCCGAGGTGGTCCTGATCCAGGTACGCCTCGTAGCGCGTCACCAATCGCGCCTTCCGGGCGGGCCGGCCCAGCCGGCACCGCGGTTTCTGTCGATGCGAAGGACAACAGTGTGGATGCCGTCACGAGTGCGCCGTCTCCGGTCAACGAGCCGACCCTGAGCTATGCCCCCGGTAGCCCCGAACGGGATGCGCTGGAGCGGGAGTTGGAGCGGCAGGAGAGCCGAGAGGTGGACCTGACCGCCACGATCGGCGGCCGCAAGCGGATGGGCGGGGGAGCGGAGGTCGCAGTGGTGCAGCCGCACGACCATCGCCACGTTCTCGGGGTGCTGCGCAACTCCACGCGCGACGATGCCGAGGCCGCGATCATGGCGGCGCGGGAAGCGGCGCCCGGCTGGCGGGACCTGTCTCTCGATGATCGGGCCGCAGTCCTGCTCAGGGCGGCCGACCTGCTGGCCGGGCCATGGCGTCAACGCCTCAACGCCGCCACGATGTTGGGCCAGTCGAAGACCGCCGTCCAGGCTGAGATCGACTCCGCGTGTGAGCTGGTCGACTTCTGGCGGTTCAACGCCCACTATGCCAAGCAGATCGTGGCCGAGCAGCCGGTGGCGAACGCCCGTGGGGTGTGGAACCGCACCGATCACCGCCCCCTGGAAGGGTTCGTCTACGCGGTCACCCCGTTCAACTTCACCGCGATCGCGGGTAACCTGCCGACCGCCCCGGCGTTGATGGGCAACACGGTGATCTGGAAACCGGCTCCGACCCAGCAGTACGCCGCCCACCTGATCATGGAGTTGCTGGAGGAGGCCGGGCTGCCACCCGGGGTGATCAATATGTTGCCCGGCGACGGAGTCGATGTCTCTGCGTCGGTGCTCACCAGTCCCGACCTGGCCGGCATCCACTTCACCGGCTCCACCGCGACGTTCCAGCACCTGTGGTCGACGGTGGGAGCGAATCTCAGGAACTACCGTTCGTACCCACGGGTCGTCGGCGAGACCGGCGGGAAGGGGTTCGTCGTCGCACACGGGTCGGCCGACCCCGACGTGTTGCGGGTGGCACTGCTGCGGGGGGCGTTCGAGTACCAGGGGCAGAAGTGCTCCGCCGCCTCCCGCGCGTACGTGGCCCGGTCGGTCTGGGACAAGGTGCGAGAGGAGTTCCTCGCCGAGGTGGAAGCGATCACGATGGGTGACGTCACCGACTTCTCCCATTTCATGGGCGCGGTGATCGACGCTCGGGCGTTCGCCCGGCACCGGGACGCGATCAACCGGGCCACCCGGACGAACCACCTCACGGTGCTCGCTGGCGGTCAGGTCGACGACTCGGTCGGCTATTTCGTTCGTCCGACCGTTGTGGAGAGCAGCGATCCGACCGACGAGATGTTCCGCACCGAGTACTTCGGGCCGATCCTTGCCGTGCACGTCTTCGACGACGGGAACTTCGAAGACGCTGTCGGCCAGTTGGAGTCCTTCGCGCCGTACGGCCTGACCGGAGCGGTCGTCGCCCGTGACCGTAGGGCGATCGCGTGGGCGAGCCAGCGGCTGCGGTTCGCTGCGGGGAACTTCTACGTCAACGACAAGCCGACCGGTGCGGTCGTCGGGCAGCAGCCGTTCGGTGGGTCCCGCGCCTCCGGCACCAACGACAAGGCGGGTGCCGCGTCCAACCTCTCCCGCTGGGTCTCGCCCCGGTCGATCAAGGAAACCTTCGATCCGCCTCGCGAGTACCGCTACCCCCACATGCGGCCTCGCTGATCCGGGCCCGCCGCGGGAGCCTGCGACCAGCCAAAATTCCATCCTCGGCCCTCTGTACGGGCCTGTTCTCCGGGTGTAGCCTCACTCACACTTCACTAACATTTCACTGACATATTCACCGCTTCTGATTGAGCCAATGACCATCGACACGGAGGTGTCAGATGACCAGGTCCCTCCGATCCCTCGGCGTCGCCGCAGCCATCACCGGGATGCTCGCCCTCGCCGCATGTGGCACGAACACCTCGTCCGCCAACTCGGGGTCCTCCCCTTTCGGCGACTGCGAGGTGACGAAGAACCCCACCGTCCACGCGATGAAGACCAAGACCGAGGGAACTCTCACCGTCGCCGCCTCCCTGCCCTACCCCGCGGGCTACCGGGGCAACACCCTCGAGTCGGTGGACGGGGGCTACATGTACTGCCTCGACGCCGAGATCGCCAACCGCGCCGGACTGCGCAAGATCAAGCTCGTGAACGCCTCCTTCGAGGCCCTCGTCACCGCCAAGACCTCGAACTTCGACTTCGCGGTCTGGGACATCTACGACACCCCTGAGCGACGTAAGGCGGTTGACTTCTCCACGCCCTACAACACCTACCGCACCGGCGTCCTCGTCAAGACCGGCTCGAACCTGACCAAGGAGAGCATCAAGACCGCCACCGTCGGCGTGCTGGCCGGTTCTGTCCAGCTCAAGTACGTCAACGAGACCCTCAAGCCCAAGGAGGTGCGGGTCTTCTCCTCGAACGACGACCTCTTCAACGCGGTCCTGGCCGGGCAGATCGACGCCGCACTCAACGACACCGCCACCGTCATGCCCCGGGCGGCCAGCTCCGGCGGGAAGCTCGAAGTCATCGGACAGTACCCGGCCGGCGGCGACGTCGCGGCGCTGTTCCCCAAGGGCTCGCAGAACGTCACCGTGGTCAACGAGATCCTCGCCGACATGGAGAAGGACGGCACCCTCGCCGCCATCATGAACAAGTGGCTGAACCCGATCCTCGGCGGCGACCCTAACAAGCTGGCCGACTGGAGTGCCTGACCATGAAGGTGCAGGCACCCGAAGGACGTGAGGCCCCGCCGACACCGTCCGACATCAGCTTCACTCCGACCCGCCCACTGCCGACGACCGCCTACCTCACCGCAGCAGCCATCCTCGCCCTACTGGCCGCAGCGCTCTGCTACCAGCTCACCGCCGTCCTCGTCACCGGATCCGCCACCCGGCTCCTGCTCGGGGCCGTGCTTCCGATCGCCGCGCTCGGCTGGCCCCTGTCGCTGGCCTACCGACGTAGCCGCCAGTCCCAGCAGGACTGGGCCGCCCGCCGCTACGTCGAGGCCCGCACGGGGGCCGCCAACTCCCGCAACGCCGCCATCACCTCGCTCGGACTCAGCGGCTGCGTGGCCATCGTGGCCGTACTCGCCCTGATGGTCTTCACCAACGACGGGGCGGTGCAGAAGACCTTCTTCAACGGCGAGTACATGACGCGGAGCTTCTTCGACATCCTGCGCGCACTCTGGATCAACGTGCAGATCGCGCTCGGCGCCCAGGTCCTCGCCATGGTCTTCGGGCTCGTGCTCGCCATCGGCAGGCAGCTCCCCGGCCGAGGCTTCCGCCCGGTCAGGGCCCTGTCCATCGCCTACATCGACGTGTTCCGCGGCATTCCGTCCGTCGTCCTGATCTACCTCGTCTGCTACGGGCTCCCGCTCACCGAGGTGCCGTTCCTCAGCGGCGGCTCCCTGATCGTCTACGCGATCGTGGCGCTGGCCATGACCTACAGCGCCTACAACGCGGAGCTGTACCGGGCCGGGATCGAGTCGATCAACCCGGGTCAGAGCTCAGCCGCCCTGTCCATGGGGCTCACCCAGGCAGACGTCATGCGATTCGTCATCCTGCCGCAGATGGCCCGCAACATCGCCGCACCGATGCTCAGCACCTTCATCGGCCTGCAGAAGGACACCGCGCTGGTGATCGTCGTCGGCATCATCGACGCGTTCAGCCAGGCCAAGATCTACTCGGCGAACGACTTCAACCTCTCCGCGGTGACCGCCGTCTGCATCGTCTTCGTCCTCATCACCATCCCGCAGACCCGGTTCGTCGACTACCTGCTCGCCCGCAGCGGCGCCAGGAAGACAGGGGTGTGAGCCATGTCGACAGCGTTCATCGAGTTCGACACGGTGACCAAGCGGTACGGCGACCTCACCGTGCTGGACAAGGTCGACCTCACCGTCGACCGACACGAAGTGGTGACCCTGATCGGCGCCTCCGGCTCCGGAAAGTCGACACTGCTGCGCTGCGTCAACGGGCTGGAGAACATCCAGGGCGGGCAGATCCTCCTCAACGGCGACGTCGTATCCGGCGAGGGCGTCGACCTCGTCGCCCTTCGCCGTCGCGTCGGGATCGTCTTCCAGAGCTACAACCTGTTCCCGCACATGACCGTGCTGCGCAACTGCACCCTCACCCCGGTCCGGGCCGGCGTGGCGACCAGGGCCGAGGCCGAAAGCAACGCCCGGGTCATGCTCGAACGCGTCGGCCTCAAGGACAAGGCCAACGCCTACCCCGACCAACTCTCCGGCGGGCAGCAGCAACGCGTCGCCATCGCCCGGGCAATGCTCATGCGTCCGCAGGCCCTGCTGCTGGACGAGATCACCTCGGCCCTCGATCCCGAGCTCGTGATCGAGGTCCTGAACCTGGTCCGGGAACTCGCCTCCGACGGCATCACCATGATGATGACGACCCACGAGATGCCCTTCGCCCGCGAGATCTCGTCGAAGGTCTGCTTCCTGCACCAGGGCACGATCCTCGAGCAGGGCCCGCCCGAGCAGATCTTCGACTCACCCTCCACTCCCGAGCTCCGGTCCTTCCTCCGGAAGATCCACGAAGCCGGCCGGGACTAGCGCCACCCCTCCCTGAGAACGGATCAAGGACATCACCTGATGAGCAAGACGTACGACACGAAGCAGTTCTTCACCTACCTCGGGTACCCGAGCGGCGACCAGCCCTACTGGTGCAAGGATCTGCGTAGCCTCTCCGTCTACTGCCGCGGCGACCGGGCCAACCTCGAGGCCCTTCTCGAGCCCACTCCGTTCGAACTCGCCGATGACCGATTCGTCGTGCAGATCGCGGACTTCGGCAACGCCACCCCGGGGGCCTTCTACGACTCGGGCGTCGTCATCCCGGTCCGCTACCGCAACCACCGCGGGGTGAACTACTTCTTCGAGTACGAGGATCAGCCCTGGAGCGTTGCCTTCGGTCGGGAGGTCTGGGGCTACCCCAAGCAGTACGCCGAGATCACCCTGACCGACACCGCCGAATCCGTCTCCGGCACCGTCCACCGCTCCGGCAAGCTGATCTTCGGCATCTCGATGACTCCCCAGGATGGGTACGACAACGCCGCCTGGGCGGACATGTCCACGTACCCGCACCTTCAGGTCCACGCCCTGCCCGAGGCCGACGGACCAGGCTTCCGAGTCTTCGAGATCATCTCCCGGGACACATCCAGCGACTTCGTCCTGAACCGCAAGAGCTTCGGCCCCGCGAACGTCGAACTCACCGACACGCTCTCGGTCAATGGCGTCGAACTGAAGGTGGTGGAGGTTCTCGGCGGCGAATTCTCCGTCGGGGACTACGCCTGCACCGTGGCGAACGGGATCTCGACGGTGATCGACGACCTCCTCGGCAATCCGCCCGGTGTCGAGGAAGCCGAGCGGCCGTAGCCGTCCGGTAGCTTGCCAGAAAACGGGGCCGCTGCGCACACGCGGCGGAGAAAGTGGGGGAGGAGCAGCATGTTGTCGGAGTATGCCGGAAAGGGCGCGCTCGTCGGCGTCGACCAGACGGGTAACGCCCTGCTGAGCGAATCGGCCTACGCCCGACTGTGCTCCCGACTCGTCCGCGCCGAGATCATGCCCGGAGACAAACTCGTCGAGAGTGCACTGCGGGCAGATCTCGGCCTCGGCCTTTCCCCGGTACGGGAGGCGATCCGCCGGCTGGAGTTCGAAAAGCTGGTCGTCATCTACCCGCGCAGCGGCACCTACGCCACCGAGATCGCCCTCAAGGACTCCCGCTCGGTCATGGAACTGAGACTGGAACTGGAATCCCTCGCCACGATGCTGGCCTGCAGCCGCGGCTCGAAAGCCGAGAAGGAACAACTCGTCGCGCTCGCCGAGGAACAGGCGCAGACCACCGACCTGCAACGATGCATCGACCTGGATGCCGCAGTCCACGAGAGCATCTACCGGATGAGCCGCAACGAATACCTTGTCGCGACCGCCCGGGTGTACTTCAACCTGGCTCTACGGCAGTGGTACTTCTGCTCCAAGGTGGTCACCACCCCCGACTGGACCGGGGTGGACCACCGCTCCATGGCGGCAGCTGTGGCCGCCGAGGACGTCACCACCGCGACCGAGCAGATGCGTGAGCACGTCCGCCACGACTCCCAGCAGGTCTTCGAAATCCTCACCAACTACGGCCTGTAGCCGCCTCGCCAGCCGTTCACGGGCCGCCAGAAAGGACCTTGTCAGTGACCTCGGCCCCCCTGAGCTCTCTATTCACCCTGGACGGCGCACGAGCTCTGGTCACCGGCGCCCACGGCGGTCTCGGCCGCGCGCAGGCCCTTGCGCTCGGGCAGGCCGGCGCCGAGATCATCGCGACGGACCTGACCACCGACCGCGCGGAGCAGGCGTGCGCCTACCTCGAACAGCATGGCCTCCACGCGACTCCGCTGTCGCTGGACGTCACCTCGGTCGACAGCATCGAGGCCGCGTTCGACGACCTTGAGCGGCGGCGCAGCGTCCCGGACGTGGTCGTGAACAATGCCGGCGTATCGCTGCGCAACACCGCGCTGGACGCGACCACGGACCAGTTCGATCTGACCCTGGCAGTGAACCTACGCGGCACGTACTTCGTGGCCCAGCGTGCCGCGCGGGCCATGCGCCAACGCGGCGGGGGCCGGATCATCAACCTCTCCTCCATCGGAGGCCTCGTCGTCGACGGTGAACGGTCTTCGGTGTACGACGCGTCGAAGGCGGCCGTTGTGCAGTTGACGAAGAACCTCGCCTACGAGTGGGGCAGGTACGGGATCCGCGTGAACTCCATCGCGCCGGGCTACATGCGAACCGAGATGACCGCCGACCTCCTGCCCACGAAGGCTGTCGAGGATGAGCTGGTGACCAGGCACATACCCCTTGGACGAGTCGGCGAACCGGCGGACCTCGCGGGCGCCGTCGTTTTCCTCGCCTCGGACGCCTCCGCGTATGTCACGGGCCACACGCTCACCGTGGACGGTGGCTGGGTCGTCGCCATGTAGATGGCCGCTCGGCCGAACCCGCCTCACCCCTCATCCGGGTCGTGGTCAATGCCGCAATCACGGACGCCGCCGCCGACCTGCCCGCCGCGCTGCGCGACTCCCTCGGCCACGTCACCGCCCTCGACTTCAGCGAGACCACCCCCAGCGAGGAGGACGCCCAGCACCTCCGCCGCCGAGTCTGGTGCGACGGTCGGCTCGATGGCGGCCGGCGCTGCCGACGACGCGACGGGCACCCCGGATCGTGCGGGACTGCGGGGCAGGGCTGACACCGGTAGCGTCCGAGGATGCTCGACGCCGAAGATCTTCTGGCCGACTTCACGCCTTCTCAGCCGTACACGATGGAAGCCGCAGCTGGCGCTCCCGGCACACCCGGCGTGCACGTGGTCCTCGACGGCGGCACGGTCGTCTACGTCGGCTACACCGGGAATCTGCGCAATCGCCTGCGGCAGCACCTGACCGGCAACCGGGACTCGTCGGTGCTGCACGAGCAGGTCGGCCAGCTCCTCGACAAGCCCGGTCCCGAGGCGTCCGCCGCGGACATCGCCGACTGGCTTGGCCGGTGCGAGGTCCGTTGGCAGGAGACCGACAACCCGGAGGGCACGAAGGAAGCCCTGGTCCTGGCCCTCAGGCCCCGCTTTAACCGTCAGGTGCCAAAGCCGCGCCGGTAGGAAGGCGGCGGCTCCCGTCGGTGCCGGCCTCGATCCGGCGTTCTGGTGACAGTTGACGAGGCAGCAGGGGCACGGCGCGAGCCGGACGAATTGGTGGGCCGCGACGCCGATCTCGGCGTCGCGGCCCACCTTTCCTCACGGTCCCTTCACCACGGCTCGACCATGGTCAAGCCGCAGATCACGGCCTACTTCCCGTTGTTCGGCACCGGCTGCACGACGGTCAGCGTCATGCTGTTGTTCTTGTAGGACACCCGGAACAGGTAACCGCCCACGTTCAGGGCCCGGTTCTCGGGCAGCGCGTGGAAGGCGCCCTCGATCGAGCTACCGCTCATGATCGTGAACACGGTGCCCGGGGTCAGCTTGCCCCGCACGTCCAGGTCCAGCTCGCCGTCCAGCACCAGCTTGCCCGCCGCCCGGACGCTCGTGTAGTCCCGGTCGCCGGAGATCGTGACGGCGACGCGACCCTGCCTGCCGACGGTCACGTTCCCGCCGACGTTCAGGACGTTGCCCGCGGAGGTGCCGGTGAGCTGCGCGGCCTCGTCGGACGCGAGCCCGGGCCGCAGCACGCCGCTGGTGACGGTCACGCTGTCACCCACGCTGCCACTGCCGCCGAGCGTGCCGCCCTTGACGTCGATCGAGCTTGCGTGCGAGCCGGTGATCGAAAGCTTACCGCCTTCAACCGTCGTGCCGCCCTCGTAGGTGGCGTTGCCCGTCATGATCAGCGTCCCTGGGCCTTGCTTGGTCAGAGAAGCCGTGTAGAGGTCGTTGTCGATGTTGTTCTGAATGTAGGCCGCGCGCTCGTCCATCCATTCCTTGCGCCACTTGACGGCGTCCTCATAGGTGATCTTGTCGTACAACTCGGGATGGCCGTTAGTGATAGCTTGGATGTGAGGATCACCCAAAATGCCCTGAAGCATGAAGGCCTGTTCGTCAAGCGTGCCGTCCGGGTTCAGCACGTTGGGGCTGAATTCACCGGCGTAGGCAATGCCGTGCTTCTTGTAGCCCGCCAGCCACTCCAGATCTTCCCTTTCCCTTTCCTTGATCGCGATCTGGCTGATGTCGTTCGACCAGACGTCCAAGGGCGCTTTATCCATGTTGTAGGTCATGGGGCTCAGGAGCTGGCCGGGGCCGTACATGCCCTTGGCCAGATCGGGAATCCCCCAGCCCCAGCGTTCGTCCGGAAGACCGTCGGGAGCGGTCCAGGCGATGGATGCCCCGGAGGGGGAGGTCTGCCCGGTGCCGAGGAATCTCACGCCGTCGGACATCTTGTTGTTCGCCGTGGTGAACATCAGCTCACGCACCTGCTTGGCGTCCATGTTCGGATAGCGGGAGAGCAGAACCCCCATCACCGCTGTCGCAACGGGCGTTGCCGGTGACGTGCCGCTTGAGTTTGAATAGTTAGTGTCACCAGCGCTGCTCGTGGTCCGAACGTTGCTTGAGGGGGTAGACACGTTCCACCATTTGGCGAGCCCCGCCTCGTTATACCCGAAGTGCTTTGTGTATTCGGGATTGGTCGCAGTGGGCGGTTGCACCCCGCCGACGGCTATCCACTGCTTTTCCGCCAAGGGATTGAAGAGGGGATACGCCGGGCGAAAATACGGGTTGCTCCAGTCGTTGTTGCCGGCCGACCTTGCGTTGACGGTACCGCTATCCTTGATGGCGTCCCAGATGGCGTCCATAAAGGAACGTCCGGGGTGGTTCGGATTGTATTGAATGCCGCCTTCCGAATAGCTTTTCTTGAAGAAGAAATACTGGTACTCCAGATCCTTCAGGTGCTCGTTGGGGATAATGGTCGCCATTGCCGTGGCGCTGGCGCTGTCTTTGCCATTCAGTTGGTAAGCGTTGGCGCGGTTGCCGTTGACTCCAAGGTCGTTTCCTAAGCCGTCATAGCGGGCTCTGTCAAGGGTTTGGACATAAGAGCCCCAGCTGCTGTTGATGACCTGGGCGCCTGCGTCGACCAGGGCCTTATTGGCTGTATACCAGTACACGTAATCGTGGAAGGGGCCGTGGGACTGGCTATCGGAACCGCCGGTCTTGGCAACATACATCTTCGACCCGAAGGCGATGCCGTGCTGGTCGATACCATCGCGCATGCCGGAGGTAACCCCAAGCATACCGGTCCCGTGCGAGTAGTCACTTGGTCTCGCCTGATCACCGGCCACAGTGAACCACTCGCCGGCAGTAAAAGGGTTCGTCGGGGTCGCGCCACGATACCCGTAACCGGACGTGCCGTAGACTCCCTCCCCTGTCACCGGATCGATCAGCTCGGTCTGAAATGCTTCGTGTGTAGGCCTGTAGCCCGAATCCATCATGCCCAGCGTGACGCCCTGCCCGCAGTACCCCAGGGCGTAGGCGGTGGACGCGTTTACCGCGGTGAGCTGCCATGGGGAATTGACTGCTGTGCCAGGAGTAGAAGGATTATGGCCGGTATAATAACCATATTCCGGCGTTTCCCAACTGGCTTTAGCGGCATCTAGTTCCCCTGGACTCTTGGCGACAAAGCCGGGGTCTTCCGGGTACGACCACTGCGCGCAGTCTTCCGGGTACGACCGCTGCGCGCTGGCCGGGCGTTCGTCGGCCCCCGGCCGGGCCAGGGCGCCGGTCGCCGGCAGGCCGGTGGCCACCACCGCCAAGGCCAGCACCGAGCCGCGCCAGGCAAACTTCCCTCTTCGCATCTGCGTGCTCCTTCTCCCACACCACCCGTCGACCAGCGGCTCGAGGTCCCTCGTCGGCATAGACACGGGCCAGTCGCCACAACGGTCGAACCGAACCTACGGACCGACGTGCGGCAGGTCATCGGCCACCTGTGGAAGATGGCCGCCGTCGGCTCCTACGCCTGTCGCACGGTCGCCGCCGGCGCTGGACCGCGAGCCGCCCCGATTCTCGTTTGCGACGACCGGATCGTCGATTCAGCAGCGATCGGTCATTGACAGAGCACAGAACGTGCGTTCAGGCAGCTCGTCTCGTTGCCCTCGTAGGCGGTGGGCCATGCGCGGTACGGGTTGTAGCCGGGATCCCCTCGCCAGCGTCTAGTCCAGCCAGATGACGATGCCGGTCAGGCGGTTGAGTACGGCCGCGACGCCGGCCCGGACGGCGCGGCCGGCGCGCTCGGGGGTGAAGGTGGCGGGGTCGTACGTTGAGGACATGCCGAGTCCTTCGCCGCGGAACGACGCACCCGTCCAGTCGGCGGCGGTGACATTCGCGGTGGGTTCGGCCAGTTCGGCGCCGACCACGAGGAACTGTTGGTCGAGGTGGTGGGGTGTGACGAGGGCCATCGGGTCGACGAGGTCGTTGCCGGCGCTGATGATGAGGTCGGGTGCCAGGTCGATTGCTTTGCTGATCTGCGGAATGAACTGATCGGGCTCAGTGGCGGTGATGGTTTTGAGGCTGGCCTGCTCGTCCTCGGCCCACTGCGTCACGGCGTTCACCAGCGTCCTGGTCTGCGGGTCGTCGCCTGCGGTGAGCAGCACCACCCGGTAGCCCTTCGACGGACGCACCCCGTCCCAGGAGCCGGGCCGTGGCGTGATCGTCGCCTCCGGGGCGGGCGGTGCGGCCGGGTCGAAGAACCCCGGGCCGAGAGTGCCGACGGCGGTGGGCTTCGGGTGCGGCCGGGACCAGTCGTCGCCGGAGCTGCATCCGGTGATCAGTACGGCGGTCGCTACTGCCGCGGCCAGCGTGCCGGCGGGCAGAAGGCGGGAGCGCATGGAGACCGTCCTCGAGGTGGCGGTAGGTGCGCCCTACTTCCTACCCGACGGCCGGGCGTTTGCGAATGCGCAGGCCAGCTCGGTCGGGTGGGTTTCGTCGCTGGTTTGCGCGCAGGCTGCCGTTCGTTCATCTGAGCCGAGCAGATTTCGGTCGCCAACCGAAGAGGAGTCACATGCCCCACGCCGCTCGATGGCGCGCTGGTGTCGTCGTTGCGGCCCTAGCCGTCGGCGTCCTGCTCAGTGCCGCGCCCGCCCTTGCCCACGGCTTCAGCTCGACCGCGTACGTCGACCTCACCTCGCCCGAGGCCGGGCACGTCCGCGCCGAGCTCGGGCTGGAGTACGACCTGCTCGTCGTCTCCGCTGCCGACTACGAGAAGGATGATCAGCTCTTCCGGGCGGGCACCGCGGCGTTCGAGGACGGCGATGCGGCGGAGCAGGCCGCCGCGCTCGACGCCCACGCCGACACGGTGGTCGCGTACGTGACCGAGCGTTTCGGCGTCACGACCGAGGGCACGGCGTGCACCCCGGTCCGCTACGGCGACTTCACCGTCGAGAAACGCGAGGCTGTCCCGTACGCGCTGCTGGTTCTCGACTACCGGTGCCCGGAGTCAGCGGGAGCGCACGAGGTCCGCAGCGGGCTGTTCCCGGACTCCGAGGGCTATGTGCGCGACACCAAGACGATCGTCACCTACGACCTCGACCTGAAGTCGGGAAGCACCGCCCTCGACGCCGAGCATCGGTCGTTCTCCACGCAACAGTCCTGGTCCGAGCGGTTCTGGGAGTTCTTCCGGCTCGGAGCCGAGCACCTGCTCACCGGGCTCGACCACCTCCTGTTCCTGCTGGCGCTCATCGTGGGGTCCCGCCGCCTGCGCGAGATCGTGCTGGCGGCGACGACCTTCACGCTGGCCCACTCGGTGACCTTCATCCTGGCCGCCCTCGGCCTCGTTCAGCTGCCCGCGTCGTTCGTCGAGCCCGTCATCGCCCTCTCGATCGCGGCCGTCGCCGGTTGGCATCTGTGGCGGATCTGGCGGCGCCGGTCGCACGCCGCGGATCTCGAGTCGGCCGGTCGCAGTCACCTCAGTCTGGACCGTGCGGGCTGGGGACGGCTCGCGGTGGTGTTCGGTTTCGGCCTCGTGCACGGACTCGGCTTCGCCGCGGCACTCGGGATCGACCAGGCCTTCTCGTGGACGCTGCTGTGGTCGCTGCTCGTCTTCAACGTGGGCATCGAGGTCGTCCAGCTGACGATCATCGTGGTCGTCTTCCCGCTGCTCGCCCTGCTGCGCCGCCACAGCCCGGCCGCAGGGGTGTGGACGACCGGGGCGATCGCGGCGGCGGTGTCCGTAATGGGCCTGGTGTGGTTCGTACAGCGGGTCGTCGGAATCTGATTGCCCGGGACAACTTCCGCCAGGCGCAACAGTCCGCCTGCCCGAGGTTCACCTGGCAGACACCGGTTTCCGCGAGCTTGACCAAGGCTTTTCAACACTCCCTCGAATCAGAACGGATGGAATCTGATGAGGCTCGATTGGACACAAGGCCGCGGGGTTGCGCGCCGCCGGGTGGCCGGGGGCGCCAGCGCGGCGGTCCTCGGCGTCGCCGCGGTGCTCGGCAGCGGCCTGGCGTCGGCGGCCCACGCTGCCGATGTCGCGGCGCCCACCGGCATCGTCCTCGGCGTAGGCGCCAGCGAATCGCAGCGCGTCGTGTCGTGGTACTCCTCGACCGGCACCCCACAGATCGTCGAGGTCGCGCCGGCTTCCCAGCTCGTCAACGGCGAGTTCCCCGCGAACTCCGTCACCTTCTCGGCCAGCGTCGCCGCGAACAGCGTCAACGGCGGCTACAACGGCCACGCCACGATCGACAGCCTGCAGGAGAACACCACGTACTCCTACCGGGTCGGCGCGGCGGGCGGCTGGTCCCCGACGTACTCCTTCAAGACCCAGGCCTTCAAGGGCGACTTCGACTTCCTGTTCTTCGGCGACCCGCAGATCGGCTCGTCCGGCAACGTGGCCAAGGACGGTGAGGGGTGGCAGGACACGCTGAAGGTCGCCGCCGCTGCCAACCCGAACGCCGAGCTGCTGGTCTCCGGTGGTGACCAGGTCGAGACCGCCAACACCGAGACGCAGTGGAACGCCTTCCTCGCGCCCGACGAGCTGCGTCAGTACCCGTGGGCCGCCACCATCGGCAACCACGACGTCGGCGGCAAGGCCTACGAGCAGCACTTCTGGACCCCGAACACCGACCGTTCCACGCCGTTCTACAACGGCAGCGCGACGACCCGGTCCGGCGGTGACTACTGGTACACCTACAAGGGCGTCCTGTTCATCGACCTCAACAGCAACGCGTACGCCAACGGCTCGGACGAGGCGCACATCGGCTACATCACCGACGTGATCAAGGCGCACGGCGCCGACGCCAAGTACACCGTGCTCGTGTACCACCACGCGATCTACTCGCCGGCCGCCCACGCGAACGACAGCGACAACAAGAAGCGCCGTCAGGACTTCCCGACCGCCTTCTCGAAGCTCGGCGTCGACCTGGTCCTGCAGGGCCACGACCACAGCTACTCCCGCAGCTACGCACTCAAGAACGGTCAGAAGTCGCACCCGGATGAGCAGCCCGGCGCCGAGCAGGTGGCCCAGGGCCCCGGGGGTGTCATCTACGTGACGGCGAACTCCGCGTCAGGTTCGAAGTACTACGACCTCACCGCTCCCGTCCCGGGCTCGGACTTCGGCCCCGACCCGCTGAACCCCGACAACCACTACGCCAACTCGGTAGAGAACCAGGAGCACGTCCGCACCTACGTGAAGGTCCAGGTGCGCGACAACAAGCTCATCGTCGAGAACATCCGCAGCAGCACCTGCGACGGGCCCAACGCCGCCGTGGAACTGGGCAAGGTGAAGTGGTGCGGCCCGAACAACGGCACCAGCCCCGCTCAGCCGGTCGGATCCACCGCCGACAAGGTGGTCATCCACCCGTACCGCGGCAAGGGCTGGGACAAGCGGGCCGACGTGGCCCGGACGACCCCGTCCGCGTGGGTTGAGCAGACGACCGAGGGTGGCGCCGGGACCACGCTCACCGCGCTGAGCTGATCCGGTCCGCTCCACCCGGTGGGGTGGGCACCGTCGGGTGCCCACCCCACCGCACGTGTTCCATCCCGCCGCTCCCAGACCGTCCGAGGATCATCAGATGCACCTGCCCAAACCGCGTACGACCGCAGCAGTCCTCGCCCAGGCCACTGTCGTGGTGCTGCTCGCCGCGTTCGGCTTCCTCGCAGTGGGGGCCGGACCTGCCGCCGCGGCGGACGGCGACGTCTCCTGGGCGGTCAGGACGGCCTCCAACAACTTCGGGTCCGGCCGGCAGAACTACACCTACACCCTCAACCCCGGCGGGCAGCTCAAGGACGCTCTCGTCGTCGTCAACCACGGCGCCACGCCGCTCAACCTGGCCGTGTACGCCGCCGACGGGTTCACCACCAAGGAGGGCCAGCTCGACCTGGTCACCCAGGACGCCAAGTCGACAGGGATCGGTGCATGGGTCCACACGGATCGCCCCGACGTGACGGTCGGGCCCGGCCAGTCGGTTGAGGTGCCGTTCCAGCTCACCCTTCCGGACAACGCCGCGCCCGGCGACTACCTGGGCGGCGTCGTCACCTCGCTGACGCAAGCCAGCAAAGCGGATGGGACGAATGTGGCCCGGCGTGTGGGCATTCGAATCCGCCTGCGGGTGGGTGGAGCGCTCAAGCCGAGCCTGTCGGTGGAGGATCTGCAGGTGCGCTACTCGGGCACGCCCAATCCGTTCGGGAAGGGTGACGCCGCCGTCACGTACACGATCCGCAACACGGGCAACGCCATCGTCACCGCTCGGCAGGCAGTGTCCATCTTCGGCCCCTTCGGGGGCCTGAACGTCCGCGCGGGGCAGATCGAGGACTCGCCCCCGCTGCTCCCAGGTGACACCTGGAAGGTCTCCGTGCCGCTACCAGGAGTGGCACCCGCGGTGAAGCTGACGGGGACCGTCACCCTCGTCCCACTGCTCACCGACGCGTCGGGCTCGATCGCTCCGCTCGCCACCGTCGAGGCCACGACGCACGCCTGGGCCCTCCCCTGGCTACTGCTGCTCCTTCTCGCAGTCCTCTCCGGGCTCCTCGTCGTCACGGCTCTGGTTTCTCGCCGCTGGCGGGCCAAGCTCCGCGAGAACGTCCCAATCCACAAGCCCGCCGAACATTCGGTGTCTCCACTTGATGTCTGACACTCCAACGAACTGTTGGTGGGGGGCAGGCAAGCATCGGTCTACGGATCAGAAGGTTAGGGGTTCGAGTCCCTTCGGGCGCGGCGTCGACTGGGTCACCGCCAACGCCCGCGGGACGCGGGCGCTGGTCAACATGGGTGTCGGCAGCAGCCCCAGCACCTCACTCGACAACGCCGTGACGAACTCGATCAACTCGGGTATCCCGTACGTCGTTCCGTCGGGTTCGTCGGCCGCCAGCGCCTGCACCTACTCACCCGGCCGGGTGCCGGCCGCCGTCACCGTGGCTGGCACCACGATCACCGACGCTAAGATGAGCTCGGCGAACTACGGCAGCTGCCTGGACATCTTCGCGCCGGGCCAGAACATCACCACCACGGCGATCGCCTCCGACACCAGCTGTTGAGCAGCAGTTCGATGGCCTCCGCGCACGTCGCCGGCTGCATCGCCGTGGTGGCCGAGGCGAACCCCCTGTGGACCGTCGGCCAGGCGGCCAACCATGTCCTCGCCACCGCGACCACCGGCCTCGTGACCAGCCCGGGAGCCGGGTCGCCGAACCGACTGCTCTACTGCGCCCCCTGACCGGCCGCGTCGAGGGTGCCCACCGGCCCGGGGAGCGACGGCTCCCCGGGCCGGGCCCGGCGTCAGTTCCAGGGGTTGGCGGGCTGGTCGTTGATACTGGTCCAGAAACGACCGGCCGGCAGGTTGCCGGAGGCCCAGAGGGACCAGCCGCCACCGTCGTGGAACTCCGCCATCCGCCACCCGCTGCCGAACTGCGCCGCGCAGATCGCGTCGGCCGCCGCGAGGCTGGTCAGCTGGGCGCCCGGGATGGCCGGGGTGACCGCGACGGCGCCGCCGGCCCACCTGCCGAAGCCCGTGGTGGGGATGCCGGCGGGCGCCGGCCGGCCGTCGATGCGGATGCACAGCACCGGTAGGGACGCGGTGGCGGGCGTGTCCCCGGTGTACGCGTTGGTGGTGGCGTCCCGACCCACCTGCACGACGCCGTCGCTGCGTTGGGTCAGCCGCGCCCAGGTCATCCCGGCGTGGGTGGCCGGCGGCGCGCCGACGAACAGCAGCCGGTTGGCCGAGCCGGGGCCCGGGTTGCTCACCTTGTTGGGCGTCGCGTTGGCGTACAGTGCGCTGGCCACCGCCCCGGGTGACGCGCTCGGGTTCCGCTGCAGGTAGAGGGCGGCGGCGCCGGCCACCAGCGGCGCGGAGAACGAGGTGCCGCTGACGGTGTTGTACTGGTTGTCGGCGTCCAGCCAGGCCGTGCGTACGCCGTATCCAGGGGCGAACATGTCGACCTTGCCGTAGTTGCCGAAGCTGGCCCTGGTGTCGCTGCCGTCGGTGGCGCTGACCGAGATGACGCCGCCGGCCCGGGCCGGGCTGGACCGGTCGGCGTTGTGGTTCTCGTTGCCGGCGGCGGCGACCACGGTCACCCCGCGGCTGATGGCGAACTTGGCGGCCCGGTCCGTCGGGCTGGACAGCCGCAGCCAGCGCCGCCAGAAGCCCGGCGGGACGCCGTAGCTGACGTTGGCGACCGAGGGGCCGGAATGGTGGACGGCGACCCAGTTGAGGCCCGCGACGATCGTCGAGTTGAAGACCGAGACGAGCGGGTTGTACGCGTTGCCGCGGCAGCCCGCGACCCGTACCGAGATCAGGGTCGCGCCGGGGGCGACGCCGACGGTTGCGCCTCCGGCGGCGCTGCCGACCGCGGTGCCGTGTCCGTTGCAGTCGTCACGCTGGCCGAGGAACCGGATGAAGTCCACGGCCTGGCTGGCCCGGCCGCCGAACTCCTGGTGGCTGGGCCGGAATCCGGTGTCCAAAATGTAGATCTTGACGCCGGCTCCCGTCACGCCGCCCCCCGTGTACGGGGCGTAGTCGAGTGGCAGGTTGCGCTGGTCCACGCGGTCGACCGCCCAGGAATACTCGCTCGGCTGCCCGTAGGTGTCCTGCTCGACCGACTCGACCCGAGAGTCGAGGCTCATCGCCTGGGCCTGAGCGTCGCTGGCCGTGAAGCTGAACATGCCCGATTCCATCGTATCGATGATCGTGCCGCCGTAGCCGGCCACCAGACTGGCCGCGATGCCGGCCACGTCCTCGGGGGCGGTGGACTCGGGAAGCATCGCGATGAACTGTCCCGGTACGGGTGCCTCGGAGGTGAGGAACTTCGGCTGCGGAACGCTGGTCGGCAGGTCGCCCGCGGAGTTCCACGGGTTGGCCGGCTGGTCGTTGATCGCGGTCCAGAACCGGGTGCCGGCCGGGATCGCGCCGCTGGCCCAGAAGGTCCAGCCGCCGCCGTCGTGAAACTCCGCCAGCCGCCAGCCCGCGCCGAACGTCTCCGCGCAGATCGTGTCGCCCTGGGCCTGCGAGGTCAGCACCAGCCCGGGGATCTGCGGGGTGACCTGCACCGCGCCGGCGGCCCAGCCGCTGTAGGCATCGGTCACCACGTCCGGCGGCTTGGGTCGGCCGTCGACGAGCAGGCAGAGGATGGCCCGGGGCTGGTCGACGGCGGTGTCGCCGGCGTACGGGTTGGTCTGCGCGTCCGAGCCGACGTGGACCGAGCCACCCTGCTGGCCAAGGACCGTCCAGGTCATCCCGGTCCGCACCGACGAGGCGGCCGAGGCTGGGCCGGGGACCGCGAGGCCGGCCAGCACCATGAGGGCAGCCGCGCTGCCGGCACGCCATTTCCAGAGACGTCTCGTCACCTGTCACGTCCTTTCCGGGACATGGATAGGAGGGGGATCCACGGTCACCGAGGCCGGGGGTCAGGAATATAACAATGGAACTGGTCGATATCCATTGTGGGTTTTGACTCCTTGCACTCCGGTCGTTGAAGCGGAAACCTCGGCAAATCGAGCGATGTGGCGGCAAAGGCGGACCATGAATTCATCCACCGATTCGGATTCAATTAGTCAACTTCGCGCCCGGTTCGGCGGATCCCTTCTGACCTGCCCTTTTTCGGCCAAGTTCGGGCAACACAACTGACTGTCCGATAGTCGACACGATCACCGGCGGTCCGCCTGTTTCGGCCGGTAGCAGGTCCTGTCACGGTCGGTCACCAGGGCCGCCCGCGCCCCGTTCTCGCAGGCATCTATTCCTGCCGATGGCGCTCGCCTACCTTCCACGGCAGAGGTTGCGTCTTGGGGAGGCACCATGTCAGGACCACTCGGCCGCCGCAGCATCCGATCGAGGGTCTGGGCCGGGGCCCGGCTGCGGTTCACCGCGACCGTCGGTGCGCTGACCCTGCTGCTGGCCTTCGGCGTCCGGGCGGACCTGCCGGACATCGTCCCGGCCTCGGTCTCCTGCGACTCGGTCGGCTACGCCTACGACGCCGCCGGCCAGTTGGCCGGCGTGCAGGACCAGGCCGGCCGCACCGCCCACTACCGGTACGACCCCACCGGAAACATCACCTCCGTCAGCAACGACGGCAGCCCGGCCCTCGCCCTATTTTCCGTCGTGCCGCCCCGGGCGGCGGTCGGCGCCGAGGTGACCCTGCAGGGCGGCTGCTTCTCCGACGTGGCGAGCGAGAACACCGTCGAGTTCAACGGCGTCCCGGCCACGGTCACCTCGGCCAGCGGCCGGCGCCTGGTCGCCCGGGTCCCCGCCGGGGCGACCACCGGCCTGATCACCGTCTCCGTCGGCGGGGCCACCGCGACCAGCCCGCAGTCCTTCGTGGTCGCTGGCCCGGACGAATCCGCGCCCACCGTCACCGGCGTCGCCCCGACCGTGGTGGTGCCCGGCGGCACGGTCACCGTCACCGGCACCGGCTTCGCCGCCGACGCCGCCGACAACGCCGTCACCCTGAACCGCACCCGGGCCTTCACCTCGGCCGTCGGCGCGGGCAGCCTGACCGTCCAGGTGCCCGCCGGCGCCGGTTCCGGCCGGATCGGGGTACGCACCCGCCACGGCAGCGGTGACGGGGCCGCCGACGTCTTCGTCGCGCCCGCCCCGTACACGGTCGCCGACGTGGTGCACACCTCCCGGGTCGCGCTCGGCGGCACCAGCGCGGTGTCGATCCCCAGCGCCGGCGACATCGCGCTGGTCGTGTTCGACCTGACCGAGGGGCAGCAGGCCAGCGTCCAGCTCGCAAACGGCACCTTCGGCTCCTGCGGCATATCCACCGCGAAGGTCCTCGACCCGTTCGGGCGTACCGCGGCCTCGTCCGGCTGCGTCGGCGCCGCCGGCTTCATCGACACGGTGACAGCCCGCACCGCCGGCACCTACACGCTGCTGCTGGCCGCGTCGAGCTCGGCCACCGGCTCGATCGCCGCGACCGTGCGGGAGGTGCCGGCCGACGCCACGGCGCCCACCACCCCGGGCGGAGACGCGGTCACCGTCGCCACCACCGTGCCCGGCCAGAACGCCGCCGTCACCTTTCCCGGCAGCACCGGCCAGCGGGTCTCAGTCAAGCTGAGCGGCGGCACGTACGGCACCTACAACGCCGCGGTCACGCTGCGCAAGCCGGGCGGCGGCACCGTCGTCTCCAACGGCTCCTGCGGCAGCGCCTGCTTCCTCGACACCACGGTGCTGCCCACCGACGGCACCTACACCCTCGTCGTGGACCCGCAGTCCACCTCGACCGGGACCATCACCGTCCAGGTGTACGACGTGCCCGCCGACGCCACGGCGACCGCGAGCCCCGGCGGAGCGCCGGTCAGCGTCGCCACGACGGTGCCGGGCCAGAACAGCGTCGTCTCGTTTCCCGGCACGGCCGGCCAGAGGGTCCTCGTCCACCTGACCGGCGGCACCTACGGCACCTACAACGCCTCGGCGATCGTACGCAGGCCGGACGGGTCGAACCTGACCGGCAGCGCCTACTGCGGCAGCTCCTGCATCTTCGACACCACCGTGCTGCCGGTCGACGGCACGTACACCATCCTGATCAACCCCGACACCAGCTACACCGGGGCGGTCACCGCGCAGGTGTACGACGTGCCGGCGGACGCGACCGTGGACGCCACGCCCGGCGGCGGGCCGGTGACCGTGGCCACCACGGTCGGGCAGAACGGGCTGATCTCGTTCCCCGGCACCGCCGGGCAGCGGGTCTCGGTGCAGTTCAGCGCGGGCACCTACGGGACGTACAACGCGTCGGCAGTGATCCGTAAGCCGGACGGATCCAACCTGCTCGGCAGCGGCTACTGCGGCGCGTCGTGTTTCTTCGACACGGTGACGCTGCCCGTCGACGGCACGTACACGATCGTGCTCAACCCGGACGGCGTCTACCGGGGCCAGGTCACCGCGCAGATCCACGTGGTGCCGCCGGATGCCACGGCCACCGCCAGCCCGGGCGGCGCCGCCGTCACCGTGACCACCACCGTGCCCGGCCAGAACGCCGCGATCTCCTTCGCCGGCACCGCCGGGCAGCGGGTCTCGGTGCAGTTCAGCGCCGGCACCTACGGGACGTACAACGCGTCGGCGGTGATCCGTAAGCCGGACGGGTCCAACCTGACCGGCAGCGCCTACTGCGGCGCGTCCTGCTTCTTCGACACCATCGTGCTGCCGGTCGACGGCACGTACACCGTCTACCTCAACCCCGACACCACCTACGTCGGCGAGGCCACCGCGCAGATCCACGACGTCCCCGCCGACGCCTCGGCGACCACCAGCCCGGGCGGCGCCGCGGTCACCGTGACCACCACGGTGCCGGGCCAGAACGCCGTCGTCTCGTTCCCGGGCACCGCCGGACAGAGCGTCTCGGTCACCCTGGCCAACGGCACCTTCGGCACCTACAACGCCGCCGTCACGCTGCGCGCCCCGGACGGCACCCCCGTCGTCAGTGAGAGCTACTGCGGCACGAACTGCTCGTTCAACGCCGTCACCCTCCCGAGCACCGGCACCTACACGGTGTTCGTCAACCCGACCGGCACCACGCTCGGCGCGATCACCGCCCGGGTGTACGACCTGCCCAACGACGCCGTCGCCAACACCACCGCGGGCGGTGCGGCCGTGACGGTGACGACCACCGTCCCCGGCCAGAACGCGGTGGTGTCGTTCCCGGGCGCGTCGGGTCAGCGGGTCGCGGTGCAGCTCTCCGGCGGCACGTTCGGGTCGTCGGAGGCGACGGTGACGCTGCGCCGGCCGGACGGCACGTCGATCCTGTCGAACACGTCCTGCGGGACGTCGTGCTTCCTCGACACCACCACCCTGCCGGCGAACGGCACGTACACGGTGCTGGTAGACCCGAGGGGCACGGTCGTCGGCAGCATCACGGTCAAGGTGCACGACGTGCCGGCCGACGCCGCGACCACCGCCACCCCGGGTGGCGCGGCCGTGACGGTGACGACCACGGTCCCCGGCCAGAACGGGGTGGTGTCGTTCCCGGGCGCGTCGGGTCAGCGGGTCGCGGTGCAGCTCTCCAGCGGCACGTTCGGGTCGTCGGAGGCGACGGTGACGCTGCGCCGGCCGGACGGCACGTCGATCCTGTCGAACACGTCCTGCGGGACATCGTGCTTCCTCGACACCACCACCCTCCCGGCGGACGGCACCTACACCGTCCTGGTCGACGGCCGGACGACCGCCATCGGCGCACTCACCGTCCGGGTGTACGACGTGCCGGCCGATCGCACCGCCGCGACGACCCCCGCCGGGGCCGCGGTCACCGTGACCACCACCGTCCCGGGGCAGAACGCCGTGGTGTCGTTCCCGGCGACCGCCGGGCAGGTCGTCACCATCAACCTCTCCGCCGGCGCCTTCGGCGGCGGCAACGCGGCAGTGTCCCTGCGCGCCCCCAACGGCAGCACCGTCGCCAGCACCTCGTCCTGCGCCACGAGCTGCTCGTTCAGCTCCCTGACGCTCGCCGCCGCCGGCACCTACACCGTGCTGGTCGACCCAGCCGCGGCGGCCGTCGGCAGCCTGACCGTCCAGGTGTTCGACGTGCCACCGGACGCCACCGTGAGCACCACCCCGGGCGGCGACCCGGTCACCGTCACCACCACCGTGCCGGGGCAGAACGGCGTGGTGTCGTTCCCCGGCACCGCCGGCCAGCGGATCCTGGTCCAGGGCAACGGCGGCACCTACGGCACCTACAACGCCACCGGGATCGTGCGCAAGCCGGACGGGTCGAACCTGACCGGCAGCGCGTACTGCGGCACCTCGTGCCTGTTCGACACCGTGGTGCTGCCGGTCACCGGCACCTACAGTCTGCTGCTCGACCCGTCCGGCACCTACACCGGCGCGCTCACCGTCCGGGTCTACGACGTGCCGGCCGACGCCACCGCCAGCACCACCCCGGGCGGTGCCGCCGTCACCCTCACCACCACTGTCGGCCAGAACGCGGTGCTGTCGTTCGCCGGCACGGCCGGCCAGCGGATCGTGGTGCAGGGGACCGGTGGCACGTACGGGACATACAACGCATCGGCGATCGTGCGCAAGCCGGACGGGTCGAACCTGACCGGCAGCGCCTACTGCGGCGCATCCTGCTTCTTCGACGTCACCACGCTGCCGGTCACCGGGACATACACCATCCTGCTGAACCCCGACGCGGCCTACACCGGCGCGGTCACGCTGCGGGTCTACGACGTGCCCGCCGACGCCGCGGCAACCGCGACCATCGGCGGTCCGGCCATCCCGGTCACCACCACGGCACCCGGCCAGAACGCGGTGCTGTCGTTCGCCGGCACGGCCGGCCAGCGGATCGTGGTGCAGGGGACCGGTGGCACGTACGGGACATACAACGCATCGGCGATCGTGCGCAAGCCGGACGGGTCGAACCTGACCGGCAGCGCCTACTGCGGCGCATCCTGCTTCTTCGACGTCACCACCCTGCCGGTGACCGGCACGTACACCATCCTGCTTAACCCGGACGGCATGTACACCGGCACCGTCACCCTCCGGCTGTACGACGTGCCGGCCGACGCCACCGCGACCGCCGTCGTCGGCGGCAGCCCGGTCACCCTCACCACCACCGGCCCCGGCCAGAACGCGGTGCTGTCCTTCGCCGGCAGCGCCGGCCAGCGGATCTCGGTCCAGGGCAGCGGTGGCACGTACGGGACGTACAACGCGTCGGCGATTGTGCGCAAGCCCGACGGGTCGAACCTGACCGGCAGCGCCTACTGCGGCGCGACCTGCTTCTTCGACGTCACCACCCTGCCGGTGACCGGGACGTACACCATCCTGCTGAACCCGGACAGCATGTACACCGGCTCCGTCACCCTCCAGGTGCACGAGGTGCCGGCCGACGCGACCGCCGCCGCCACCCCGGGCGGCCCGGCGGTCACCCTGACCACCACCGTGCCCGGCCAGAACGCGGCGCTCACCTTCCCCGGCACCGCCGGTCAGGTGGTCACCGTGGTCATGACCGCCGGCACCTTCGGCCGTTACAACGCCTCGGCGATCATCCGCAAGCCGGACGGGTCGAACCTCGGCAGCAGCGCGTACTGCGGCGACACCTGCACCTTCACCTCGGTCACCCTGCCGGCCACCGGTACGTACACCGTCTTCGTCGACCCGTCGTCCACCACCATCGGGGCGCTGACCGGCGAGGTCCGGCTGCCCGCCGGGGCCGCCGCGAAGACCACGCCAGCCCCGCCGGCCGCCCGGACCGTCGCCGACGTGACCGAGACCTGGACGCCGGACCGGTTCAACCTCGCCGGCGAGGACTGGGCCAGCCACCGCACCGGCGCGTACGGCCACCTCCAGCCGGCGCTGCGTGCCCCGGTGGGGGCGACCGCGCTCGCCGGACAGGCCCTGCTGCTCAACGGCAAGCCGCTGGCCGACGTCACCCTCTCGGTCGGCCGGCACAGCACCCGCACCGACGCCACCGGCCGCTTCCTGCTCACCGGGCTCACCGCCGGGCACCACGTCCTGGTCATCGATGGCGCGACCGCGAGCAGCCCGGGCCGCGCCTTCGGCCGCTTCGAGACCGGCGTGGACCTGCGGGCCGGGGAGACGGTCGAGCTGTCCTACCCCATCTGGATGACCCGCCTCGACACCGCCCACAGCGTCCGCTTCCCGTCGCCCACCCGGAAACAGACCGTCCTCACCACCCCGGCGATCCCCGGCTTCGAGGTGCGGCTGCCCAAGGGCGCGGTGATCCGCGACCGGGCCGGCAAGCGGGTCACCGAGCTGTCCATCACCGCCCTGCCGGTGGACCAGCCGCCGTTCCCGCTCCCGGCCGGCGTGCGCACCCCGGTCTACTTCACCGTCCAGCCCGGCGGCTCGGTGATCCTGCCCGAGGGCGCGCAGATCATCTACCCGAACACCCAGGGCCTCGCGCCCGGCAGCCGGCTCGACTTCTGGGACTACGACCCGGGCCGGGTGCCGTGCACCAAGACGCCCGTCAAGTCGTACCCGAAGAAGCCGGGCAAGGCGGGCAAGGCACCCGCGGTCTGCGCGGTGACCGGCGCGGAGGCCGGCTGGTACATCTACGGCCACGGCACCGTCACCCCCGACGGCAAGCAGATCGTGCCCGACCCCGACGTGCGGGTCTGGGAGTTCACCGGCGCGATGTTCAACGGCAGCGGCAAGCGGCCCGCCGGGAGCGGCCCCGGCGAGGACGGCGACTCCGGCGGCGACCCCGTCGACCTGGCCAGCGGCCTCTTCGTCGACGAGCACACCGACCTCGTGGTCAACGACGTCCTGCCGATCGCGATCACCCGCACCTACCGGCAGAACGACACCCAGAACCGCGAGTTCGGCATCGGCGCCAACTTCACCTACGGCATCTTCATCTACTCGGAGCGGCAGTACAGCGAGGCCGACCTGGTCTTCCCGGACAGCGGCAAGGTCCACATGGACCGGATCAGCCCCGGGACGGGCTGGACCGATGCCGTGTTCAAGGCCGTCGACACCACCGGGCCGTTCCGGGACGCCGTGATGACCTGGAACGGCAACGGCTGGGACCTCGTCCGCACCGACGGGATGACCTACGTCTTCGGCGAGAACGCGCCGTTGCAGTCCATCCGGGACCGGCACGGCAACCAGATCACCCTCACCCGGTCCAGCGGCGGACAGTCCGGCGACATCACCCAGATCACCTCGCCCAACGGCCGCTGGATCAAGCTCGCCTACACCAGCGGCCGGGTCACCCGGGCCCAGGACAACGCGGGCCGGGTGGTGCAGTACGGCTACGACAGCTCCGGCCGGCTGACCACGGTCACCTCGCCGGGCGGGCGCACCACCACGTACACGTACGACACCGCCAACCGGATGACGACCGTCACCGACGCCCGGGGCGTCACCTACCTCACCAACACCTACGACACCGCCGGCCGGGTGGCGACCCAGACCCTGCCCGACGGCGTCACCTACCAGTTCGCGTACATCACCGACGCGGGCGGCAAGGTGGTGAAGACGGCGGTCACCGAGCCGGACGGCCAGGTCCGGGAGACCAGCTTCGACACGAACGGCCGGGTGGTCACCGAGACCACGGCGGCCGGCACCGCCCAGGCCCGGACCGCCACCACCGAGCGCGACCCGGTCACCCACCTGCCCACCGTGCTGGTCGACCCGTACGGGCGGCGGACCGCCCTCGGCTATGACGCGAACGGGCAGCTCACCTCGCTCACCGCGCTCGCCGGCACCGCCGCCGCCCAGGCCGCCACGGTCACCTCCGGCGGGCCCTACCGGCAACTCACCTCGGTCAGCGACGACCAGGGCCGCACCACCCGGATGACGTACGACGACCGCGGCAACCTCACCGCCGCCACCGACGCCGCCGGCCGCACCCGCCGCTACGCCTACAACGCCGCCGGCCAGGTCACCTCATTCACCGACCCGCTGGGCAACACCACCCACTACACCTACGAGAACGGTGACCTCGTCGCGGTGACCGACCCGCTGGGCCGCACCACGCGCAGCTTCGTCGACGCCGTCGGCCGCCCGGTCGCGGTCACCGACCCGACCGGCGTCCAGGAGTACGTCCGCTACGACCCCGACAACCAGATCGTCACCAGCACCGATGGCCTCGGCCGGGCCACCAGCTACGAGTACGACGGCAACGGCAACCTGACGACGGTCACCGACGCCCGGGGCAACCGCACCACCGTCGCGTACGACCAGTCCGACCGGCCCGTCACCGTCACCGACCCGCTTGGCAAGCAGGCCCGGCAGACGTACGACGTACTCGGCCGGGCGGTCTCCGCCACCGACCGGCGTGGCATCACCACCGTCACCGAGTACGACACGCTGGGCCGCACCACCTTCATCGGGTACGGCGCGTCCACCGGCGGCGGCTACGAGAGCACCAAACGGTTCGGCTACGACGGCCTGGACCGGCTCACCACCATCGACGACTCGGCCGGCGGGCTGCTCACCCTCGGCTGGAACAACCTCGACCAGGTGGTCAGCGTGACCGGCCCGGCCGGCACCGTCGGCTACTCCTACGACGCCGCCGGCCGCCGCTCCGGGATGACCGTGCCCGGGCAGCCGGCGATCTCCTACCAGTACGACCAGACCGGGCTGATCGAGCAGATCACCCAGGGCGGCACCACCGCCAGTTGGCACCGGGACGCCGCCGGCCGCACCGATCGGGTCGAGCAGGCCGGTGTGGTCACCCGGTACGCGTACGACGCGGCGTCGCAGCTCACCGGGATGTCGTACCAGACCACCGGCGGGGTGCCGATCGGCAACCTCGGCTACTCGTACGACGGCGCCGGCCGGGTGCTCGGCCTCACCGGCAGCCTCGCCACCGTCACCATCCCCAGCACCGGTCCACCCGCCAGCTACGACGCCGCGAACCGGCTGACCAGCCGCGGCGACCGGACGTTCAGCTACGACGACGAGGGCAACCTGACCGGCGACGGGGTGCTCGGCTACACCTGGAACGCCCGGGGCGAGCTGGCCGGCGTCACCGGCCCCGGCCTGGCCGTCTCGTACGGCTACGACGCGGCCGGGCGGCTGGCCGGCCGGACCGCCGGCGGGACCACCACCACCCACCTCTACGACGGCCCCAACCTGATCCAGGAGCTCACCGGCGCGACCGCCGTCGACCGGCTCACCGCCGGGCTCGACCAGACGCTGGTCCGCACCGACTCCGCCGGCGTCCGGGTGCCGGTCACCGACGCTCTCGGCAGCGTCCTGGGCCTGGCCGACGCCGCCGGCACGCTGACCACGCAGTACCAGTACGACCCGTTCGGCGCCGCCACCGCCAGCGGCGCGGCCAGCGGCAACACGCAGCAGTTCACCGGCCGTGAGCGCGACCCCGACACCGGGCTGTCCTACCACCGGGCCCGCTGGTACAGCCCGGACACGGGCCGCTTCCTCAGCCAGGACCCGGCCGGCTTCGGCGGCGGCAGCACCAACCTCTACAGCTACGCCCTCAACGACCCAGTCAACCTCTCCGACCCCAACGGCGACTGTCCCATCTGCATTCCGATCCTGGTCGGGGCGCTGATCGGCGGTGCCTCCTCGGTCGGCATCGGCGCTGGCATCGCGGCGCTGACCGGTCGCAAGTACACGATGGGCGACGCCCTCAGGGACTTCGCGATCGGCGGCGCGCTGGGCGCCCTCAGCGGTGGCCTCGGGGCGGCCCTCAAGGCCGGCAGCTCGGTCTGGAAGCTCAACCAGTTCCAACGCGGCCTGGCCATCGAGGCGAAGCTCGGCGGCAACCTGCCACGCAGCTTCCCGACCATCGACCGGTTCGCCAACGGCACCGCGACCAGCATCAAGAGCGTCGACCTCTCCGCGAAGACATACCAGAGCGCCAGCCAGCTCACCAGCCGGCTCCAGGGCTATGTGGACAAGGCCGCCGGGTTCGCCAAGAACAACCCGGTCACCTGGGACGGCGTCACCATCCGGCCCGGTCAGGTCGCCGCCCGGGAACTGGAGATCGTCGTCCCCCGTGGGACGGCCACCGCCGCCCAACAGAACGTCCTCAACCAGATCGTCCAGTACGGCGCCGGCAAGGGGGTCACCGTCCGCGTCATCACCATGAGATAGGCCGGCGGGACGCCCCACGGGTATCCTGGGGCGTCCCCTCCCCACCGAGGACATCCATGACCAGACTCGCCGCACTCGACCTGCGCAGAGGTCGGTACGTCGCGCACTCCTCCTCGCTCACCACCGACGGCATGTGGATCGCCAACGGCGTCTTCGACGTCCTCGACGAGTCGGTCGACGCCCGCGACCTGGGCGCCGCCGTACGCCGGATGCTCGCCGCCTCGCGCACCGGCCTCCCCAGCCCCGACCTGCGGGGCGGCCCGTCCCCGTTCGCGCCCGTCCTCGACGCGCTCGGCCTGCGGTCCTGGACCAGCTACGCCAAGGGCACCCGGCACGTGGACGTCGAGCAGGACGCCGACGCGGTGCTGGTGAGCCCGACCCGCAACGGCGGCGCCCGGGAGGGCTTCGTCGGGCTCGCCGAGCACGCGGTGCGGCTGACCGACCCGGGCGACGCGGAGCTGGGCGCGGCCCTGCGCGCCGCGCTCGACCGGTCCCGCTGACCCATGGCCGACGAGTCCCGGCTCCATCGCCGGACGGTGCTGGCTGGCGGCGCGCTGGCGATGGCCGCCGCCGCCCTCGCCGCCTGCTCCGCCGACGCCCGCACCCCGCACCGTCCCGCCGCGCCCGACCCGGCCGCAGGCCTGCCCGACATCCAGTTCGACGTCGCCCGGTTCAGCGCGCCCGAGCAGACCTCGCCCACCGGCGGGCCGTTCGTCATGCCGCCGGTGCACACCGTCTACCTCACCGCCACGCTGGCCCGCACCCCCGGGCGGGACGACCAGCGGGAGCTGGCCCGGGTGCTCGCCACCCTGGAGTCGCGGTACCCGTTCGGCGCGGCCGGCCTGATGACCTTCGTCTCCTACGGGCTGCCGTACTTCCGGCGGCTGCCGGGCGGCCTGACCGGCGATCTCGTCGGCGCGCACCTGCCCCGCCTGCTCGCGGACCCGTCCCGGTCCGTGCTGGAGGAGGCGACGCCCGCGCCGACCGATGTCCACCCGGACAACCCGGGGGTCACCAAGCAGCGCTTCACCGTCCCGGTGCGGATCGAGCAGCACGACCTGCTGTTCACGTTCCGCAGCGATCGGGCCACCGTCATCCAGGACGTGCTGGCCTGGTTCGACGGCAGCGGCACGCTGGGCGGACAGGCGACACCCTCGCCGGCCCTCGCCGGGCTGCTCACCGTGACCTCCAGCCGGCACATGTTCACCCAGGTCGGCCTGCCCCGCTCGGTCGCCGAGCAGAACCGGCTGCCCTATGCCCGGTTCATCCAGCCCGACTCCCCGATGTGGATGGGCTTCTCCGACCAGCAGTCCAACGCCTCCGGGCCGCCGGCGATCTGCACCTTCGCCGGCCACCCCGCGGCCCGGCTGACCACCGCCCGCGCGGGCGACTATCTGGACAACGGCAGCATCCAGCACCTGTCGCACGTCATCCTCGACATGCTCCAGTTCTACGACATGGCCGCGCCGGACACCCCGCCGAGCGAGAACGGCAACTTCACCAAGCGGGTGCAGTACATGTTCCACGCCCCGGCGGTGCATCCCGGCAACCCCGACCAGCTCAGCGACGGCGGCGGGCCGTCGTTCCTGCCCGCCGAGAACCGCGGCCCGGACTACGCCGAGCGGACCGCCAGGGGGATCGGCCTGCCCGCGGGCGAGCGCCGGATGGGGCACCTGTCCACCCTCCAGCGCAGCTCCCGCGCGTCCGACGGCACCCCGATGCACGTCCGCATCGACGGCCCCGGCTTCGACCCCCTGGACGTGCCGGACGGCAGCAGCCAGCCGAAGCTGCACTTCAGCATCTTCGTGCCGACCGCGGAGTTCTTCACCCGGATGCGGCGCAACCAGGCGGCCGTGGACCTGGCCCGCAAGCACCGGGTGGCCGAGCAGGACAACGGCCTGGAACGCTTCCTGACCTGCACCCGCCGCCAGAACTTCCTGGTCCCGCCCCGGCGCCACCGAGCCTTCCCGCTGGTCGAGGTCGCCGACTGAGCCCGACCGGGCTGCTACCCGCGGATCACCACTTGTCCCACGGGATGGTCCAGTCGCGCTCGGCCTGCTGGCGGCGCAAGCGCCGGCATCGGCCGGCGCGCCGGCCGATTGCAGACTGCCCCAGTACCCGGAACGTTGCCTCCGGCGGGGATCTTCGACAGAGATGGGCTTGAGGCAGAGGAGCGGTATGTGCAGAGGTGTTGTCCTCAGCGATCTTCCGGCTCGTTCAAAGCAGCGCTCCGGCCAGTTCGGGCGGACCGGACAGCACTGCGCGGAGCTTGTTGATTTGCGGGAACTCACTTCTCCTGCAACGACCCATAGGCTCGCTTTCGCGAGGCCGTGCGGGGGCCCTTGAGGTGCCGCCGCCGGTGACCGGCGGCGGCACCTTGCCGTGGTGGTCAGGCTGGTTGTGCGGGAGTCACCTCCTGGCGGTGGACGATCACGTCGAACCACTGGCGCAGGGTGCCACCGTCCATGAACGCATCCGGGCCGCCGTCGGGTAGGCCACGGGTCTTGATGGGGGCGTCCAGCCAGTTACGGACCGGCGGCGGGGCGGCCGTGTGCAGGTCCAGCGTGAACTGGCCGACGCCGACCCTGCCGAGGGGTTGCTCGAACCAGTCCGCCGCGGGTGGTGGCATGGGAGTCATGGTGCCGAAGGCATTCACGGTGCCGTGGTCGAAGGTGAAGCCAATTGACCGGTACTTTTGGCCGTACCAGCGTCGCAGGTACGAACCCGCGCTCGGGAAGCGCTTGTCCGTCTGGCCTGGTGCGCCCATGCGTAGCTGCGGGGCGTTGGCGGTGTGCGGGCTCGCCGCCCAGTAGGCGATCTTGTCACCGCTGAACTCGCGCCACCACCTCAGGTTCTCGGCCGCGCGAGCGTCCCGGTAAACGAGGGCATCATCGGCTGACAGGTTGTAGTGCTCGTAGAACGAGACGATCTGCCTGGCGTTGTGCAGCGCCAGCGCGTGAGCACGGTCCCCCGGCTGGTGCGGCAGGCGAGCGACCAGGTCGTACACCTCGTGGGCTTGACGGATGTACGGCTCCTTGTCCGGCTCCGCCTGGTACTTCTGGAAGTGCTCCAAAACAGTCGAGCCGGGAGCGGGATGGATCTTGCCCAGGTGGCTGCGCAGCTCCGGCAGCCGCTGGGCAGCGGCACGGGCGACATAGGCGTCGACCGCGTCGTATGCCTCGAGCCACGTCCAGTAGTACTCGACACCGACGAAATGCACCTTGTCGGAACGGCCGGCGTTGAAGTCACGCAGCCACCGCAGCACATCCGCGACCTCACGCGTCTGCCACTGGGGGCCCAGCCGGGCCATCACCGTGTCCAGATCACCTTGGCCGAAACGGATGTACTCGTTGACGACGGGCCCGGTCGTCCACTGTTCCTCCCAGGCAATCGACCGGAAACCCATCCGCTCGACCAGGAAACGCAAGGCCCGATGCTTGAGTCTGGTCTCCTCTGCCGTCCCGTGCATCGACTCGCCCAACCCGACGATCTCCGCATCGCCGACCGACCGCCCAACGGGCGCCAGGTCGTCGAGCGCAGCAGCGGGGTCGATGCTGCTCAGCGTCGCGGCATTGTGCCTGACCCAGCCGGTCACCGGCTGCTCGGGCACTGGCTGCGCCCGACCCCGAATCTGAGCGTGCGCAGGGAGCCCGACCGGGAGCACCACAACGGCGGCTACAGCTGCGGTTAGCAGCCGTAGCGGCCAATCCCCGAACCGTTTGCGCTGATTCATCAAGATCTCCCTTTCTTCGGCCAACGGAGCCACGATCGTTGTTGCCATCCACGTGCGGATCCCCAGGGGCGGCGCGCGAGATGCGCTCCGGGCTAGGACCAGCTGCCCTTGACCTTGCGTCGGGCGACAGTCACGCCCACACCCGGGCACCACTGCCTGCCCGTCGTTGCAGGCTGAAGGATCACGCTGTGATTTCGGCGCCGTCGCCGTCCCGCAGGAGGGCTAGGAGTTGTTTCGTGTGTCCGGGCAGTTCCACTTCTGCGAGGCCGGTGATGATGTCCCTCAGCGGCAGCGGCTGATTGACCAGGAGTGTGTCCCTGGAAAGGAGCCGGGCGGGCACCAGTGTGTCGAGTTCGGCCTCACTCAACGCCGGTCCGCCGAGTGCGCAGAGGGCGTCTCCTTGGAGGCGGATGCGCCCCCGGAGCCCTACGTTGCCGCCGGCGAGCGCGATGACGCGTTCGATGGTCCAGGTGTCGAGAGCTATGCGGTTGTCGTAGGTCGTGTTCGCTCCCCCAGCGACAGCGGAAGCAGCGGTGATGGTGGCGGCATTGATGAGGGTGACGTGCGCCAGAATCTGGTCCGCGTTCCACTCGCCGGCCGGCGGGCTCGGGTGGCCGGAGTCCGCCACTGCGGCCGCAGCATCCAGCAGCGCACGGTAGGCGTGCCGGAGCGGGGCAGTGTCCATTGCGTCCTTTTCCTTTCTTCAGTCGTGCGCCCAGTGAACGCTGCCGGCGCTTTGAGGCCCGCGATACACCGTGCCATCCGGCCGCTTCAGATTGCCTTCCAGAAGGGTCCCGGGCCTTCGGGTGATGCCGGCGCCATCGGTCCGCTCGGCGTTTCCTGATCAGGAAAACAAGCAGATGGTCGCAAGGACCGTCGCCCCGCGCTGCGCGGCCTTCCCGCGAGGTCCGGGCCCCAGCAGCAGTAGCCCCACCGGAGGTACAGGCCAGGCCCGTTGAAGGCCATCTGAAGCAGCCGTACGGGACACTCCTTCCGGGTCCAACCAGCCGACTGATACGAGGAGCAACGATGAGGCTGACACGGCGATCGGCGCTGGGTGTCCTGGGGTCGGCGGTCCTCGGCGGAAGTCTGGGCCATGCGGCGGCGTCGGAGGCCGCACCCGCGTCGATTCCCGATGACCAGCCGGTTCCGGTGATCTACGACAGCGACATGGACTTCGATGACGCCTCGACATTGGCTTACCTCTGCGAGGAGCACAAGCTCGGACGGATCGATCTCCGCGCCGTCACCGTGGCCAACAACGGATTCGGCCATCCCGAGCGGACCCTCCGGCATGCGCGCAGCGTGCTGGAGCAGTGCGGTCTCCCGCAGGTACCGGTCGCCGAAGGAGCGACCGGTGCCGGTGTCCATCCCGCCCCTCCCGAGCTGGTGGCGACGATCGAGAACGTGTTGACCGGGGCGTTGGGCGATGCGTCACTGCTCCGGTACCGAGCGCCCATGTCGGCGCCCGACCTGATCTGCCGCACTGTGTTGGATTCCGCGCGGCCCGTCACCGTCGTGGCCACCGGCCCGCTGACCAATCTGGCCGCCGCGCTTTGCGTTCCGCGTGTCGCGGCGCGGATCGGCCGCATACAGATCATGGGCGGTGCCCTGGAGGTCCCGGGCAACCTGTACGGCTCGGCACTTCCCGGGTTCGACAACTCGCAGGAATTCAATATGTGGCTCGATCCCGTCTCGGCCCGCACCGTGCTCCGCAAGGCTCTTTCCAGCAGCGTGTATCTGGTCCCGCTGGACGCCACCGCGTCCGTACCCATCACGCGGACGTTTATCGCCCGGCTTGCCGCGAATCAGGACGCACCTGGTGCCCGCCTGGCGTACCGTATTGCCAGTCAGCCGGACCTGCTCGCGCTGATCGACCTGGGCATCATGTACTGGTGGGACGCCGCGGCGGCGGTTGCCCTGGTCCACGAGGAACTCGCGCCGTTCCGCGACGCGCGCGTGGACGTGGTCCAGGACGGCGTGCAGTCGGGCCGGACGATGGTCTCCCCGGCCGGCAGCCGGGTCCATGCGGCTTTCGACGTCAACACCGAGGCGTTCGAGCAGCGGTTCCTCGACTCGCTCAACGGCCGCCCCTGACCACGTCGCCCTCGTCCGCGACGGCCGACCCGAGTGTCGTCCGCAGCTGAACTGCAGGTCGAACGCTGCCCGTCGGCGTCGGCGCGCACCCGCGGACCGAGCGTCCTGACCAAGCCGTGCAACCCGCCGGTGAGCAGCAAACTCCCCCTCGCCGAACTGGAACGAATAGTGGCCATGATGGTCTTCTCGGTGCCTACTGGAGGAGGCCGCGGGCCATGGCGGTGGTCACGGCCGCCGTGCGGTCGGTGACGTCGAGCTTGGTGAAGACGCGGTACATGTGGGTCTTGACGGTGGCCTCCGAGATGAACAGGGCCGTGCCGATCTCCGCGTTGGTCAGGCCCCGCGCGACCAGCCGGAGCACGTCGATCTCGCGTGCCGACAGTGGCGGCTGGGCCGGGGAACGCACCTGCTGGACGAGTTTTGTGGCCACCGACGGGGCCAGCACGGTCTCGCCGCGGGCAGCGGCGCGCACCGCGCCGGCCAGGTCCGTCCGCGTTGCGTCCTTCAGCAGGTAGCCGGTGGCGCCGGCGGCGACCGCGCGCAGGATGTCGGCGTCGGACTCGTAGGTGGTCAGCACCATCACCCGCGGCGGCGCGGGCCCGGCCACGATCTCCGCCGTGGCGGCGACGCCGTCCATGCCCGGCATACGCAGGTCCATCAGGACGATGTCCGGCGCCAGGTCGGTGGCGAGCCGCACCGCCTCGGTACCGGAGGAGGCCTCACCCACCACGGTGAGGTCGGGTTCGGCCTCGAGCATTCCGCGCAGGCCTTCACGGACCACCGGGTGGTCGTCGACGAGCAGCACCCTGATCACTGCGGCACCTCCAGTGTGAGCGTCGTACCCTGGTCGGCGTCCCGGCCACTCTGCACGGTCAGCGTCCCGCCCACCTCGTCGGTCCGGGCGCGGATGCTGCGGAGCCCGAACCCGCCACTGGCGGAGGCGGGGTCGAAGCCGCGCCCGTCGTCCGCCACGACCAGCCGTATGGCGTCCGGTTTGTACCCGAGCGTTACGGAAACCTCGGACGCGAACGAGTGCCGGCGGACGTTCGCCAACGCCTCCTGAGCCGCGCGCAGCAGGACGACCTCGACCGCGGTCGGCAGCGGCCGTACCGTGCCGGACAGCCGGTAGGACGCGCGGATCAGCGTCTGCTCGCCCAGCCGGGCGACGAGGTCTCGGACCGCCTCGTCGAGCGGGCCGGCGTCCAAGGCGACCGGCGCGAGCGCGGCCACGAGCGCCCGGGATTCGGCGAGGCTCTCCCGAGCCGTGCGCACGGCGACGTCTATCCGGTGCCGGGCCCGGTCACCGTCCGGGTTGCTTTCCAGGTCGTCAAGATCGGAACCGGCGGCCTGCAGCAGCGCGATGATGCTGGTGAAGCCCTGCGCGAGCGTGTCGTGGATTTCCCCGGCGAGGCGGGCCCGTTCGGCGGCGACACCGGCCTGGTGCGAGAGTCTGGCCACCTCGGCCCGGGACTGCTCCAGCTGCACGATGAGGTCCGCCCGTTCGCGGCTGCGGCGCACCACCTCCCGGATCCACAGGCCGAGCCCCAGCGACAGGATCGCGCCACCGACCGCCATCGGCAGCAGGTGGGTGTGCAGTTGCCCGGCGAAGCCCTCACGCTGGATCGCGACGATCGCCGGCAGGGCGTTGGCGAGTGTGGTGACGGCGGCGGCCGGCCACATCGGCAACATGCGGAAGACGAGCGGGCAGATCGCGAACAGCAGGAACGAGCTCGGCGCCGCTCCGGTGAGCGCCACGAGGAACAGCACCAGCACTGCCGCGAGGAAGCCACCGGCGCGGCTGTCTATGGTGCCCCGGCGCGCCAGGCCGCGCCCGTACGCCAGGTACAGCGTCGCGATCGCACCCAGCGTGATGGCGGCGAGCCAACGCCGGGCGGCGGACGCCTCGGACAACGCCACGGCTGCCAGTGTCAGGGTGAAGACCGCCGCGAAATAGGCGTCCCAGAGTCGGCCCGCACCCTCGCCCGCGCCCTGAAGGCTGGGCCGCGCGTCCACACTCACTCCCATACCGACCATCGTCGCCCGTCGTCGGGGGCGAGGGAAGCTCGCCCGTGCCGGGCGAGGCGGTCGAGGAGGCCGTACCGCGCCAGGACGCGCCGTCGGGCGCTGTCGAAGGCCCGTGCCAGCTCGACCGCGTACGCATGGACCAGCCGGTTCATTACAAAACTGCCCGGCTGCGGCTCGGCGATCAGGTGCTCCGCGACCAGCTCGTCAAGCAGCGGTCGCACCCCGGCCGGCCCTGCCTCGACCAAGCCCGCGGCTGCCGCCTCGCGGATGGCCGGGCTCGGATGGAGCCCGAGTCGACGAAACAGTTGCGCCGCCTGGGGTCCAAGGGCCTGGTAGGACCAGGACAGCACTGTGCGGACATCGGCCCGCACGTCGTTGCTGGAGAACCGGTCGAGGTCGGCGTCGGCTGCCTGCAACTGCCCGGGTAGATCCGCCAGCGGTGCGGTGGGACAGGCCACCCCGTGGGCAGCGACGATGGCCAGCGCCAACGGCAGGCCCCCGCACACGTCGACGATGCCGTTGACCGCCTCGGGCTCGCCGTCCACCCGGTCGGCGCCGAGCCGGGCGGTGAGCAAAGCACACGCCTCCTGCCGATCGAGGGGTTCCAAGCGGAGCGCTTGCCCTCGGGCGCGGACCACCACGTCGCTGAGCATGTGACGGCTTGTGATGAGCAAGAGGCTCGGCGATCCGCCGGGCAACAGCGCACGCACCTGGCCGGCGTCTCGGGCGTTGTCCAGCACGATCAGCGCACGCCGGTCGGCCATGACCGACCGGTACCGCTCGGTGAGGCCGTCCAAGTCGGTGGGCATCTGCGAGCTCTGCTCACCGAGCGACCGCAGGAGGATCGTCAACGCCTGCGTGGGTGTGAGGGCCGGCCGAGCGTCGTACCCGCGCAGGTCGATCCAGAGCTGGCCGTCCGGGAAGGCGTCCGCGGCGCGGCGGGCGAAGTGGGCCGCCAGTGCGGTCTTGCCGATGCCTCCCATGCCGGTCAGCGCCGCTACTGCCGGCTGCCGGTCACTCCTGTCGATCAGTGCCTCGAGCTGCCGCAGTTCTGGTGAGCGCCCGACGAACCCTGCGATCGCATTCGGCAGTTGCCGCGGCACGTCCGGCGGGCCGGCCAGGTCAGCGGTCGCGCTGTGGCCGGACAGCACGCTCGCGTAGAGCCGCTGCAACGCGCGCCCGGGGCCGACGCCGAGGTCCGCGGCCAGCTGTTGCCGAGCCTGGTGGTATGCCTGCAGCGCGTCCGCCCGCCTGCCACTGCTGTGCAACGCCGTGATGAGCTGGTGCCACAACGGCTCGGCAAGCGGGTACCGCGCCAGATGGCGCAAAGCGGACTCGGCCGTCTCGTCGAAGCGGCCCAGCTGGAGGCCGACGTCGTGGTACCGCTCGACGATGCGTAGTTGCTGCTCGTCGAGGACTGGGACATACCTGCCGTGCAGCAGGTCCGACGGCACGTCGCACAGCGGTTCACCGCGCCACAGGTCCAGCGCCCGGCTGAGCGCGGCGAGTTCGTTTTGCGGATCCGTGCGACGGGCTGCCGCGTCCGCCTCGTCCACCAGCCGCGTGACCGACCACGCGTCGACCGCGTTCGCGTCGATGTCGATGCGGTACCCGCCGGCGTCTCTCGCGATCACCGGAGCGAGCCCGGCCTCCATGAACAAGGCGCGCACCCGCAACACGTGCAATTGCAGCGCACGTCTCGCGTTCGCCGGCGGACGCGTGCCCCAGACGGCCTCGGCGAGATTGGCGACCGGCACGGCCTGCCCGGGCGCGAGCAGGAGCGCGGCGAGGAGGATCCGGTGCTTCGGCGAGCGGATGTGCAGCTGACCGTGCGTGGCGGAGCGCACGGCCAGCGGTCCCAGCAGACCGAAGCTCAGGTCGCCGCGGTTCATGGGCCCTCCCCGCCGTCGAGCTTGTTCAGGGGCAGGACGCGAGCGCCGTTCGCCGCGACCAGACCGGCCAACCGGTCACGGCTCGTGACAAGGACGGCGCTGCCGGGCCCGCCGGGAAGCAGCGGCCGGACATCCTCGGCGTTGCGAGCGTGGTCGACCACGACCAAGGCCCGTCGGCCGTCCATCAAGGTTCGGTACAGCCCAGCCCGGCTGTCTGGATCGGGTGGAATCACCTCGTCCGGTGCACCGAGCGCCCGAAGGAACCGGCCGAGTGCGTCGCCCGGCGATATCCGGTTCTTCTGGTGGCCGCGCATGTCGACCCAGAGCTGGCCGTCCGGAAACCGGTCGGCCGAAAGTCGCGCCCAGCGCTGCACCAGCGCTGTCTTGCCGACGGCCGCCGCGCCGGTGACCACCACGACGGGCGCCGGTTGCGGCTCGCGTGGGCCGCGCCCGGCGACCATGGCATCCAGTTCGGCGAGCTCCGCCATCCGTCCGGTGAACCCGGATACGTCGGCCGGTAGCTGACGCGGGACCGCAGGCGGCAGAATCGCGCCGCTGGTGCGGGACCGGAGACCGTCGAGGATTGACGCGTGCAGGCGCTGCAGTTCCTCGCCAGGATCGATGCCCAGTTGCTCGGCCATGTGCCGGCGTCCGGTGTGATACGCGGCGAGCGCGTCCGCGCGTCGACCGTCGCAGTGCAGCGCGGTCATGAGCTGCGCCCGCAGCCGCTCGCGCAACGGGTACGCGGTCGTCGCCTCGAACAGTTCCTCCACCACCTCACGATGGCGTCCGAGGCGCAGTTCGGAGTCGAAGCACCGTTCGAGTACGCGTAGCCGTTGCTCACGCAGACCCGGCGTGTGCAGTCGGTGCAGCGTCTCGGAGGGGACGTCGGCCAGCGGTTCGCCGCGCCACAGGGACAGCGCTCGCCGCAGCGCCGCGGCCTCCGCGGCGAGGTCCGGCCGGTTCGCCGCCCGATCGGCGTCGTCGAGGCATCGTCGGAACCGGTTGAGGTCGAGGGACTCCGTTGGCAGCTCGATCCGGTAACCGTCGGCGCTGGTGGTGATCACGCCGGCGCAGCCGGCCGCGTCGAGGAGCGCGCGAAGCCGCACCACCGTGAGCTGGACCGCACGTCGCGGACTGTCCGGCTCGCGGCCGTCCCACAGGGCGTCGACGAGGTGCCGGACCGGAAGGACGCGGCCGCCTCCCAGTAGGAGCGCGGCGAGCAGCGTCCGGTGCTTGGGCGAGCGGACGGGCACGGGTCGGCCCTGGACCAGCATGACGAACGGGCCGAGCAACCCGAACGTGACGGCGTCCGCGGGGGAGCGGTGGATCTCCGGCGGCACCATGACGTCGGGCGGCCCGATGCGCCGACCGCTCGAACTGCTCATTACGCGGCTGCCGGAGCGCGGTGGTCGTCCTGCTGCACCGGTCGGCGTGTCCGGCGCCGGCGTACGGCCAGCCCACCGGCGAGTAGGGCCAGGCCGGCTAGCGCGAGGACGACCGGGCGGAGGGTGCGCTCCCAGGGCCAGCCGCGGCCGGTGAGGGTGATGTCTCCGGTCGGGTACTCCAGGAGTTTGGCTCGCCACGCCGCGGAGGGGACGTCGACGTTGGTGGCGATGTCGCGTAGTGGTCCGTCGAAGGCGAAGCCGGGTGTCGCGTGCAGGTACGCCGGCTGGAGGTCGTGGGTCGTGGGCGCGTCGTGCCGGGCGGCGGCTGCCGCGCCGGGCACCAGCAGTCGGTCCAGCTGTGGTGCGTCCGCGAGCGTCGCGCGGGGCACGAATGTCAGCCCGTGCCGGGAGCGGACGGTTGTGGCTCCTGGCGACACGGCGAGCGTGCGGGCGGCGTAGACGGCCTCGGTGTAGGTGGTGAACGGCGAGGCGAGTTCGAGTTCACCGACGCCGTCCGTGAGCAGGACCCCGGCCGTTGGCGCGTCCCAGCGGTAGGACTGGTTCAGTGCGGCGATCGCGTCGCCGGGACCGAAGCGCTGCACGGGAATCGGCAGCGGCGTTCCGGGGGAGTAGTGGCGCCAGCCCACGGCCTGTGCCGCAGCGGCGGCGACCTGCGTGTCGGTCAGGCGTTCGATCACGCGTAGCGTGCCGTCGATGCCGGAGAGCACGCCGGCGGTGCTGATCACCTGGCCGTCGTCGACGTATCGGACGCCGCGCTGCCACCGCACCTCAGGGAAGTCCTTTTCCAGGCCGTCCAGGTAGTACCAGTGCGATGTGGCGGTGTGCCCGTCGAGCACCCCGGCTGCCGCGGCGACCTCGCCGCCCACGCACACGCTGAGGATCAGCGCGCCGTCGTCGGCCTGCCGCCGGAGGAAGTCGAGCACCGCCGGCTCGTCGGTGCGCGGCATGGCGGGTACCACGACCACGTCTGCGGCGCGGCCGCCAAGCCGGGTGGTCAGGGACTCGAACGTGACATCGGGTACCAGGTCCAGGCCACCGGTCAGGGCGACCGGTGCCGCGGTCGGGGCGGCGGTGAGGACGTTGAAGCGTCCCGTGACGGCCAGCACCTCGAATGGTCCGAGCATGTCCCCGGCGTGGGCCCCCTCGGCGCCGAGCACCACGACGGCGGTCGGCAGCGTCGGGTCGAAGGGACGTGATGCCGGCGCCGGAGCGCCCGGCGCCGGCGGCGCGTACACGCTTCGTGTGTTCACTGCGGCGACCGCCGCACCGACCGACACCGGCAGTACCGCCAGCGCCAGCACCACCGCGCCGATCCGTACCACGGCGCGCGGCAGCCGGTGCCCGCCGCGGGTGTACTCCGACCGCCGCCGCAGCATGACCGCGACCATCGCGATCACCATCAGCACGTGGCCTCCGGTCATGACGACACCGGCTGAGACGGCGCCGAACCAGTACGGCACGAGCAGCACGATGAACGGCGCGTACATCGCGGTGGCCATCTCGCCGATGCCGGCCCAACCGTGGCCACGTACACGCATCCAGACCGCCATGCCGATGGCCATGCCGGTGGCCATCGCGAGCGTACGTACGTCGGTCCGCTCGATCGCGCCGGGCAATGCCAACGCCCACAGCGGCCGCAGCGCGAACATGCCGACCAGCATCGCCACGACCATCTCAACAACATGTACGCCAAACCGGAAGACGGGTCGCATCGTTGTCTCCAAACCGTTGATTGCGGAGAAGGCTGCCCGCAGCTCGGCAGGCCGCCGGTCGATGTGTCGATCGTGCGCCGGCCGGGGTGCCGCGCGGGACGGCGACAAGACGGAATCCGGTGTCAGTCGATCGATGGACAGTCCCGCCGCCGACTACCCGAGATTCGCCGGCAATCCGGATCGGTATCCGCTCCTGCCCGGGGGCGCCACTGATCGACCACACCGGTGCGACGCTCGGCACCATCTGTGTGGTGGACACCGAACCGCGCCCCTGGGGGCGACCGGGACTGGAGACCGTCAAGGCCCTTGCCCAAGAGTTGGTGGAGCGGATCAACCAGCGTGACCGGCGTACGCAGTAGTCAGCGGGCACCCGCAGCCGCCGTCACGGCTGCGGCAAGCCGCTGCGACCACTGACCCTTCGAGTGCCCCAGCGCCATCTCGCCCAGCCGGAGCATCTGCACGTCGGATGTTCCGGCCGGAGCGAAGATGTGGTAAGCGTCGCGCACGTACCGTTCCAGCGGCCGATCGGTACACAGACCGCTGGCCGCCTGCATTTCCATCGCGTTACGCGCCGAGTCCAGCGCGTATTCGACGTTGACGAGTTTGGCGTTCATCAGCTCCGCGTCGCAGGGCTGCCCCTGATCGAGTAGGTGCACCGCGTGGTACGCGGCCAGACGCGCGGTCATCAGCCGCGACTGCATCTGCCCGATCTTCAATTTGATCGACGGTATCTCGTGCAGCGGCTTGCCGTAGCGGTGCCGTTCCGCGGCGTACGCCACCGTCTCGTCCATGATGGCCTGGTGGATGCCCAGCGAGACGGCCGTCAGGTTGGGACGGCCGTAAAGAACGCTGGACGAGTAGGCCACCGCCAGCCCGTCTCCCTCCTCGCCGAGCATGTTGGCCGCAGGAACCCGGCAGTCGTCAAAGTTCAGCTCGCCGAAGCTAAAGCCGTGCAAACCCATGGCAGGCCGGTGCGGACCCAGCGAAAAGCCCGGACGGTCCGACTCCACCAGGAACGCCGACAACCCCTTGGAGGCCGGCCCTGTCCGCACCACGACGCCGTGCAGGTCGCCCACGTGGCTGTTGCCGACGAAAACCTTCCGGCCCGTGAGGATGTAGTCGTCGCCGTCACGCACCGCTCTGGCCGTCATGCCGAGGACATGTCCACCTGACTCCGGCTCGGTGACCGCGATGGTGGGCAGGCAGTCACCGCTCGATATGGCCGGCAGCCACGTCTTCTTCTGGGTCTCACTCCCGAAGTGGACGATTTTGGCCACGCCAAGCTGCGAGGCCTGCACCATCGCGCCCATCGCACCGCTGACCCGCGCCAACTCCTCGATGACGATGGTCTTCGCCATGTGCCCCAGGCCCATGCCACCGTATTCGGGGCTGATCGTGACACCGATCCAGCCCTGACAGGCGATCAGCCGAGAAAGCTCGTGCGCCACACCATGGGAAGCTTCCATCTCCGGTACCCGGGGCCGCACCTCGGCCTCCGCGAACGCTCTGACTTCGTCCCGCAGCCGTTCGTGGCGGGCGGTAGCGAAATAGCCATCCATCCCCAGGACCCCTTCATGAATTACCCGTTGACGTGATCAAGGCAGGTGCACAGCGGCACCGCTCGTAGGCCGCCCTGTGCGCCTTGGTGCGACTCAACGCGGGCTTCTCACACGGCGTAGAGCGCGTGGGTGTTGACAAGACGCCACGCGAAGCCGGGCGATCCGTCAGCGAGAGCGTTGATGCGATCGGAGCGCATTGCCCGGCCAGCCCTGGCAGGATGCGAGCTCGAGGTAGCTGTCCACCGGCGGAACCGTATTCGCCGCCCACCCTCTGGGGACAGGTGCGGCGGTCATCAGGTCCGGGATTCTGGGAAACGTGTCCTGTCGGACCGCTTCATGCGCCCCGGCCAGCTGCTGATTGCGCTCCTTGATCCGCTTGACGCTGTGCGACACCAGCAGCGTGCCGGCCGTCCAGTCAATGCGGCCCGCAAGCGGACCGCGCCGGCCGCGCTCGGCCTGCTGGCGGCGCAAGCGCCGGCATCGGCCGGCGCGCCGGCCGATTGCAGACTGCCCCAGTACCCGGAACGTTGCCTCCGGCGGGGATCTTCGACAGAGATGGGCTTGAGGCAGAGGAGCGGTATGTGCAGAGGTGTTGTCCTCAGCGATCTTCCGGCCAGTTCAAAGCAGCGCTCCGGCCAGTTCGGGCGGACCGGACAGCACTGCGCGGAGCTTGTTGATTTGCGGGAACTCACTTCTCCTGCAACGACCCATAGGCTCGCTTTCGCGAGGCCGTGCGGGGGGCCGAAGTTGCAGATGCTACTGCTTCGGAGGACGGGTAGACGCGCAGCGGTGGCGGGTGTTGTTCGACGACCTGATGTTGACGGTCGGGCAGCGTTTCCGCAGGCCTGAGCCGCGTCGCCCCGGTGCGTGACTTCGCCCGAGGGCTGCTGGCGCCCTTCACTGCGCCTGACGGGAACCGGGACGTGGGCCGCGGACAGTTATCACGTGTGGAGATGAATGTGCGCCAACGGGTTCGCCAGGGGGATCCTGAGGCGTTCCGTGAACTGTTCGACGCGCACGCGCGCGCCGTCTACAACCATGCCTTCCGGCTGATCGGTGACTGGTCGGCGGCGGAGGGCGTGGTGTCGCTGACGTTCCTGGAGGCGTGGCGGCTGCGCGAACGGGTCGACATCGATGATGCGGCCGGGTCGCTGCGGCCCTGGCTGCTGGGCATCGCCACCAACGTGGCGCGCAACGTGCGTCGGACCGCGCGCCGCCATGAGGGTGCGCTGGCGCGATTACCCGATGCCGAACCGGAACCGGACTTCGCCGAGGGCGTCACCGCCCGGCTGGCCGACCGCGAGCGGCTGGCCCGGGTGGTGGCGGCGCTGCGGTCGTTACGGCGGGCCGAGCGTGAGGTGCTGGCGTTGTGCGTTTGGTCGGGCCTGGACTACGCGCAGGCTGCGGCAGCACTGGATGTACCGGTGGGCACGGTCCGCTCCCGGCTCTCCCGGGCCCGCAGGAAGCTCACCGCACTCGTCGCCGGGGGTGTTGTGGAGCCTCAGCGGATACGGCGGGAACCGCCGGTCCGCCCCGGACAGGTAACAGTCGACCGCGACAACGCGGTCCGGTTCGTTCAGGAGATCTGATGGACATGACCCCGAACCAGCCCGCCGGCGATGACCGTGACGAGGTGGCCCGGCTGCTGCCGGAACTGGCGGAGGTTGATCTACCTGGCGGCCGCCAGCGCCAACTTCAGGAGTTTCTGATGAGCGAGATCCAGCGGGACCAACGCGAGTCCGGGGCGGCCCGCCGGGTGCAGCGGCGGCTCCTTTTCGCCACCGCGGGCTTGGCGGCCGCCGCTGTCGCCGCCGTGGCGGTCGGTACCGGGGCCCTGCACACCGGCACCGTGCCCGCTGGCAGCCTGCCCACTGACACCACACCGCAGCATACGGCGCAAAACCCACCGTCGAAGCACGCCCCGGCCCCCGCGTTCGAGCTGGCCGCCCAGTATGCAGCCGCGCAACCGTACACGCCGCCCCGCCCGGACCAGTGGGTCTACGTCAAGGACCACAAGAGCAACCCGAGCTCGATCGCCAAGGACAAGGGCCAGCGGCAGGACGAGATCACCGAGGTGTGGCGCAGCGTCGACGGCTTGAAGATGGCCGAATGGAACCCCGAGACCGGCAAGTTCGACACGTGGACGCAGGACAACGGCTACCCGGAGGCGGTCGCGCTGCCCACCGACCCGGGCAAGCTGCTCGATGCCGTCCGCGGGCAACTGCAGCATGAGGCTGGCGGCGTACCAGCGCACATCAAACCGTCGGATGACATGGACAGCCTTCTGTTCGGCCGCCTCGCGATGATCCTGGAGAGCAACGTGCTCCCGCCGCGGGTTGCGGCGGCGCTGTGGCGGGGGATCGGCATGGTTCCTGGGGCTACCCAGGAACCGGGAACGGTCATGGTCAACGGGCGGCCGGTGGTGGCGGTCGGCCGGGTTCAGGAGGGTTGGCGCTTCGAGCAACTTTTGCTGGATGCCGGCACGCACGAGTTCGTCGGGTACCGCTCCGTGGCGGCCAAGGATCACACGTTCACGTCGCCCACCGGGCCCATTCGGATCAAGCGGGGTGAGGTCCAGTTCACCATCACCCGGGTGGCGGCGAAGTTTGTCGACAAGGCCGGCCAGACCGGCTGAAGCCCAGCGCCCGGCGCACCTGGGGGGTGACGGCATGGCGCGGATAGACCTGGCCGCCGAGGGGAGTGTGGATCTGACGGCTTTGTCCCACATTCGGTGGTGACCGAAGGTAGTCGATGTCGTCGAGGTCATGTGGGCAAGATCGATGATCTTAGGAAGATGATGTTCTCGGGGCTGTTGCCGCTGGCGATCGACGACGTTACGGACGAGGGCGAACGGATCCTGGTGCGGACTCGGACTCCCGAGGGGCCGGTGGCCTGTCCGGGCTGCGCGGCGGTAACGGGCTGGGTGCACGGATATCATCAGCGGACTGCCGCGGACGTGCCGGTCGATGCTCGGCCGGTGGTGGTCCGGGTACGTCGGCTGGTGTGCGACCCAAGGCTGCCGTCAGACGTTCCGGGAACACCTGCCCGGGCTCCTGAACCGCTACCAGCGCCGCACACCCCGGCTGATCTCCCAGGTCGGTGCAGTGGTGCGTCAGTTGGCCGGCCGCGCTGGCGCCCGGGCCCCATCGGGGAGTGTCACGCAGGTCCCGAGACCGGACAAGTCATCCAGGAGCCGGCTCCACAGCCGTTCAGGGTCAGGTCAACCGCTCACCTGGGAGAGGGAGGGGCGGCCGCCGGTGGCCGGCGCCGACCCCGGGGGGCCGGGTCCGTGCCGGGCGAGGTTGGGTCAACTGCGCCACTGTGGCGGTGTCCGCCGGGGGCGCGGTCCGTGACACGAGATGCGACTCAGTCTGTCCCGGCAGCGTCCGTACGTGCGTCAGGTCCGCTTGACGTAGGGGCCGGGTGGCAGCTCGCTCTCCCCGGCGGCGGGTCGACGGCGAAGGCGATGGCAGGAGGTTCCCTAGCGGTTTTGCCACCCGCTCGGACAATGATCGGCATGGCAGAGATGAGCCCGCGCAAGGTTAGGCTGCTGGGCTGGCTGTTAATGCTGGGACTCCCGTTGTATGGGTTTGCCCTCGACTTCGTCCTCCTCCTTCTCACGTATGTGGTGCTGGCCTCGATCGCTCCGAGCGTGCTGGGTGAGGTGGCTGCTAGCCCTGCGAGGTTCGCTGCGTGGATCGTGCTGGTGAGGCTGCCGATGATGCTCGCCTATGCGCTGGCCGTTGGGTGGCGCGGCTGGATGGCCTTGGTGATCAGGGGCGAGTTTCCCGATCCTCCGGTACGGAAGGGTTGGCGGCGCGCCCTGGTCAAGGTGCGCGACTGGGGAGCAGATGCCGCTTGGTCAGTGATGGCCGCGCTGATCGTCTTCGACCATGTGGCCGATCCGGGCGATGCACAGGTCTGGCAGCTCGTCGCCGTGACCGCTGCCGGACCATTCCTGCTGCCGGAGTCCGTGAAGGGATTGTTCTGGCTGCTGCGTTGGTGGTGGCGACGGAGGCACACATCCCACGCACGGCACGGGAGGCCCGATGAGGAGCCCATCAATATCTGACACCCGGGCCGTGTGACCAACTGGGTGAACGACCGAGGCGACCAACGCCGCCCACGCCGTGCCGTGGAGCCCGGGTGTCGGCGATGGTGGCTGCGTCCGGTACACCCCAGGTGGTGGGATCGCCGAAGACGAACTCGTCGCCGTGCCTGCGGGGTCGGCCGATCGTCCCGGGTTGCCGGGCTGCCACTGCTCGGCGTAGTACCCGGTCTGAGCGCATCCGAGCGAGGACCTGCACGGGCAGGTCACGCAGGAGGAACTACCAGGCCGTCCTGCAACCAGGCGCCACCATCGCCGGACCCCTCGCAGACACGCTGCGCCGCGGTGAAGTGGACCATGGCTGGGACCGCCAGGTGGCGCCTGAACGGGTCCGGGTGGGGCGCGATCGCGCCAGACGAGTCAGCCGGTGGGAAGGGCGAGTCATCTACCTCTGCCGGGCGGAGGCGTCGTCGGGAAGCGCCGGGGTTGCGGCGAGGGTGTGCCCGCAGCCGAACGTGGGCACACCCTCGCACGCCTCTTCTCACGGGTTTGGCCGGTGGAACTGCTGGGTCTCGTCGCTGACCTTGCCGGACCGCTACGTGCCGCTCTGCCGGCCTCGGGTGCCGGACACCGACGATGGCGGCATCACCTGGGTGGTTGCCGTGCCCCGGTCGGCCATCTGCCGTTCGTAGTCGGCGCGGCCGGCGGTCTGCGCCTGCCGCTGCTCGCGGATGGCCCGGGACTCCTCCGCCATGCGGTTGAGCCAACCGTCCCAGCGGGCCTGCATCGGCTTCACCAGGCCCCCGCCGACCCCGATGATCAGGATGCCGGCCACGGTGGCGAGGAACGCGATCAGCACCGGAGTGGTGACCGTGGTGGCGATGCCGACCTGGTTCAGTGCCGCGATGATGCCGAGCGCCAGGATGAAGACCGCTGTCAGATTCGCCAGCACCCGCCCGTACGAGAGCCCACCGAGCGCGCCGGTCACCAGGTCCCGGACGGCGTTGGCGATGGCGGCGGCGACGATCACGATGATGATCGCCACGAAGGCTCGCGGCAGCCACGAGATGACGCCTCGGATCAGCCCACTGATCGGGTTTGGTCCCCAGACCCCGAACGCGAGCTGCAGGGTGAACAGCAGGACCGCGTAGTAGGCCAGCTTGGCCAGGATGTCGCTGGCGTCGTACTTGCTGCGTTCGAGCGCGCGTTTCACGCCGCCGCGTTCGACCGCGCGGTCGAAGCCCACCCGTTCCAGTACCTTGTCCACGATCTTCAGGACGGCTCGGGCGATGAGCCAGCCGATCACGAGGATCACGATGAACGCGACCGCTTTCGGCACGAAGAGCAGCACGGACCGCCACAGGTCGGTCAGCGCGCCACTGATGTTGACCTGTCCGGCCGCGAGGGTTTTCTGCATGATGTCCCTCCTGTCGCATGAACTGCGAACGTCCGCATACCCGGTCGGTCCGCCGGCACGCCCGCGCCGAGTCGGCAGAATCTATGCGCGAGTTAGTAGACATGCTCGCCGTCGCCGGTTATATTTTCTCGGGTTGAGAGCAAAGGAACGACAGCGACGCGGACGGAACCGCCGGACGAGGCGAGGGGGCAGGGCCAGCAAGCGACACGGCCCTGCTCAGCACGAGAAGTGCCAGGCAGTTGAACGACAGCACCTTGTAGTTGAAGTGGAAGTTCAGTACGGCGGTATCCCGGGGGCAGATATGCTCCCGGGTACCGAAGTGGTGGGGCCGACGTCAGGTTTCAGGGTTCCGCTGCTAGCAGTAACCGTTCCGCCGCACGTGTCTGGGGCCATGGAGTCGCGTGGGGTTTCGACACCGGCGGACAGCAAGTAGTAGTAGAGGAAGTCAGAGGAGAGGGAGGGCTGTACACACCGTTGGATCGCCCGATGCCGGCCGCATCGACTGGGCTCGGCGCGGACACCGTTGTTTCCATCGAACGAGAGGTGGTCTCCGGTCACGCTTACGCGATCCCCGCACCCGAAGCCGACTCGCGCGGCTGGTGCGGATATGACTCACCGACGTTCCTGTCGGTGAATGGTGTTTCTGACCCGTAACCCTTGGGCCCCGGCGCTACGGCGCCGGGGCCCTCGTGATGGAGGTGTGCATGGCACAACCGGATGACAGGCTCGACGACGAGGATTACCCGGCCTACACGATGGGCCGCGCGGCGGAGATCGTCGGCTGCTCGCCGGACTTTCTACGCCGGCTCGGCGAGGCGAAACTGATCGACCCGTACCGGTCCGGCGGCGGCCACCGCCGCTACTCCCGATACCAACTGCGGCTGGCCGCCCGCGCCCGCGAGATGTGCGACCAGGGCACCGACATGGCCTCCGCCGTACGGATCATCATCCTCGAAGACCAACTCGAGGAAGCCCTGCGGCAAAACCAATCTCAGCAGCCCCGCTGACCACACCCGATCCGGCGACAGGCCGGGCGACGCAACCGCCACACGGTCCCGCCCGTCAGGGCAGGGGCCGTTTGTCGTCACCGCCCGCAGCCCCGGCCCCGTGCCGCAGACGCCCGGACGGGCGCAACGACTCGTTCCCGCCGCCATCCTGCCCTAACCGGTCCGCCCGGCTGAGCGGCTCGACGTGGACTGGATGTTCCGCCAGGTAGACGGGGCCAGTACCGGCTGACCACCGCCTCACAGCGGGCCTACGATGATTGGATGCCTGTGCTGGGCACCAAGCTGCACCTGCCCTCGCCGCGTCGTCGGCTGGTGCAGCGCGCCCGCCTCACCGACCAACTGCGCACGGACGGAGGCGAAGGGCCGCGGCTGGTCCTCGTCGCGGCACCGGCTGGGTTCGGCAAGACCACACTTCTGGTGCAGTGGCTGGCGGCGGTCGAGAAGTCGCAGCGCAGAGTTGCGTGGTTGGCTCTCGACACAGGCGACGCCGACCTCCGGCAGTTTCTGACCCACCTCGTGGCCGCGATTCAGACCGCCGAGCCCGAGGCTGGTGTCGACGCGCTCGCCCTGCTGGAGGCCGGCGGTGCCACGCCAACCGACACCGTCCTGGTCAGCCTGATCAACGATCTCGACGTCCTCGCCGGTCCCACGGTGGTGGCGCTCGACGACTACCACGTCATCGACGCGGCCGCCGTCCATGAGGCGGTGACCTTCCTCCTGGACAACCTGCCTCCGCAGGTCACGCTGGCGGTGACCACTCGGGCCGACCCGCCGCTCCCGCTGTCCCGTCTGCGTGCGCGGGGCGAGCTCGTGGAGGTGCGGGCCGCTGACCTCAGGTTCACCACCGACGAGGCGGAGGTGTTCCTCAACGAGGTGATGGGGCTGCAGCTCGAGCCCGCGCTGGTGGCCGCGCTCGAGGCGCGCACCGAGGGGTGGGCGGCGGGGCTGCAGCTGGCCGCGCTGTCGGCCCGGACCCATGCCGCCGCCGACGGGCCTGGAGATGTCGCTGGGTTCGTCGAGGCCTTCTCCGGGAGCCATCGGTTCGTCCTCGACTACCTCGTTGAGGAGGTTCTGGACCGGCAGCCGGACGAGGTGCGCGCGTTCCTGCTCGACACCTCCGTGCTCGACCAGCTGACCGGCGGCCTTTGCGACGCCCTGACCGGTCGCTCCGACGGTCAGCCGATGCTGGAGACCCTTGAGCGCGAGCACCTGTTCGTCGTCCCGCTCGATGACGAGCGCCGGTGGTACCGCTACCACCAGCTCTTCGCCGACGCATTGCGTGCCCGCCTGGCGGCCCGGCAGGCCGACCGGGTCGGTGAGCTGCACGCCGCGGCCAGCCGATGGCTCGCCGAGAACGGGCTGCTGGCCGACGCCGTACGGCACGCGATCGCGAGCGGCGACCACGAGCACACCGCCGACCTCGTCGAGCTCGCCGAGGCCGACATGCGCCGACGACGCCAGGACCGCACCCTTCGCGACTGGCTGGTTGCGCTGCCCGGCGACGTCGTCCGTCGCCGACCGCTGCTGGCCACCTTCGTGGGGTGGAGCCGGCTCTCCGAGGGCGACTTCGACGGGGTGGAGGCGTGGCTCGACGCCGCTGAGGCTGCTCTCGACACGATGCCGCCATCGACCATTCCTACCGCGGGCTCACTGGCCGAGGCGGCCCGGGACCGGGAGGGCGAACTCCGCTCCCTCCCAGCCATGATCGCGGTCTACCGCGCCGCGGTCGCCCAGGCCAGGGGCGATGTCGACGGTACCGTCTCGCACGCCCGCCGGGCACTCGCGCTGGCCGGGCCGGAGGACCACTTCCCGCGCGGAGCCGCCGCCGGCTTCGTCGGCCTGGCGGCTTGGGCGGCCGGCGACCTCGGCGCCGCGGTGGACACGTTCACCGCGGCGGTCGCCAGCCTGCACGCGGCCGGCATGGTCGCAGACGAGCTGGGCGCGACTGTCGTGCTGGCAGAAATGTGGCTGGCGCGCGGACGTCCGGTCGAGGCGCGCCGGCTCTACGAACGGGCGCTGGCCGCGGCCGAGAGCCACCCCGGCCCGGTGCTCCCCACCACCGGCGACCTGCACGTCGGCCTCGCCAACGTCCTCCGCGAGCAGGGCGACCTCGACGCGGCCACGGAGCACCTCGAGCTCGCCCGCGAGCTCGGCGACCGGGCGTCGCTGCTGGAGAACCGGCACCGCTGGTACACCGCGACGGCCGCACTGCTGCAGGCGCAAGGCGACCTCGACGGCGCGATCGCGATGCTCAACCAGGCGGAGCCGCTCTTCCTGCCCGGCTACTTCCCGGACGTGCGGCCGATCGCCGCGACCCGAGCACGGGTGCGGATCGCCCAGGGCCGCCTCGATGAGGCGCGAGCGTGGGCCCGCGAGCGCGGCGTCGTGCCGACGGATCCGCTGGCCTACCTGGCCGAGTACGACCAACTCACCCTCGCCCGGCTGCTCATCGCCGAGGGTGACGCGCGCGCGGCGCTCGACCTGCTCGACCGCGTGCTGGACGCCGCGCGGACGGCGGGCCGCGACGGCAGCCTGGTCGAGGCGGGCCTGGTGCGGGCGCTCGCCCACCAGGCGAACGGCGACGTGGACTCGGCGGCGCGCGACCTCGCTGCCGCCCTCGCTGACGGGGTGCCGGCCGGCTACTGCCGGCTCTTCCTCGACGAGGGATACCCGATGGCGGAGCTGCTCGGGAAGGTCGCCCGCGCCGCGCCGCACGACGTACGGACGCACGCCGAGCACCTGCTGGCCGCCGCACAAAGACCGTCGGCACCCGCACCCGCCGGACCCGCCTCCGAGGAAGGACTCAGCGGGCGTGAGCTCGAGGTCCTGCGCCTGCTGGCGACCGACCTCAGCGGGCCGGAGATCGCGCGACAGCTCTTCGTATCGGTGAACACGCTGCGCACGCACACCAAGCACATCTTCACCAAGCTCGACGTGAACACCCGCCGCGCCGCGGTACGCCGAGCCGCGGACCTCGGCCTGCTCTGAGCGTCACCGCGGAGCCGAATCACCACCCCGGTCACATCACATGGTGATGTGACCTCACCACGTCGGTTCCTAACGTCCCGGATATCGCCGGACACCCCGCCCGGCACCGCGCACCAAGGAATCCGACATGAACATCACCACCCACCGCATCACCGCAGCCGCCGGCCTGTGCGCGGCCGCCGCCGGCGCCATCTACGCAGGCGTCCAGGTCAACCACCCACCGGCCGACGTTGCGCACATCGTGACGACCGAGATGGCGGTCCGTGAGACCGCCAAGGCCGTGATGGCCGTCCTGTCGCTGGCCGGCTTCGCCGGCATGTTCCTCCGCAACCACCGCCGGTTCGGGGTTCTCGGGGTGGCCGGCTACGTGCTGCTGACCGTCGGATACCTCGCGATGTTCGCCAACCAGGTCATCGTCGCCTGCGTCCTGCCGACCGTGGCCAAGACGAGCCCGGGCTACGTCCAGGACTATGTTGACGCCGCCATGGGTGGCAGCCCGAGCGGCGATATCGGCGGCATGACCGTCCTGTTCGGCATCACCGGCATCGGCTACTCGCTCGGCGGCCTGCTTTTCGGCATCGCGCTGTTCCGAGCGGGCATCTTGCCCCGCTGGGCCGCCCTGCTGCTGGCCTATGGCACCGTCTCCGCGCTGGCGCTGTCCGTGCTCCCGGAGTCCTTCGACCGCCCGTTCGCGGTGCCCACCGGCGTCGCACTGATCGGCCTCGGCATCTCACTGTGGCGCGACGGGCGCCGGCGGGTCGACGCCGCCGAGGCGGTCGACGCCCGGCCCACGGCCCACGCCGACGTCGCCGCGGTCCGGTGAGCACCCGGAAACGGAGCTGGCCGGTGCCGATGGCGCTGGTCGCCCTAAGCGCGATCCCGCTGACGGCCGGGACGCTGCGGCTGATCCAGCTGGCCGGCGGCCCGGCCATCATCCCCGCTGACCACCGGTTCACCGGCCTCCCGCTCCCGCTCGTGGTGCACATCGTCGGCGCGACGATGTACGTGCTCGTCGGGATCCTGCAGCTCATGCCACGGTTCCGCCGCCGGCACCTGGCCTGGCACCGCCGTGCCGGCCGGGTGCTGGCCGTGGCCGGCCTGCTGGTGGCGACCTCGGCCCTCTGGATGACGCTGTTCTACGAGGCGCAGCCAGGCACCGGCGGCCTGCTCTACGTGCTCCGCCTGGTCTTCGGGTCCGCGATGGCCGCCTGCCTTGTGCTTGGCTTCACCGCCGTACGTCGCCGGGACACCGCGGCCCACCGGGCGTGGATGATCCGGGCGTACGCGATCGGCCTGGCCGCCGGCACCCAGGCCTTCACCGAGGGCATCGGCGGCGCGATCTTCGGCCCCGGCGTGCTCGCCGCCGATCTCGCCAAGGGCGCCGGCTGGGTGATCAACTTGGCCGTCGCCGAGTGGGCCCTTCGAAGTCCCGCCCGTCGGCGCCCCGTACTCCCCACAGGTCCTCAGCAAACTGGAGCGCCCTCATGAACACCGCCCCCACGACGTACACGATCCGCGTCGACGGCCACCTCGACGACCACTGGTCCGCCTGGCTCGGCCAGCTCGACCTGACCCGCAACGACGACGGCACCACCACCGTCACGGTCTCGGTCGTCGACCAAGCGCAGCTCCACGGTGTACTCGCCGGACTGCGCGACATCGGCGTCGTCCTCACTGAGCTCCGCGCCACCGGTACGCCGGCCCCCATCTGCCCGTCGGTGCTCGAGCGCCCATTGCAGACCGAGCGCCTCACCCTCCGTCCCGCCACCGCCGACGACGCCGACGCGACCTGGACGTTCCGTCAGCTCGAGTCGGTCAACGAGTGGCTCACTGGCTGCCCCGCAGACCTCGAGGGCTACCGCGAGCTGTTCTCGAAGCCTGCCCGCCTCGCGACCACTGTCATCGTCACCCTCGGCCACGACCCCGAGGCCCCGACCATCGGCGACTTCATGCTCCGCCGCGAGGACGCCTGGGCCCAGCTCGATGTCGCCGACCAGGCGCGCGACACGCAGGCAGAGCTCGGCTGGGTCCTCGATCCCGCCTTCACCGGCCACGGCTACGCCACCGAAGCCGTACGTGAGCTCCTCCGCTACTGCTTCGAGGATCTCGGCGTGCGCCGGGCCACCGCGAACTGCTTCCTCGGCAACGACACCTCCTGGCGCCTCATGGAGCACGTCGGCATGCGCCGCGAAGTGCACGCAGTCCGCGAGTCACTGCACCGGTCCGGCCGATGGCTGGACACGGTCGGCTACGCCATCCTCGAACAGGAGTGGCGACGGGCCCGGTTGCGTCGACCGGCCCTGGGATCGGCGATGCCAGGACGCTGAACCACCCGCAGACCATTCAGTCCTGCACGCCGGCGCGGCTGGCCAACGCTGTTTCGACGTTGTCGGCCATGACCGACAGGATCCGAACGGTCTCGGCGTACTGCTCGGGGCTGAGTCCGTGCAGCAGCAGCCGCCGAGTCTCGCCGACGCGCTCGGCCGCCCTACGGTGCGCCGCGCGCCCCTGCTCGGTCAGGTTGAGCGCGTCGCCGTCGTCCGCCACCCATCCCCGCGTGACCAGGCCGTCGGGACCGTCGAGGATCGCGCCGAAGTGGGGTACGCCGTCCGGCCAGAACGGTGCGAGCGCCTGCTCGATCTCGCTGCGGCTCCGCGCCGCGCTAGACAGCGCGTTCAGGATCTGCCACTGCCGGCGGTCGAGGCCGAGGTCGCCCAGCGTCGCGTCGAACTGCTTCTCGATCAGGTTGTGCAAGTGCTTGAGCCAGTAGCCGATCGGCTTGTCGGTGCCGCTCACGTCGACTCCTTCGGGTCAGCTGTTCCTCAACCACAATTCGGCTCGGTGTCAAGTGGAGTCGGGACCGTGGTTCCTCGGCGCCGCCAAGATCACGGCCATGACTGTTTCCACTGCTGACCTGTCCCGCTTCCGCCGGGCCGGGGCGATCGCGGCGGCCGCCCTGGCCGCGGTGGCGCTCGGTGTCGTACCGCAGGCCCGGGCCGAGGCCGCCGCCGGCACGCTTCCGCTCGGCGACGCCGACCTGACGGAGGTACACGCCAGTCGTGCCCTGGCCGAGGGCGTCACCCTCACCCGGATCGAGCGGGGCAGCGCGCCGGCGCCCGCCGACCAGATCAACACCACCACGCGGGGTCCGTGGGTGGTCAACGTGCTCACGATCGACCCGAGCAAGGCCCGCGGGCACCTGAAGGCGACGTACGGCCCGGACCTCGCCAAGGTCGAGAAGACCACCGACCTGGTCCGCGCCTCCGGCGCCCTCGCCGGGGTCAACGCCTCCTTCTTCACCTTCACCGCCAGCCAGCTCTACCCGGGCGACCCGGTCGGGCTTGGGCTGTTCGGCGGGAAGCTGCTCAGCGAGCCGATCAGCGACCCGGCCGAGGTCAACTTCGTCGTCGACGCCAACAGCAACCGGGCCCTCACCGGGAAGCTGACCTGGTCGGGCAGCGTACGAAACCGGCAGACCGACGCCACCCTGCCGCTGGAGTTCATCAACCACCCGCCGGTCGTGCCCGCCGGCTGCGCCGCCCTCGTCGATCAGACGCAGTGCACCCTGCCCGGCGACGTCGTCGAGTTCACCCCCGAGTTCGCCGCGGCCACCCCGTCCGGCGCCGGCGTGGAGGTCGTGCTCGACCGGCTCGGCTGCGTGGTGCGCACCTCGACCACCCGGGGCACCACCCTCGCGGCCGGCCAGACCTCGCTGCAGGCCACCGGGCGGGACACCGCCGCCCTGCTCGACGTGACCGCGCAGGGTTGCGTGAGCATGACCTCGACCCTGACCGACCAGAACGGCGAGCACCTTCCCGTGCGGCCCGGCCTGTTCGGGGTGACCGGGCGGTACCCGCTGACGGCGGACGGCCAGATCGTCGTACCGGCCGGCTCCGGCAGCTTCTTCGACCGCAACCCGCGCACCATCGCCGGTACCACCCGGGACGGGAAGATCGTGCTCGCCACCATCGACGGCCGCCAGACCACCAGCGTCGGCACCACCATGGACGAGACCGCCGCTGTCGCCCAGGCGCTCGGCATGTCCGACTCGATCAACCTCGACGGCGGCGGCTCCACCGCCATGTCCGTCGAGGGCGCCCTGGTCAACCGGCCCAGCGGGTCGACCGAGCGGGCCGTCGGCGACGCGCTGATCTACGTGGACGGCCCGTACCGCAGCGGGAACTGACCGCCACCACCAATGGGCCGCAACAGCGGCCACGCGAGGGGCCGGCCGAGGTGGCGCCCGGCCAGGTGATCAACCGCCTGGCCGGGCGCACCGGTACGGATCAGTCGAGCGGGGGCAGGTTCGACGGTGGCAGCGCGGGCCCGAGGTCCGGGGCCGTCTCGGTCGAGACGACCCGCCGGGGCGGCCACTTGACGCCGGGCGGCGGCCACGACTGCCCGGTCCGCTCCAGGAACCACGCCGGCGGCTCGTAGAGCGGCAACTCGTAGTCGCCGGGCAGCAGGCTCTTCCACTTGATCTTGGCGGTACGCCGGTCGAACTCGTCCTTCATCTCACCCAGCACTGTCGGTTGGGTCAGCAGGTCGATGGTGGTTGCCGCCAGGTACTTGGCGGCGATCAGGGTGGTGAGGTGGCCGGCGTGGGAGGCCGCAGTGGCGGTGTGGTGCCACGAGTGGTTCTTCGTGCCGCCGGGCTGATGCGCGGTCCCCATTCCGATCGTCGGCACCTGCCAGCTGATGTCGGCGACGTCGGTCGAACCTCCGCCCATGAAGACCGTGGCCGGCGGCCGCAGCTCGGTGATCGTTTCGGAGAAGCCGGTCTCCGCCGTGCCGTTGGACCGCTGCAGCGCCTTGCCGAACGCCTGGTCCTGGGCGGAGAACTTCGGCGCGCCGATCTGCGTCATGTTGGCGTACATCAGCTCGGCGCCACGCTTGTTGCCGAGCTGGTTCCAGACCCCACCCATGATGCGGTACTGCATCCGGGTGCCGGTGGCCATCGCCGCCGCCTCACCACACTTGATGATCTTGTCCATCAGGATCTTCGCGCGTTCCGGGCTGCCCTCGCGGGCGTAGTACCAGATGCTCGACAGCGTGGGGAAGACGTTCGGCGCCTGGCCGGTCTGCCGGATCGCGTAGTGCATCCGGGAGGTGTGCGCCTGGTCGCTCTCCCGCAGATATTCCGTCAGCATCGCCATCGCCGTCACCGCGTCCTGGCTGGATCGGGTCGCGAGCGGTGACCCGCCGTGGCCGTCGGTGCCGAGGAAATGGAAGGCGATGCTGTACATCGCGTTGCTCGACGACCAGCTCGTGCTGTTGCCGCTGCTGGGGTGCCAGTCGACGAAGGCATCGAGGCCCTTGTAGACCCCGGCTCGCACTGCCACCGACTTGCCGACCAGTTGCTCCTCCGCGGTCGAGCCGAAGAACTTGATCGTGCCGTCGAGGTTGCGAGCGCGCATCGCCGTGGCGGTCGCGACAGCCGCACCCGCCGCGGCTGCGCCGAGCGCGCAGTGGCCGCACCCGTGTCCGAAGCCGTACGTGGGGGCGTACGGGTCGTGGTGGTAGACCAGGGGCGAATGCTGTGGGTTGCCCTTTTCCTGCGACAGCCCGGGTAGCGCGTCGTACTCCCCGCTGAATCCGATCACCGGCTTGCCGGTGCCATGGCTGAAGGTGGCGACGAACGCGGTGGGCATGCCGCCGGCGCCCCACTTGATGGTGAAGCCGTTGGCCTGCAGGAAGTCCGCCTCGGCCCAGGACGAGTTCCACTCGGCCAGGGAGGGCTCGGCGTACTCCCAGATCCGGTCGTTCAACCCCACGATGCGGTGTTCGTTGCGGTCGATCCAGGAGATGGCCGAGTCCTTGGCCTGCGAGTCGATGGCGAGTGTGGTCGGTGGCTCGTAGTTGACCGGGTCGGCGGGCATTGTCTTCGGGTCGAGCGCGAGGTCTGACGCGGCGGCCAGTGCCGGGTCTGACGTCAGGACGGGGGCGACGGCCAGCCCGGCGCCGGCCGCGCCGAGAAGTCCCAGCAGGTCGCGACGGTTCATGCCGGAGGGCTCAAGATGATCGGTGTCACACACCAGGCACTCTCCTTCATCCGGTGGGCGAGCTGACTCGGACGACGGAGCACCGGCGTCCGGGCCATCAGCGCAATCATCCATGCGAATGCAGAGATTAAACAATGGGTGACTGATCAGTAACTCATCGTTTTTCGATGCTCGTGGCCTGCTCACGCTGGGCCCGGCCACCCGCTGGGGCAGGGGCCACGGCACGCGAGTGGATATCTGGTCTCAGGGTGTGATGGCGTACTCGGTGAAGCGGCCGCAGGGTTGGAACCCAAGCCGGCGGTAGACGGGTTCGCCCTCGGAGGATGCTTGCAGGACCACTGTGCGGTAGCCCGCGCCGTACGCGGTGCGCAAGGTCGCCAGGGTGATGGCGCTGCCGTAGCCGCGCCGGCGGTCGGTCGCCAGGGTAGCGATGTTGTAGATCCCAGCGACTCCCGAGTGGAGGAAGACCTCGGCCGAGCAGACGGGGCGATCGTCGACGTAGCCGACCAGGTAGCGAGCGGGGCAGTCGGGGGCGAGGGCCCAGTCGGCTGCATCAGCAAAGAAGCGGCGCACCGTGGCCGCCGGTGGGTTCCAGTTCGCAGCCAGGACGGTCGAGTAATCGGCGAGTTGCTCGGGGGTGCTCACCCGGTGGATGGCCAGATCCCCAGCAGGTTGCTGGGGTGGGGCCGCACGTAGGTCCTGCCACATGCCGGTCTCGGTCTCGGATGCCTGGAGACCGGTGCTTTCCAGGAGCGACGCGAGATCCGCCGGCGTGGAGGCCGGGCCCACCCACCACGAGAAGGGACGCTCGGTGGTGGCCAGTGCCTGAAGGGTCTGCTCGATCCGGGTCGCGGCGGTGTCCGGCGTGAGACGCGCCGCTGCGACGATGTTGAAAGTGTCGTCGTCCAGGCCGCTGTCGGCGATCAGGAGGTCGTTGGTTTCCATGACGGTCGAGCCCGCCACATGCCGGTGCAAGTGGCAGGCATGTTCGGCGAGGTTCTGCTCCATTGCGATCATCAGGTCTGCGCGGCCGCCGAGGAGTTGTTTCCCTTCATTCACAGCGGTTCATCACATCACGTCTGTTCGCCGTTTGCGCGCGAGTTTGGTGGCGCAGCGCGGGCCCTGCTCAGTCCAGTCTGCGGCGGCTCAACGAGGACGGTTCGCGGCCGGCGAGGAGCCAGCCGGCGACGGCGGCGAGCACCGGCAGCCCGACGGTCGCCGCGGCCAGGTGGGCGACGGGTACGTCGGTCAGCGCGTCGAGGTCGCGGTGCAGGACGCTGACCAGCGCGAGGTACGCGCCGGCCAGGCCGAGGACGGCGCCCAGCAGGGCGAGCGCACCGGAGGTCGTGGCGGTCAGCGTGCGCCGTACGCGTCGCGGGGCGCCGGTCGCGGTCAGGGTGCGCAGGTCGCCGGCCGCTTCGCCGCGGATGAGGCCGACGGTCATGGCGAGGATGCCGAGGGCGAGCAGCGCGCCGGCGGCGACCGCTCCGGTCCGCAGTGCCCCGAGGGAGGCTTGCTCGTGGCGGGACTCGATGGTGAGGCCGGCGGTCGCGGCGAGGTTCTGCGCGGTGGTCAGCTCCTGCCCGGTGAGGGGGTGGTCCGCGTCGACGAGCCAGCCGACCCGCGCGGGCTGCCAGCCGTGGCGGGCCATCATGCTCGCGGTGACCATCGAGTTCGGCATCGAGGAGTACCGGGTGTCCGGAAGCGCCTGGGTCTTCGGGTAGACGCGGCGTTCGGGGATGTTCACCAGTTCGAGCGCGCCGGTGCGGACGCTGAGCACCTCGGTGTCGGCGGCGACCGCCGTGGTGTCGAGCCGGTAGAGCCGGAGCAGTTCCGGTGTGGCCACGTAGAGGGGGTACGACGTCATCGTCTGACCGTCGGCAACCGGCGTACCGATCTCGACGGCCGGATGGCCGGGCTGGCCGCCAGGCTGGCCCGGGTCGGCGTACGAGGCGACCACCGCCATGTCGAGCGGGGTCACCGTGGGCGTGCCGAGGTTGCCGGCGATCGCGTCGAGCTGCGCCTGCAGGCTGGCCAGTTGGTCCGGGGTCCGTATCGGGATCACCGGGGTGGGTCGGCCGATGCGGACCAGGAGCGTGGTGTCGGCCAGGTTGCCCAGCCCGGCGGAGTGCCTGGCCTGGTACTCGGCGGCGGCGGACCCGGCGACGACCGCCACCGAGATCCCCAGCGCGAGACTCATCGCGGCGAGCGCCGCGCCGGCCCGGGCCTGGTAGCGGACCAGGTCGGTCAACGCCAGGCGGACGGCCACCGGCATCCCGCCGCGCGCCGCGGCCAGCAACCGGATCGCGGTCGGGCCGACGAAGAGCACCCCGACCGCCGTGGCGAGGGTGCCGGCGGAGATCAGCACCGGGTTGGTGCCGCCGGACAGCACCAGGCAGGTGACACCGGCGGCGAGCAGGACCACGGCGGCCACCGCGGTGCGCCGGGCCGGTCGGGGGCGCGGCGGCCGCGCCGACAGGGCGCTCATGATCGGGGTACGCGCGATGGCCCGCGCCGGCCACCATGCGGCGGCGGTGGCGGTTGCCACGGCCAGCACCATCTCCGCGCCGAGCGTCGCCCAGGGCAGGTCGAACCGGTCGATGCGGTGCCCGGCGGCCGTCTCCACCCGCCCGGCGACGAGCAGCCAGGCGGCGACGCCGATGGTGGTGCCGAGCACCGCGGCGACCGCTCCGACGACGGTGCCGTTGGCCAGCATCACCAGCCGCAGGTGCCGTCGGGTGGCGCCCATCGCGGCGAGCATGCCGAGCTGGCGCTGCCGGCGCTGCGCCACCACGATGAACCCGGCCGCGGCGACCAGCGACACCAGCAGCAGGCCGATGGTGGCCAGCGCCAGCGTGACGGCGGCGATCACCGTACGGGTCATGGCGGGCCGTGACTCGCGTACCAGCGGACCGTCGATGGTGTTGCGGAACGCCTCCAGGGAGGCCTGGTCCCCGGCGACGAGGACGGTGACGGTCTGCGGCGGGTCGGCGTGCGCCGGGTCGACGAGGGCGAACTCGTCGGTCAGGTCCTTGGGGTTCTCCACCACCCCGACGACCAGCCGGTCGTGGCCGTCGAGGCTGACCCGCCGGCCGAGCCCGGTCCGCAGGGTATGCGCCACCCCGTCGGTGACCGCGATCTCGCCCGCGCCGGCCGGGTACCGCCCCTGCCGCAGCGCCAGCATCGGTGCGCCGTACGCGCCGTCAGGGTTCTGCGCGCGGACGTCGACCGGGTCGAACAGGCCCGGCACCTGCACGTAGTGGTGGCCGATCGCGTCGATCGTGCCGAACCACGCCCGTGCGGCGGCGAGCCGGGAGTCGAGCACGGCCGGGTCGCCACCGTCGAGGCGCAGGAGGTGGTCGGCGCGCCCGAACGTCGCGTCGCTTGATGAGGCCATGTTGTAGGTCGCCGAGACGGCGAAGGTGGCCCCGATGACGGCGACGGTGAGCAGTGCGAGGGTGAGCATCTGCTGGCGCCACTCGCGGCGGAACAGCCGTACCGCCCACCGGATCACGGCCCGGTGGGCCGGCAGGCCGCCGCCCGGGGCGCGGCGGGGTGCCGGCCGGTCAGTGCTCGGTGGGGTGGCGGTGCTCGCCGTCACGGGGTCACGTCCCCGGCGAGCAGGGCGTCCGGACCGGTCGACGCAGTCTGGTCGACGACCCGGCCGTCGCGGAGGAACACCACCCGGTCGGCCCAGGAGGCGAGCTGCGCGTCGTGGGTCACCATGACCCCGGCGATCCCGCGCTTGCAGGCCGCGCGCAGCATCCGCATGACCGCTTCGCCGTTGGCCGAGTCCAGCGCACCGGTGGGCTCGTCGGCGAGCAGCAGCCGCCGGTCGCCGACCACGGCGCGGGCGATCGCGACCCGTTGGCGTTCGCCGCCGGACAGGTCGTCGGGGAAGGCGGCGGCCCGTTCGGCCAGCCCCAACTCCTCGAGTACGCGCATGCCGGCGGCCCGTGCGGCCCGCGCGCCCACGCCGTCGAGTTCGAGCGGCAGCGCCACGTTCTCGACGGCGGACAGCCCGGCGAGCAGATTCAGGTCCTGGAAGACGAAGCCGATGGCGCGGCGACGCATCCTGGCCTGCGCGTCGGCGGACATGGTCGACATGTCGTCACCGCAGACCAGCACCGCACCGTCGGTCGGCTCCTCGAGGCTGCCGGCGATCGTCAGCAGGGTGCTCTTGCCGGAGCCGCTCGGACCCATGACGGCCACCAGCTCGCCGCCGTCCACGGTGAGGTCCACCTGCCGCAGCGCGTGTACGGCGGCGTTGCCCGCGCCGTACACCTTGGACACGTGGCGCATGCTCAGCACCGCACTCATCGACGGGCCCCCTCGCGTGCCGGGGTGGATTCGGCCGGTTCCCGGTCGGCGGGGCCGGCCGGTCGGGCCGGGTCGCTCGACGCCGCATCGGCGGGCACGGTGGGCGTGGCGGGTAGGCGGCGCAGCCGGGCGTCGGCCGCGTCGAGCCAGCGGACCACCGCCTCGAGCCGGAACAGTTCCGCGTCGACGACGAGGCCGAGCGCGATGTCGCTGGGGTCCGCCTCGGCCTTGAGGTGGGTGTACCGCTGCATTTCCTCGACGAGGCGCCGGCGGTGGACCTGCAGGATCTCCCGTACGTCGACGTCGGGCAGGCGCACCGCCACCTGCACCTTGATGACGAGTTCGTCGCGCGGGGGAGGCGTGGCGCCGGGCGGGGTCCGCAACCACCGGTCCAGTTCGCGTTCGCCGTCGGCGGTGATCCGGTACCGTCGCTGCGCACCGTCGCGTTCGGTCTCGTCTGATTCCACGTGTCCTTCGCGCTCGAGGCGTTGCAGCGTGGTGTAGACCTGCCCGACGTTGAGCGGCCAGACCTCACCGGTGCGTGCCTCGAACTCCTGCCGCAGTTGCAGGCCGTACTTGGATCCTTCCGCCAGCAACGCCAGCAGTGCATGTCGGATGCTCATGGTCCACCACCCAGCCGTCGATATACTGGGTATAATACTCAGTATCATCGTGCGGTCCAGCCACTTCCGCAGATGAGTTGGTACGGCGTCGGCGACGCGGCTGCGTGTCATTTCGGCCGTCACCGGCGCCGGTGGGGCATGGACAGAGCCGCCCGGTACCCGCGATGACCAGGGTCATTTCCTGGTTCGGCAACCTGCCCGTAAGAGTTCGCTCGGTTTTTGTGATCTTGCTGGTCACCTGTGGCCGGAACAGTCATTGCGTTTGCCCCACCGAGCGGATGAGAGCCTGTTGTGCCTGCCCTGCGCCGTGCCCTACGCCACGCCTGGCGTTGCTCCTGGGGCGTACTCGCACTGGTGCTGATGGGAGGGCTGGCTCCGGCCCCGGTCTCGGCGCATCCCTTCGGCGCCCCACAGCAGATCAAGGTCGCGGGCGAGGGCGATCACGCTGTGCGGGTCCGGTGGCTCGTCGGCGGCACCGACGACCTGACCCAGCTCGGCATCGCCCTCGGCGTGCTTCCGCAGGACCGGGTGTTGCTGGACGGTGCGGTGATCTACGAGCCCGCCGACGCGGTGGCGTTGGCTGAGGCTCCCGCGTTCGCCAAGTACCTGACCGAGCGGATCGCCGTGAAGCAGGGAGGGCGGTCCTGCAAGGGCGAGGTCACCGTGGCCGACGATCTGGTGGCCGGCGGCGCCGAGGTGCTGTTCACCTGCCCCGAACCGGTGAGCACGGTGACCGTGACGTCCCGGATGCTCACCGACCTGCACGAGGCCTATCGGACGCTCGCCAGAGGTCCTCGTGGGCAGAAGGCGGTGTACGACGCCGCGCACGAGTCGGCGGACTGGACCATCAGCGACGGTCCGAGTTCCCGTCCCGCGGCAACTCGGACCGTCGCCGCGACCTCCTCAAGCAGCAGCGCCCTGCAACTCTCCGTCGTCGGGGGCGTCCTGCTGGCCCTCGTCGCAGCCGGAGCGTTCTGGCATCACCGGCGCGGACGAAAGGCCTGAATCATGCACTCGATCACCAGCCTCGGCACTGCGGCGGCACCCCTCGGCTCCGGCCCCGCAGCCCTCCTCGCCGTCGATCTCTTCGGCGCCGCCGGGTTCGGCGATCGACTGATCGAGACGGTGCAGTCGCCGGGTTTCGTGCCGGTGGCGCTGGTGATCGCCTTCGTGGCGGGGGCTGCGCACGGACTCGCACCCGGCCACGGCAAGAGTCTCGCTGCGGCGTACCTGATCGGCTCCCGCGGCCGGGTCCGCGACGCCGCCTGGCTGGGTTTCTCGGTGGCCGCCATGCACACCGTCTCGGTGCTGGTCATCGCGGTCGCCTGGACCTTCTTCTCCCTCTCCGACCTGGTCAGCCTCGAGCGCCTGACCACCGGGCTGCAGTTGGCGGCTGGCCTGACCGTCGTCGCCGTCGGGCTCTGGCTGCTACGCCGCCACCTGCGTCGGCGTGGTCATGCTCACAGCCACAGCCACAGCCACAGCCACAGCCACAGCCACAGCCACAGCCATGACCACGGCCACGGACACGACCACCCCAGCCCGTCCCGCCCGGGGCTCCTCCTCCTCGGCATGTCCGGCGGCCTGACGCCGTCGCCGGCGGCTTTCCTTGTGCTGGTGACCGGCATCTTCGCCGGGCGAGCCGGGTTCGCTCTCGTCCTCGTGGTCTGTTTCGGCCTCGGGCTCGCCGCGGTGCTCTTCACCGTCGGCCTCATGGCTCTCACCGGCCGCTCCCTCGTGACGCGCGCCGCCGGGTCCCACGCCCTCCTGCAGCTGGCCACGCGGGTGGCCCCGGTGCTGGCCGCCTGTGGGATCACCCTCATCGGCGTCGGCATCTCCGCCTCCGCCGTCGCCGGCCTACCCGGCACCTGACCTTCCTTCCGGATTTCCAACCACCCACCACCAACCACCAAGAGAAACCCCTTCAGAAAAAGGAGATGTCGTGACAACACGACTCCATCCGTTCGCCCGGAGGTGGCGCCGCCTGGGCGCGGCCGCCCTCGGGCTCGCGATGGCCGGCGGCGCGCTGATGATGCCCGCCCAGGCCGCGCCCACCGCGGCTGCCACGGTCCCGGCTGCCGACGTGCTCGACGTCGCCTTCACCGGCGGCGTTACCACCGACCGGGCCCAGGGCCTCGCCCCCACCACCTGGGGCGCTCCCAGCTACACCACGGACGCGGCGTTCGGTCACGACCTGCTCAAGGTGGACGGGGTCGACGACGCGGTCTCCTTCGACTTCACCGACCAGTGGAGCCGGTTCTCCAGCGGCTTCGCCATCGAGTGCGTCTTCCGGGTCGACACCACGATGCCGGTGAGCGGCGAGAAGGACCTCTGCTCCGACAAGGAAGCCGGCGGCTTCTCGGTCTACGTCAACGCCGGCAACCTCGGCACGATGGCCCACATCGGCGGCGGCTACAAGTCGGTGCTGACCCCGATCAGCGGCAACCGCTGGTACCACGCCCTCTCGGTCTGGGACGGCCAGACTCTGAGCCTCTACCTCAACGGCCAGCTGGCCGGCTCCGCCGCGGCCACCGGTGCGCTCACCCCGCCGGCCACGACCTCGCGCCGCTTCGTGATTGGCGCCGACGCCGCCCCGTCCGGCATCGGGCAGGTCGCCCCGCCGGCCTCCTTCGCGGCCAGCAAGGTCTGGAGCCGGGGGCTGACCGCCGCCCAGGCGGCCGAGCTGGCGTCAGCCTTCGACCTCAAGGCGCCCGTCCCGACCGCCGACGTCCTCGACGTGGACTTCGACGACGGCACGCCGAAGGACGACGCCCAGAACCTCGCCGTCACCACCGTCGGCGAGCCGGTGATCGCCCAGGACACCGCGGTGAAGACGCCGGTCGCGACCTTCGACGGCGCCAACGACGCCTACGCCTACGCGATGGGCGACACGCAGTGGGAGAAGATCCGCAACCAGGTCTCGATCGAGTGCACCTTCAAGGACAACGGCACCCTGCCCAACTCCGGTGAGCACTCCGTCTGCTCCGAGAAGGAGACCGGCGGCTACTCGATCGTCGTCTACGGCGACAAGCTGACCTTCGCCGTGTACGCCAGCGGCGCCTACCGCAACGCCCAGGTCCAGATCTCCTCCGGCCGCTGGTACCACGCCGTCGGCACCTGGGACGGTGCCACCGCCCGCCTCTACGTCGATGGCGAGCTGGCCGCGTCCGTCGCCGCCCCGGCACCGCTCGGCCTGCCCGGCGGTGCCGCCCGCAACTCCTTCTACGTCGGCGCCGACGCGGTCAACCAGTTCTGGGCCCCGGCGACGGTGCGCAACGCCCGAATCTACTCCCGCGTCCTCACCCTCGACGAGGTGAAGGCGCTCAACATCGCCGCCCTCGGTGACATCCGGAACGCGGGCGTCGCGATCACCTCGACGCTCCCCGGGGAGGGCGACCACCTGAGCCGCCCGACCGAGCTCCAGGTGACCGTGACCAACCAGGGCAACGCGACCGGCTGGCGCTACCTGCTCGACGGCCAGCCCGTACAGGTCGGCCAGGAGATCGGCGCCGGCATGAAGTCCGGCAACCACACCCTGGCGATCTCGGCGACCGACGTGTTCGGCAAGCCCGTCAGCAAGACGGTCACGTTCACCTCCGACGCCATCCCGACCACGGGCGGCACCGACGTCGGCCAGGGCAGCGGTCGGGTGACGCTCTCGGCGATCGCCAACAACCCCGACGGCGGCGAGGTGACCACCACCTTCAAGCAGGCCACCCCGAGCGTGCCGGTCGGCGGCTTCCAGGGTGTCATCCCGGTGATGCCGTCCGCGCTGGACTTCTCCTACACCGACGGCGGCCAGATCGGCACCGCACCGCGTCCCGACGGCAAGATGGCGAACAGCCCGTCCACGGGCAACATCCCGTTCCAGCGGTACGACGTCCAGGTGCCGGCGTCGACCGAGCGCCGCCAGATCCTGTGGAACGGCACGGTCGACCCCGCGCGCGCGGTCTCCCTGCACGCGTGGAACGGCACCGCCCAGGTGTGGACCGAACTCGCCACCGCCCGCGGCCAGGCCGAGGGTGAGACCACGCTGAAGGCCGCCGTCCGGCCGGAACTGGTCGACAACGGCGTGGTCCACGTCCTGGTCACCGGCCAGGACCCGTTCGCCGACGACCTGGCGTCGCGCGACGCGACCGCCGGCGCCCCGGCCAACCGGGACCACTTCGAGGACCCGTCGGCCTACGACTTCTCGCTGGCCCACTTCACCGACACGCAGTACCTCGCCGAGGGTGCCGTCGGTGGCACGTACGACGACTTCGACGGCATCGACGAGCCCAGCGACAAGATGACCATGGAGGAGCAGGCGCTCTGGGCGAAGTCCTACCGGGACACCACCCAGTGGCTGGCCGACAACGCCGCCAAGCGGAAGATCGCTTACACCGCGCACACCGGTGACATCATCGAGAACGACTACACCAACCCGCTGGCCACCGACGCCAGCGGCAAACTGCTCCGCCCCGGCCTCGACGAGCAGGTGACCAAAGAGTTCCAGTTCACCGCCGAGGCGCAGCGCACCCTGGACGCGGCCGGACTGGTCAACCAGGTCATCGCCGGCAACCACGACAACCAGGGCGGCGCCGAGACCGGCCCGACCTCACGGTTCAACCAGTACTACGGCCCCGAGCGCTACTACGAGGGCTCCAAGCAGTGGCCGGCCGAGTACAAGGCGTCGTACCACGCCTGGGACGAGACCACCGACGCCTCCGGCGCCGTGGTCACCCGCGGTAAGGACAACCAGAACAACTACGTCCTCTTCTCCGCGGGCGGTCTGGACTTCGTCGCGGTGGGTCTCTCCTACGGCGTCACCCAGGCCGAGGCCGACTGGGCCAGCTCGATCTTCCAGCGCTACCACGACCGCAACGGCATCCTGCTGACCCACGCCTACATCGCCCCGTCGGGCGCGCCGGACGGCCGGGGCGCCAACTTCTCCACCGACGGTTCGCGGGCCTTCTCCAGCATCGTGGCCGCCAACCCGAACGTCTTCCTGGTCCTCGCCGGCCACGAGCACGGCGTCGGCACGAACCTCAAGACCGGGGTCGGCGTCACCGTCGAGCACAACGTGGTCGAACTGCTCGCGGACTACCAGTTCTACAAGATGACCGCGGGCGAGCTGTGGCCGGAGAAGGTCGACGCCAACGGCAACCTCGACCTCAACGGCGATGGCGTCGTCGACCACAAGAAGGGCGACCTGCTGCAGTTCGGCGCCAGCTTCCTGCGGCTGCTGCAGATCGACGTCGATCGGGCCCAGATGAGCATCGACACCTACTCGCCGATGCTCAACAACTACGGCGCCACCGAGTACGACGACCGCAAGCGCTACAACGGCGCCGAGGACAACATGGTCCTGCCGATCGACCTGTCCTCGCGGAAGACCAGCTTCAGCACCGACGGCCTCGTCCTGGTCACCCCGACCGACACCGTCATCGGTGAGGCCACGGCCAAGTCGGGCTGGCCGGCCACCGTCCAGTGGAGCGGCCTGACCGAGGGCGAGCTCTACGCCTGGACCACCACCAGCCACACCGGCAGCGGTGCCCAGGTCGGCTCGGTCGACCAGTTCGGCGGCATCTTCACCGCCACCGCGGCCGGCACCGACGTCACCGCGCCGGTGCTGACCGTCCCCGCCTCGACCTCAGTCAAGCAGGGACAGGCCTTCGATCCGCTGGCCGGGATCACCGCGGTGGACAACACCGACGGCGACGTCACCAACCGGATCCAGGTCATCGGCACCGTCGACACCACCACCCCGGGCAACTACGCGCTGTCCTACCTGGTCTCCGACACCAACGGCAACCAGGCGGTCGCCAACCGGGTGGTCACCGTCACCCCGGCCCCGACCGTGGAACTCACCCCCACCTCGGTCCGCGTCAACGACGTGACCGCCACCTGGGGCCGGACCCTGAAACTGACCGCGACCGTCACGCCGACCACGGCTACCGGCCCGGTGCAGTTCATGATCGGTGAGGACGTGCTCTGCGAGGCGCCGGCCAAGAAGGGCATCGCCTCCTGCACCGTCCGCATGCTGCCCAACCCCGGCATCCATCAAGTGCGGGCGGTCTACGGCGGCGACAAGACCCACGCGGCGTCGTACGACGACTTCACCCTGACGGTGGTCGAGCCCAAGCGCTGATCGACGGGTTCACAAAACGCACACTCTGAGCGGGGCCGGTCCATCGGGCCGGCCCCGCTTCCCGTTCCCGACACCTAGGAGGCCCTGGCACCCACCTGCACGTCTTCAACCAACCCCGCCGATGCCGAGACTGCGGGACCGGAAGTGCGGCCGGACCGCAACGACAGTGCCGGCCGCACCCTCAGCGGGCCGTCCAGGTCTGCACCTCGACCAGGTTACCCTCGGGGTCGCGCAGGTACGCCGAGCGCACACCCCACCCAGGGCGGTCGGCCGCCTCGGCCACCACCACCTCGGCCGGGAGCCCGGCGATGGTGGCATCCACGTCGGGCACCGGGACCACCACGAGCACGCTGCCGTCGCCCCGACCCACCGGAAGCACCGCCTCCGCCGCCCGGCGGCCGAGGATCGCCAGGACGGTTTCGCCGCCCTGGTCGAAGCTGGCGTACTCGAAGTCCGCGACAACCGTTTCCGGTTCGCCGAGCAGGTCGGTGTAGAAGCGCAGGGTGGCCGGGAATTCGTCGGCGACGACGCGGGCGTGCACACTCACGCCGCTGACCCTAACCCGAGGGCGGGTCACCCAGACGTAGCCCGCGGCAGAGCACCATCTTCATCGAGCGGTAAGCCTGCCAGTTCCTTTCGCGACAGGTAGCCGAGCTTGCGTAGTGCGCTGGAGATGTGGCTCTCGACGGTGCGCCGGGAAAGGAACAGCTCGGTGGCGATCTCCTGGTTCGTCTTGCCCTCCGCCGCCAGCAGCGCCACCTTGCGCTCCCGCGACGACAGTGTCTGGCCGAGGGAGGGTCGCCCGCCCCGCCACGGGTACGGGATCGGCACGCCGTTCCGCCGCATGATCTGGCAGATCCGCGCGATGTCGCGGTCGGCGTGTATCGCTCCGTACCGGCGCAGTGCGCTCTCCAGCAGGTGCCCGCCGTCCGCGGCCTCGCGCTCGCAGCGCAACCGGCCGAGCCGTCGGCGGCCAGGGCCTCCTCGTACCGCAGCCCCGCACCGTTCAAGACGGTATGCGCTGCGTCGAGCAGGCGATCAGCGTGTCCCCATTCCTAGCGGGAGCGGGCCAGGACGGCCTGGGCGGTCAGCAGGGCGGCCTGACGGCGCCGACCCGCTCGGCGACCGCGATCACGTCGACCAGGCGGTCCACGGCTTCCTCGGTCGGCCCCATCGCCGCAAGCAGCGCGCCGTGCAGCAGCCGCGAGTCCAGGGACGCCGCGGGGTACGTGGCCGCCGCGCCGCCCAGGCGGCGGACGCGGTCCACCAGACCCTCCCACCGTCCCGCGGCCCGGTCCACGGCGGCCGTCACCCGCAGCGGCCAGGCGTCCTCGACGGCTCCCGCTCCGCCTGCGAGCTGGGCCGGGACCCCGACGCCGCCGTGCCGGGCATCTTCGGCCCGGCGCACCTGCCCACGCTGGTCCGCAATGACTACGTGACCAACTCCAACGACAGCTACCGGCTCGCCAACCCGCAGCAGCCCCTGGAAGGCTGACCAATTTGATTACGAATCGTCAGTGATCATAGATTGGTCGTGTGGACCTTCTTCGATTCTCGCAGACTGCGGCGCGTCTGTCGGTGTCCGCCTCGTGACGCCTGGTGGTTGGGTTGGTTCGGGGCGGATTCCGGTGACGCGGGCCGTCCGTGGGCGTTGGTTCTGCTCGATCGTTGGTGGGTCGTTGAGTCGGTGAGCGGGAAGCTGCGGCTGGCCGAGGGTGAGGCGGCCCGCACCGCGTGTGCCCGCGCGGTGTTGCGCACCGGTGTGGACGAGGCAACCGGTGAGGTCCTGTCTGCGGCGGTGCTGGCGCTGCGGATGGGTTGGTGCGCCGATCTGGTGGCGGGCATGGTGGCCGCGCTGGTCGGTGAGCATTGGAACAGCGTGGATGTGGGGGTGTTGGCTTCCGGGGTGGATGCGGGTGGGCGGAGGTTGCCGTCGCACGCGTGGATGGCGTTACGGCGACTGGGGTGGACGGTCGCCCCGCCTGGGGGTGTGAGGGTCAATGACCGGATCGTGCGGATGGCACAGGAGCAGGCGGGGCGTGCGCTGCGTTCGGCGGCGTGGCGTGCCGAGGTGACCGCCGGGGTCCTGGCGACGTGGCCGGCCGATCCGCGCAAGCGCACCCCGGCCGAGTGGGATCAGGTGCGCCGGGCGGTCCCGGGTGGGGAGCATCTGCCGTCGAATGTCATCAAGGGTCGGACCCGCCAGGTTGCCGCGTTCGCCAAGACCAATGGTCGCCTGCCGGTGGACGTGTTCGAACTCGAAGGCACCCCGAGGATCGGGCGGATGTTGCTGTTGGCCGCGTGTGATCGGCAGCAGGCCACGATCGAGCGCTGCGACACCGACCCGGCGAGAGCGCTGCTGCGGCTGCAACTGCCCACCCGTCCGGATCCGCGGGGGTATCGGGACTGGACGTGGGTGGCGTGCCGGATCGCGTTGCCGTCCACGGTTCCTGCCTCGGCGGTGCTGCACCTGCCCACCCTCCGCCTCACCGACGGCAAGGTGCGTGCCGACATGGCGTACACGCATGCCGTGCCGAAGGCCCGGGCTACCGGTCACTCGGTGGCGCTTGGCGTGGATTGGGGTCTCAACACGCTCCTCAGCGCCGGTGCGCTGCGACTGGGTAAGGATGGGCGGATCACGGCGTTGGGGGCGGGTGGCCAGTTCCGGGCCGCCGGGGTCCTGGCCAAGCAGCACCGCCTGCGCCGTCACAGTGAGCGGCTGCATGCGAAGGCCGACCAGTACACGCGGCTGCTCGGCGGCCGCCCCGACGAGCAGTTGAGGGCGAAACAGGAGGTGCTGGCCGGCGAGATCCGCCACGTGTCCACCCGCCGCCAAAACCTGAACGACGCGCTCGCCTGGGCTGCCGCCCGCTGGACGGTCGACCAGGCGATCGCCGCCCGGGCGACGGCGATCTATCTGGAAGACCTGCGGTCGATGGAAGCGCGGGGCATGGGGCACAGCCTGAACACGCGGCTGTCCCAGCAGGTCCGCGGAAAGATCAGCGACCGGATGCGGCACCTCGCCGCCGAGCACGATATCGCCGTGGTCACGGTCCCCGCCCGCAACACTTCCAAGCACTGCCCGCAATGTTTGACCCCGCTACAGCACCGTAAAGCCCCCGACCGGCCCACCACACCGGGATGGAAGTGGGCCATCTGCCCCAACACCGGCGGCTGCGGTTGGCAGGGCGACCGCGACCACGGTGCCTGGCGGCGCATCGCCGCCCGTGGTCTGACCCATCAGGGCAAGACCGTCATCGACAAGACCAGCGGGCAGATGGTGATCCGCTCGGTCGTTGACGAGCTCGAAGCCAACGCCGTCGTCACCCCCACCACCACAGGCAGCCGGAGGGACCGGTCGAAGTCCGGCCCCACCCGGCCCCGCACCTCACGCCCCGCGCCCAGGCGACGCAGGGCACCCTCCCCCACCCGGCCTCATGGCTGGGCGAGTAAGCGTCCGGAGGGACACGCACCAACGGACCGGCCCAGGCTGCCTCGCGCAGCCCACCGGCACCAGGGCGTGAATACGACCAGCACACCCACCACCGCCGGCCACCGGCCACGCGGAGCCGCCTTGGGCGCGGGATTCCATCTCCACGTCCATGCATCTCCGCCACGGTGGGAAACGATCCCGGAAACCCCATCCGACTCAGGATCGCCAAGCTGATCAGGGACGCTTCCCGCGCATCATCGGCACGGACCGAACGCAGCCTGCGTACCCGGCTCGGCGTCAACCAGGTGCGGCAGCGCCTCGCCGGCACCGACGGGCTCCCCGGCACCCAGTTCACCACCGGCAACTGTGGACGGTCACCCTCGGCAACCGCGCCTACGGCGGTGAACTGGTCCGCGACGACCTGGTGAGATCGTGTACGGCCAACCCGGTCGCCACCGCCTCCGACGGCACCCGGGTCGACCTGAGCGCCGCCTGCGCCGCCCTGCGCGGCTGGGACCTTCGGGTCGACTTGGACAGCCGCGGCTCGCACCTATTCACCGAGTTCGCCCGCGCCGGCGGCCTGCGCTTCGCCGACCGGTTCGAACCGGCCAACCCGCTCACCACCTCGGGCCGGCTCGCCGTCGACGACCCTCGGATCCGCACCGCCCTCGCGGACGCCGTTCAGCTGCTCGACGGGATCCCGCTCGACGCGCGCCTCGGCGACATCCAGACCGAGCCGCGCGGCACCGAACGGATCCCGATCCACGGCGGGTGGCCCGAGGCCGGCGTCTTCAATATGACGATCAACCTGGTGCAGCCTGGCGTCGGCTACCCGAAGGTGGTGCACGGCACGTCGTTCCTGATGGCCGTCGAGCTGGGCCGCAACGGGCCGTCGGGCCGGCAGATCCTCACCTACTCCCAGTCGGCCAACCCGAACTCCCCCTGGTACGCCGATCAGACCCGGCTCTACTCGGGCAAGGGCTTCGACACCATCAAGTTCACTGAACGGCAGCTCAAGGCCGACCCCAACCTGGTCACGTATCGGGTGGGGGAGCGCCGCGACTGACCGGCGGTCGATGACCGGGTGCCGGCCTGCGGACCCACTGCCGCAGGCCGGTACCGGCGCCGCTGGTGCGCAGGCCTGATCCCCAACTTCCCGCGATGAGGGAGCTGACGGCGGGCTCGCGGCCCAGTCGCCTCTCCCGGAAGGGGTGCCGCAGCGGTCGGGCTCACTCGCTCCGGCACCCGCGGTCTGCTGCTGGTTCAGCCGGCTGGGGCGGGCGGCAGGTCGAACGCGTCGTTGCGCATCCGCAGCAGCGCGTAGGACGCGCCGGCGAAGCCGACAGCGGCCACCCAGAGCCCGAGGCCTTGCGCGACGTAGCCGGGCACGATGCCGGAGACGAACGGGTGGGTGAAACCGCCGATGGCCAGCGCCCAGCCCATCCACGCCGGGGCCGCTTTGCTGCGCCAGAGCGCAAGCCCGAGCAGCAGCAGCCCGATGGTGACGCCGATGATGAACAGCAGACCGCCCAACTGGCCGAGCAGGTAGTTGTCCTCGGCGCCGGACAGCGCGGACATCGCGTCGACATCGAAACTGTTGGTCGCGGTGAGGTAGGTCAGCCGGTCGTTGTTGGGAATGAGCGGGAACCCGGCCAGGTCGCCCAGCAGGGCGAGCAGCGCGCCGGCGGTGGCCAGCCGCGGCGCGCCACGACGGGCGACCCAGGCGACCGCGAACGTGGCGGGGATGAGCCCGACCAGGAACGGCGTCTCGATCCATTGCAGCGAACCGACCAGGTTCAGGTGGCCAGTGGTGTCCTGCACGCGCTGTGGGAACGACGCGTCGGCGGCCCACGGCAACAGCAGGTAGTACAACCCTTGCGCGAGCATGGGCAGCGGCGCGATGACGGCGAGCAGCACCCGCCAGAATCCTCGCACGTCCGTCAGCTGCCGGCGTGGCGGCGCGGTCTGCGCCGGTGCGGTTTCGGTCTGCATGGTGGAACCTCCGTTCACGGGGAGTGGGTCAGCCGGCCTGCGGTGCCGCGGCCGGGCGGCGGGCGGCGTACGCGACGGCCAGGCCGGTGCCGACCGCGCTGAGCACCAGGCCGACGACCCCACCTTCACTGCTGTTGGCCAGCGCGATGACCGCGCCGAACAGGTTGAGCCCGCCGACGGCGATCACCGCCGGGACGGCCCAGCCGGCGGTGCGGAACAGGCCGATCGCGGCGACGATGCCGGCGACGCCGACCAGGCTGACCAGCCAGGCGACCGGGGCCGGCAGGTGGGCGCCGGCCGGGTCGAGGCCGACGGGCAGGTTGAGCAGCGACATGATGATCGTCGCGACGGCAGCGGTGTAGCGGATGGTCCTCATGGCGAAACTCCCGGTGTGGCAAGAGATGCTGTCGCCACTGAGCGTCGGCCGCGCACCGCTCACCGGACCACGGCAGCGCTTCCCGAACCGCGCCGCCGTCCTCCGCCCTGACGTCCGGGGATTCCCGGACCGGCGGGAACCTCTTCCCGGCCGCTCGGGAACCGCGGCCGTTGATCCCCTCTGAGCAGGGCCGGGATACTGGCCCGTATCGACACGGCGCCGGCTCACCAGACCCGCGACGGCAGCCGGTGGGCTGCCGGGACGCTGGTGGCTGTCCTGATCGGGGTCGGGTTCCTGCTGTGGTGGGTCACCGCCGGGCGGCCCCTGCCACCGAACGGCTCCTTGCCGACATGGCTGGAGCCGCTGGCCATCATGGTCGCCTACGGGGTCGCCGGCGGCCTGCTGATCGACCGCCGCCCGGATCTGCCGTTCGGCTGGCTGCTGGCCGGCGCCGCGGTGCTCGTCGTCGGCCAGGTGCTGATCCTGCCGCCCGCCTACCTGGCCGCCCGGCAGGGTGATCACAGCGCATGGGTGACCTGGGCCCTGACCAGCGGAACCTTCAGCTTCGCGCCGATCGCCGCCCAGGGTCTGATCAACATCCGGTTCCCGTCCGGACGGCCCGCCAGTCGGTGGGGCGCCATCCTGGAAAAACTGATCATCGGCGCCACGGTGCTCGTCCTGGTGGGCGGCATCCTCGGCAGCACGACGCCGCGCAGCGTGACCGGCGTACCCGGCCTGGCGCATCCTCTCACCGGAGGCACCCTGGTCGGGCGCGTCGCCGACGGCATGCTCCTGCTGGCCCCCGTCGTCGTCCTGCTGGGCCTGGCCGCCGGCATCGGCGTGGTCATCCGGTTCGCCCGGGCCGACGGCATCGCCCGTCAGCAGCTGAAGTGGCGGGCGGCCGGCATCGTCGTGGCGCTGGCCCTGTTTCCGCTGGCGGTCACGGAACGGCTGCCGGGCGTCGTCAACACCGTCGACGCGTTCGTGTTCGTACTCACCCTCGTCGGCCCGGTGCTGCGCTACCGGCTGTGGTCCATCGACACGATCCTCCGCCGCTCCCTGGTCTACGGCGCGATCACCGCCACCCTCGTCGTCAGCTTCGCGCTGCTCTCGGCCCTGACCACCCGGGTCGTCTCCCGCCAGATCGCCGCGCCGATCGCCGCGGTGGCCGTGGCGATGTCGTTCGTGCCGCTGCGCGAGCGCACCCAGCGCCTCGTCGACCGGCTGTTCTACGGCGGCCGCCAGGATCCCCACCGGACCCTGCGTGACCTGGGACGGCAACTCAACACCGTCCCCGGCGGCGACGCCCTCGGCACCTTCGCCCACGCCGTCGCCGCCGCACTCCGGCTGCCCTACGTGGCGATCCATCGGGTCGACGGCACTCCCGTCACGTCGTACGGCCGGCCGGCCGAGCCGCAGCATCGCTGGCCACTGGCCTACGACGGCCAGGTCGAGGGTTTCCTCATCGCGTCGGCCCGGCGCGGCGAGGAGACCGTCGACGAACGCGACAGCAACCTGCTGTCCGACCTCGCCGGACAACTCGGCCTGGCCATGGCCACCCGCAGCCTCACCACCGAAGTCTTGCGCTCACGACAGCGACTGGTCACCGCCCGGGAGGAGGAACGCCGCCGGCTGCGCCGCGAACTGCACGACGGCCTCGGACCCGCGCTCACCGCCATCGGCCTGACCCTCGATGCCGCCCGCACCCGCCTGCACACCGACCCACCCGCCGCCGACCACCACATCCGGGAAGCCCGTGACGCCGCCACGCAGGCGCTGGCCGACCTGCGCAAGGTCGTCCACGGGCTACGCCCACCCGCCCTCGACGACCTCGGACTCGCCGGTGCCCTGCGCTCCCAGGCCGACCGGCTGACCGCAGGCGGCCCGCTGCGAGTCACCATCGATGCCGACGGCCTACCGGACCTGCCCGCGGCGATCGAGGTCGTCGCCTACCGCACCGCCGTCGAAGCGATCACCAACACGGTCCGGCACAGCGACGGCCACCAGTGCCGGGTACGCCTGACCGCCGCACCCGGCGAAATGGTCATTCAGGTGACCGACGACGGGAGCTCCAGCGGCCCGTGGCTGCCGGGCGTCGGACTGACCGCGATGCGAGAACGCGCCGCCGAACTTGGCGGGACCTGCCACGCTGGCCCCACCCCCGACGGTGGCGGCAGCGTCACCGCCCGACTCCCACTTCCGGTGACGCCATGATCCGCGTACTGCTCGCCGACGACCACCCCCTGGTACGCCAGGGGCTACGAGCCGTCCTCGACACGGTCGACAACATCGACCTGGCCGGCGAAGCCAGCGACGGCCGCCAAGCCGTCCGCCAAGCCGTCGAGCTGCAACCCGACGTCATCATCATGGACCTGCAACTGCCCGGCCTACACGGCATCGAAGCCACCCGCCAGATCCAGGCCCAGGTGCCCCACGCCGCCGTCCTGGTCCTCACCATGTTCGAAGACGACGCCACCGTCTTCGCCGCCATGCAAGCCGGCGCCCTCGGCTACCTGGTCAAGGGCGCCGACGGCGCGGACATCGTCGCCGCCATCCACGCCGCCGCAGCCGGACAACCCGTGTTCGGTGCCGCCCTCGCCGGCCGCCTACGGACCTGGTTCGCCTCGCCACCGCCGCAGGACGGCCCATTTCCCGAACTGACCACCCGCGAACGCGACATCCTCGACCACCTCGCCGCCGGGCTGTCCAACACCGAAATCGGCCAGCGCCTGCACCTTTCCAGCAAGACGGTGGCGAACAACGTCACCACCATCCTCGCCAAACTGCACCTCACCCAGCGCAGCCAGGCCATCGTCCGCGCCCGCGACGCCGGACTCGGCCGCCCACGCTGACCACACGTACCAGGTGGGGGAGCGCCGCGGCTGACCGGTGGGTGCGGGCCGGTGACCCCGGCCCGCACCCCCCGACCGGCGGCCAGGGACCACCACCATGACGGTCAGCTGTTGTCGACGGCGGTGAGCCGCACCGACGCCGTGTTGTCGGACGGATCCGCGTCGCTCAGCTGCTGGATGGGGAAGAACATCGCCCCCACCTCGAACGTGGCACTGCCGAGATCACCCGCCGGCGTTTCGGCGGGCGCGACGACCACCAGGTCGAAGCTGCGCTCCTCGCCGGGCATGAACCGGTGCCCCGGAACGTTCAGCCGGGTGTCCGTGGTGGCCGGGCCGCTGTCCGGGTCGGTGGCCCAGACCCGTACCCCGTTGGGCAGGGCGATCCCGTCGACCCACAGGTCGTCGTGGGCGGCGTCGCCGGCGTAGCGCACCGTCATCGGCACCCGGCCGAACCAACGCCCGTCCGCCACTCGGGACAGGGTGGCGTCATCCGCCGTGATCGACGCCTTGATCTCGCTGTCCTGGACGTAGGGCGTGGTCGGGTTCAGTTTGCCGTCCGCCGCGCGGAACAGGGTCCCGAAGTCGCCCCTGCCTGCCGGTGCGCTCTGGTAGTAGACGGTCGCCGTGATCGTGCCGCTACCGGCGCGCATCGCGTACGACCGGACCGTGGTGAGCACCTCGAACGACAGGACGGCCTGCCGGGTCTCGCCGGGTTGCAGGTAGAGCGAGGGGGAGCACTCGAAGGTGCGCCGACCATCGACCATGTCGTCGAAGGTGAGGCAGGGCGCGTCCGGGCCGGCGTTGCGGAAGGAACCGGCGATCGGCTCCGCGATCTGCAGGGCGAAGCTGTCCGTGGTGCTGCCGAGGTTGGTCACGGTCACCGGGAGATCGCCCCGGTAACCGCGCTCAGTCGGCTCGAGGATCAATCGTCCCACCTGCACCGACGCCCGCGCCCCTGCCTTGGCGGCTGCGACCGGGGTTGCGGACCCCACCGCACCGAGCAGGGCCAGTCCCGCCACCGTGAGCACGGCTGTCAGCCGGCGGCCGATTCGTTTCTGCATGAGGTGTCCTCAGGTGTATGGCGCGACAGCTCTCCGCCGCATTGATGATGGGAAGGACGCGTGGTTTTGGACGAACCGTTGCCGGTCGATCACTAATGGTTATGTCGCAAGGGTGACAGCGGGTCAGCGGCCATCGGAGAAAGGTCGGCGTCCGCCCCGACCGGTAGGGTGCCGGGGACGCCGTGTCGGAAGGTGACGTGTCGATGCTTGCTGGTCTGGAGCTCCCGCCCGCCGTCGAGGCGGAGCGGGTGATCACCGCCGTGCTGGCCGACCTGCGCTCCGGCGACCACCGTGGCGTGGTGGTCGACTCCCCGCCCGGCGCCGGCAAGTCCACCCTCGTGGTCCGCGCCGCCGTCGAACTAGCCACCACCGGCGAGCCGCTGATCATCATCGCGCAGACCAACGAGCAGGTCGACGACCTCATCGACCGCCTCGTCCGCAAGGCACCCGAACTGCGCATCGGCCGGCTCTCCGCCACCGACTACAAGCCGACCGACCGGGTCGAGGGCCACGAGACGGTCCGGGTCGCCGCCAAGGTCGCCGACCTCGCCGCCTCGGCCGTCATCATCGGTACGGCCGCCAAGTGGGCCACCGTCGCCGAGGGCTGCTGGCCGTGGGCGATCGTCGACGAGGCATACCAGATGCGCTCCGACGCGCTGCTGCGCGTGGCCGGCCGGTTCGAGCGGGCGCTGTTCGTGGGCGATCCCGGGCAGCTCGACCCGTTCTCCACCGTCGAGACCGCCCGCTGGACCGGCCTGACCTGGGATCCGATGCAGTCGGCGGTGGCCACCCTGCTGCGGCACAACCCGGACCTGCCCGTACACCGGCTGCCGGTGTCCTGGCGGCTGCCCGCCACCGCCGCGCCGGTGGTGGCGGCGGCGTTCTACCCGTTCACCGGGTTCCGGTCCGGCACCGGGCCCGCCGACCGCGCCCTCTCCCTCACCGAGGCCGGACCCGGTGACGCCTACGACGCGACGGTGGACGTGGCGGCGACCACCGGCTGGGGGCTGTACGAACTGCCGGCCCGGCAGACGCTGCGTACCGATGGGGAGGCCGCCGCGGCCTGCGCGGCCCTCGCGCTGCGGGTGCTGGCGCGGGGTGCGGTCGCGATCTCCGAGCAGGCGCCCGACGGCGCGCCGGTGACCGCGGACCGGATCGCCATCGGGGCTGCCCACCGCGACCAGGTGGCGGCCATCCGGTCGCAACTCGGCGAGGCCGGCGCGGGCATCACCGTCGACACCGCCAACCGGCTGCAGGGCCGGGAGTACGACGTGACGGTCGTGCTGCACCCGCTGTCCGGGCGGCGGGACGCGACCGCGTTCCACCTGGAGTCGGGGCGGCTGTGCGTGCTGGCATCCCGGCACCGGCACGCATGCCTCGTGGTGGCCCGGGCCGGGATCGCCGAATTGCTCGATGCGCACCCGTCGACCGAGCGGGTGCACCTGGACGTGCCGGTGAAGTTCCCGGACGGCTGGGAAGCCAACCAGACGATGCTGACCCACCTCGCCGCGCACCACGCCCGCTGACCGGGGATCGTGGCGGGGCGGTGCTCCGGTCCCAGGGCCGGAGCACCGCCGCGTCGGCTGCCGCCCGGATCAGTTGCCGCGCTGGTGCAGCAGGAGGTCGGCGACCACCGGCCGGTGGTCCGATGCCGTCGTCGCTACGGTGTCCGTGCCCACCACGGTGATGTCCGGTGAGACGCTGATGACGTCGATCCGCTTCACCGGGTTGATCGCCGGGTACGTCTTGGCGCCGGCCGGGGCGGCATCACGCAGGTCTTGCCACAGGGCGGTCAGCTCGGGTGCCCCCGGCTGCGCGTTGAGGTCGCCGACCAGCACCTTCGGCCCGGAGTCGGCGGCCAGGATGTTCAGCGTGTCCGCGACCTGCATGCGCCGCACGGTCGGGTCTCCCCGGTAGTCGAGGTGCGTGGAGTAGACGTGTACGTGGGCACCCCGCACGTTGATCGTCACCTCGGCGAAGCCCGGCGCGGGGGCCGGCACCGGGTTGGGCACCTGGGTGGAGAGCCGGGTGATCTCGTTGTTCTCCGCCTCGAGGATCGGGTAGCGGCTGAGCACCGCGACCCCGTACTGCCGGCGGGGCGCACCGGCGGTCAGCGGGTCGAAGTCGTAGATCGGCGCGAAGAAGGCCCACATGCCCAGCCGATCGGCGAGCTCCTCGGCCTCGTCGATGAAGTTGCTGCGGTTACCCCAGTGGACGTCCACCTCCTGAAGGCCGACCACGTCGGCGTCCAGCGCCCGGATCGCCTCGGTGGTCCGGGCGAGGTCGAAGACGTTGTCCTCGCCGGCCCCGGCGTGGATGTTGTAGGTGGCCACGCGTAGCGCCACGGGTGGCGCGGCCGATCCCGCGCGCTCGGTCGCGCCGGCCGGCGCGGCCAGCGACAGCGGTGCCAGCGCGGCGGCGAGCGCGGTGCCGAGCAGGGTACGGCGATGAATGCTCAGTCTCAACGGGTCCTCCCGGATCAGACGGTGGAAAGGCCAGTGCCGACGAGGCGTTTCCTCCGGTTCGAGAACGGCGCACAGTTCGCCCGGTAGGGGGCGCAAAAGACCCTAAACGCCGCCCGTGAAGCCGTCCATGATCTCTAGCCGAAGCCGGTATGACCAGCCGGTGGCGCTTCGATGGCGACGGTCGAGGTGGTGTCGCCCGGCCGGCCTTTCGCCTGCCCAGTGCCGGCGACGCGGCGTCGACCCTGCGCCGCCAGGGAGTCCGGGGCTACTTTCCGTGCGGGTCGGCCGTGTTGAGCGTCGCGACGACCTGGTCGTAGTCGCCGCGCGCTTCGCCGTACCGGAGGAACTTCACGCGCTCGACCTGGATCTCCCTGGCGTCGGGCTGCGACTCCAGCAGCGCGACGACCTCCGCCACGAACTCGTCCAGCGGCATCGCGAACTCGCTGTCCTCCTGCCCGGGCAGCAACGAGGTACGGACGGCCGGCGGTTCGAGCTCCACCACCTTCACGGTCGTGTCGGCGAGCTGCAGCCGGATCGACTCGCTGAGCATGTGGATCGCGGCCTTCGACGCGTTGTAGCTCGGGGTGACCTTCAGCGGCGCGAACGCCAGGCCCGAGGAGACGGTGACGATGGTGGCGTCCGGCTGCGCCCGCAGGTGCTCGATGAACGCGGCGATGAGCCGGATCGGGCCGAGCACGTTGGTCGTCACCACCGCCTCGGCCGAGGCGAGGAACGATTCGGGCTGGTGCCAGTCCTCGACGCGCATGATGCCGGCCATCGTGACGAGGACGTCGAGGTCCGGGTGCTTCGCCAGCACCTCCTTCGCGGCGGCGCCGATGCTCGCCGGGTCCGTCGTGTCGATCCGTACGGTGTCGATGCCCGGGTGTTCCGCGGCGATCTTGTCGAGCAGATCGGTACGCCGGCCGCCGACGATGACCGTGTTACCCCTGGCCCGCAACTCGACGGCGAGGGCCAGGCCGATACCGCTCGTGGCGCCCGGGATGAAGATCGTGTTTCCGGAGATGTTCATGCCCCGAGCCTCGCCGTTCCTCGAAGGCGGATTAAGAGACCGGTCATCGGGGGATCGGCAATCCCTGGTTGGCTCCCGCCGCCTGCGGATACTGAGATCATGGACCGTGCAGCCCTGGCCGACTTCCTGCGCCGCCGCCGAGAGGCACTGCAGCCCGGGGACGTCGGGCTGGCTGCCGGCGCCCGCCGGCGCGCACCCGGCCTGCGGCGTGAGGAAGTCGCTGCCCTCGCCGCCATGTCGACCGACTACTACACCCGCCTCGAACAGCAGCGCGGCCCGCAGCCGAGCCCGCAGATGCTGGCGTCGCTCGCCCGGGCGCTGCGGCTGACCGGCGACGAACGCGACTACCTCTTCCAGGTGGCAGGGCAGAACGCCCCGGCCTCGGTGTCCGCGGCGACGCACGTCGCCCCGGCGCTGCTGCGCGTGCTGGACCGGCTCGACGACACCCCGGCACTCATCCTGTCCAACCTCGGCGAGACCCTCGTGCAGAACCGGATGGCCGAAGCCCTGTTCGGCGACAGATCGGGCTACACCGGCCTCGCCCGCAGCGAGATCTACCGGTGGTTCACCGAGCCCGCGGAGCGGCTGCGCTACCCCGAGGAGGACCGCGACCGGCACAGCCGCGCCCAGGTCGCCAACCTGCGCGCCGCGTACGGGTCGATGGGCCCGCAGTCACGGGCCGGCGAGATCGTGCGGGCCCTGCAGAAGGCGAGCGCGGAGTTCGCCGAGCTGTGGGAACGACATGAGGTGGCCAAGCGCTTCGAGGACCACAAGACGCTCATCCATCCCCAACTCGGTGCGATCGAACTGGACTGCCAGGCGCTGATCACCGAGGACCAGTCCCAGGCGCTGCTCGTGCTCACCGCGCCACCGCGCAGCGAGGGCTACGAGAAGCTGCAACTGCTCGCCGTGCTGGGACATGAGCAGTTTCCCGCCGACCCGACGCCGATCTAGCGCGGCAAACGGGCTCGCCCGGCAAGGCCGAGCGAGCCCCGCTGAATCAGGCCGTGGGTGCCAGCGAGGCGGCCTCCCAGGCAAACCCGTCCGGGTCGGTGAAAGCCCCGGCATCGCCGCCGATCATGAGCCGGTGCGATCCGGTGCCCTCGGGAGCGACGCCGACGTCCTTGGCAAGCGCGCGGCGCCGGTACAGCGCCAGCTTCACCGGGCTCGACCCAGCAGCGAACTCGACGTACATGCGGCCGAAGCTCTTCGCCACGGCCAGGCCACGCTCGACGTAGAACCGCTTGCTCGCTGCCACGTCCGCGACACCCAGCAGGAGCACCAACTCGTCGATCTGCCGGGTCGCCGGGCCGGTGTCCTTCTTCGCCGAGGTCGCGACCTTCCAGATCGTCCCGTCCGGGGCCTGCACGACACCGCCGTAGCCCCAGAGCGACTTCGCGGCCGGCTTCAGCGTCGTGGCGCCGGCGTCCAAGGCGGCGCCGATGAAGCCGTTGACGGTGGCCGGCTGGGACACCGTGAGCGCCAGCGTGAACCCACGGAAACCGGTCGTCGGTGCCTCCGAGGCCCGCAGGCGGATCTGCGTGTCCAAACCGAAGGCGGCGGTGTAGAAGCGGCTGGCGGCCGCGGGGTCGGCCACGTCGAGGGTGACGGATTCGATGGATGTCATGACAATCACGCTAGTTGCGGCTCGGCGACCAGGGCTTCTTGATTCCTGACCGGTCTGGTCACCTGCTTCGCCACACACGACGGCATCCCCGCCGCAGCGCTGGTTGCGCCGCGCCGGTAGGCGCTGGGCGACATGCCGACCAGCTCGGTGAAGCGAGTGCTGAAGGTGCCCAGCGAGGAGCACCCGACCGCGAAGCAGACCTCAGTGACGTTGAGGTCCCCACGCCGCAACAGCGCCGCCGCCCGCTCGATGCGCCGCGTCATCAGGTACGCGTACGGCGACTCGCCGTAGGCCAGCCGGAACTGGCGGCTGAGATGCCCTGCCGACATGTTCACGCCGCGGGCGAGCGCCTCGACGTTCAGCGGCTGCGCGTACTCCCGGTCGATCCGGTCGCGGACGCGGCGCAGTCGAGCGAGGTCGGTGAGGCGGTGCGCCGCGGTGAGCGCGCGCCCCCACGAGGGGTGACACATGAGAGAGCTCCTTCCATCGATGCCCGCGAGCATGAACGGCCCGCCGAGGAGTGTGGGCGAGGGCGGCGGCCGGGAAGGGCCGACCGCCCCGTTCCCGCAGGTGGTCGTGGCGCCGGCCAGCACGGCCGCGTGACCGGTCGGTTCAGCGAAGCTCCTGGATGCGGACCAGGTTGCCGGCGGGATCGCGGAAGGCGCAGTCGCGGATGCCGTACGGCTGCTCGGTCGGCTCCTGGACGACCTCGGCGTCGCCGGCCTGCACCTTCTCGAAGGTGCCGTCGAGGTCCCGGGTGGCCAGCAGGATCCAGCCATAGGTGCCCTTGGCCATCATTTCGGCGATGGTGCGGCGTTCGTCCTCGGTGATCCCAGGGTCGGCGGCCGCCGGCGCCAGGAGGATGGACGTGTCGGGCTGGTTGACGGGGCCGACGGTGATCCAACGCATCTTGCCCTGGCCGACGTCGCTGCGGACCTCGAAGCCGAGGACGTCCCGGTAGAAGGCCACGGAGGCGTCCGGGTCGACATGCGGAAGGAAGCTCGTGTGAATGGTGATGTCCATGACGATCATGCTAGGTGCGGCTCCGTGGCCTGCACTTCTTGATTCCTGATCGATCTTGGCCACTTCATCACCAGCCGGGACAGGGCCTTTCCTCAGCCACCGGTCCCAGGCAGCTACCATCGCGAGGTGAACTCCTACTGGCACGTCGTTCTGCCGCCGCTCTGCGCCTGATCGGGCGCAGACACTAATGGTGTGAACCCCTGACCCCGTCGACCGCGGCGGTTCAGGTTCCTGTGGTGCGCCCGTTTCGGATCGAGTCCCAGACGCATTCGACGACGGAAGACCACTACTGTGCCGAACCGCATTTCACCTCAAGCTCCCACCTACCCGGCTGCCGGCCAACGCCCCTCCCGCACCGGTTCCCTGGGCGGCCCCGCGCCCATCCTCACCGCAGCCGTTCTCTGGGGTACGACCGGGACCGCCAGCTCCCTGGCACCCGCCGGTGCAACGGCGGCGGCGATCGGCGGCGCCGGTCTCACCCTCGGCGGCACCCTGCTGTTCCTCACCTCACGCCGCGCTCGCTCGCTGCCCGCCGTTTGCACCCGCCCCGAACGGTGGCTGCTCGTGCTGGGTGCGCTGGCGGTGGCCGGGTATCCGGTCACCTTCTACCCCGCCGTGGCCCGGACCGGCGTGGCGGTGGCCACCGTGGTTGCCCTGGGCAGCGCGCCGGTCTTCGCCGGCCTGCTGTCCTGGATCACCTCGCAGGCCCGGCCGACCGCACGCTGGAGCGGCGCCACCGCGGCCGCCGTGCTGGGTTGCACCCTTCTGGTGCTCGGCCCCGGGCTCACCGGACATGCCGCGCCCATGGACCTGACGGGCGTCGCACTCGCCGGGTGCGCCGGTCTGTCGTACGCCGCCTACTCGCTGATCGGCGGGAAACTGATCACCCGCGAACACCCTTCCGACGCGGTGATGGGCGTGCTGTTCGGCGCCGCCGGGCTGCTCGTCCTGCCGCTCGTGCTGTTCACCAACCCGCACTGGCTCGCCACCACCCGCGGCGCGGCGGTGGCACTGTATCTTGCCCTGTTCACCGTCTACCTGGCCTACCGGCTCTTCGGGCACGGACTGCGCCGTACCCCCGCGTCGGTGGCCACGTCGCTGACCCTGGCCGAGCCTGCCGTGGCAGCGGTCCTGGGTGTCGCCGTCCTCGATGAACGCCTGCCGGCCGCATCGTGGTCCGGGATGGTCGTCCTCGCCCTGGGCCTGGTCCTCCTGACCGTCCCCGCTGGTGCTGGTAGCCGAAGGCGATAAGCCGCCGCTCGGGCAGTCTGGTCCTGTGGCTTCGTCGTGACGGGCGGCGACTGTTCAGCGGGGGAATGTCGTGGCCGGGTGCGCTTTCCAAGCCGCACCCGGCCACCTCACTCACACCAGACTGGCGCCGAACCGCTGGCCGTCGAACTCGCGGACGCGAACGTTTACGACCGTGCCGACCTCGGCCTTGGCGCTGCGCACGAGCCCGGGCACGCCTGCCGGAGTCTCGACGAGCACGCCGAACGGCAGGACCTTGGTCACGGTTACGGCGACGACATCGCCGGCTCGCATCGGGGTGGTCATAGAGTCTCACCCCCTCTCGATCATCGGGGTGATTCGGGGCGGCGACGGTGCGCGTCGCAGTCCTCCCTGGTCTCGTGCGACCGACGCAGCGCCGGGGTCCACCCGGACATCACGCCGAAGACGTTAACACCGGTGGCGGTGTTCAGCGGAGGATCACGACTCCCCCTGAGTCTGTCTCACGATCTACGGTCAGTCACGGTCCGTATGGTGCGCCGTGCGTCGTCCGGCGCGAAGGAACAGGGGAAGCCCCAAGACGCCCGACAATGCGATCGAGATCAGGCCGAGGACGGCTGCGGCGGGAACTCCGCGCGTGGCACCGTATCCCGCACCTGCCGCGATGATTCCGGCGGCGCCAGCCGCTGTGGCCACCTGGGGCAGAGTGAGCATCGGAAGCGCGCCGCGTGCCGACCAGGTGACCAGGCCGCTGACAAAGATGACGGCCAAGGCGACAAGGCCGGGCCAGATCATCCAAGTAGCGTCGCTCGCCCTGCCGGTATCCACCGCGAACCACCCGAACAGCAGCACGATCGCGATCGGGAAGGCCGCAAGGTTCACCGCGATCGTCTTGGTGCGGCGATGGATCGCCCGATATCGCCTGGCCAGCCTTCGTGTCGGGGGACTGCTCGGATTCACGGTGAGCGCCCGCTGGATCAGCTCCTCGAACCGCGCCACGTCGCGATCGACATTGAGGACGTTCGAGGCAAGCAGACTCAGCGCCTCGTGATCATCGGGCGCAAGCTCCACCGCGCGCTTCGCGTCGGCATACGACTCCCGATCCCTGGCGAGTATGAGATGAGCCAACGCACGGTAGCGGTAGGCGGTCGCGTCCTCAGGATTGGCTTCGATTGCTCGACTGGCCGCGTCGACCGCGGCGGCATCGTCGCCGAACCCGATCAGCGCTCCGGCGAGGCGGCGCCATGCAACGCCATCGTCCGGGTGCGCCGCCAGATGCTCGCGTAGCAGTGCGATGGCGGGCTCGAACCGCTCGGCCAGCACCAGTTCGCGCGCGCGTGCGACAAGGTCTTCGCGGTTTTCAGGCTGTGGCACGATGCGGCTGCTCCTTGTTCACGCTTGATCAGCCGGTGCGGCGTTCCTCCCCGCACTCTCCCGACTGGCACCCGATACCGCAGCACACCGGCGGCGTTACCGGTAGCCGCCGACACCGCCGCTGACAGCCGGGCGGACACGAAGCGCCCCCACGCGAGGCGGTGGGGGCGTTCGTGGTTCAGCTGAGGCAGGGCCGGCTAGCGAGCCAGCACGACCACGACCGTGGCGATGCATCCGATCATCACGGTCGTGACGGCCAACGCCGCGTACGGCAACCAGTCGCGCGGCTCCGGTACCTGCTGCGTTGGCTGATTCCGCGCGGCAGGCACCTGCCGGCTGTTGGTGGCCGGCCAACGGGGCGGCGGTGTGCGGGTGGTTGATTCGACGATCACGGGGCCTCCGGCAGCGTCAGGGGTCGCTGTTACGGGTCGGACTGTGGAGGCCGGACGGGACTGCGGGGGAGGTGTGGGCCGACATCCCGCCCGGCGAAGGGTCTGGCCATGCTTTGCGGCCGTCCCTGGTAGGTGAGCGTCGATCCGTCGTCCGCCGTTACAGCCGGCATGGTGGAGGGCATGCTCGCGGCTCGCCGTTCCGCGCCCGACCCGTCACCATCCGGCGGCCTCGGTGACCCGCGTCCAGACCTGCAGCCCGCCGACCACGACGACCAGGCCGGTGACCAGGCCACCAACGCCTGCGAGACTGCCAACGAGCCACCCTGAACGGATCCGCCGTCCGAGTAACGCGAGGAGGACCGCACCGGCGAACAGGCCGACAACGCCGACTGGGATGCCGACGAAGAACGCCACGACGAAGGCCTCGACCCGGTCCGACACGCAGAAGCTGTCGCAGGCGCCTGCCCTGTTCGACTGGTGCGCCACCCAGTAAACCGTCGCGGCCAGGGCAGCCACGAACCACGCCAGCATGACAGCGGTGCCGGTGATGACGTGCGAGGTTGAGGCCGACGGGTGGGTTGACCGCGCCTTGGACCAGGTCATGAAGTGTGCATATCACCCGATAGGCGAGACGCGCGACCCCGTAGCGGGCACTGCACGGACTGGCCACCTCCACCCGGACGCTGGCCATTCCCGTGGACGGACAACACCGGCTTACGCGGTGCTGCCTGCCTTCCTGAGCTCGTCTTCGTTCACCTGTGCGAATGGGTAGCGTGTCGCGCTGGTGCCGGCCCGTCCGGCTGCCTACCGTGTCGAGGTCCTCGACGGCACGGGGCGAGGCGCGAGCGTGAAGGAGCACCCGACGATGACGGACCTTGGGCGAACTCGCATTCCGGTACCTCGCCGGACGGCAGGCACCACGGCCGAGTTCGTTCTGGATGGCACCCCCGGCCTCCTCGTCACCGCTGTCGCAGCTGACCGGCTCACCCACGTCGAGCTGCACGTCGGCAAGCACGGCTCCACCCTGGCCGGCCTGACCGACGCCCTGTCGACCGCGATCACCACCGGCCTACACGCTGGGGCGCCCGTGTCCGAGTTCGTGGCGGAACTGCGGCACACCCGCTACGCCCCCGCCGGCCCGACCGGCGACCCCGAGGTGCCGGAAGCCACGTCGCTCGGCGACTACCTCGCACGCCGGCTCACCTGCACCGGCCGGGATATGCAACGGGGCGGGGTGTAGCCATCAACAACTACGGCGCCGTGCGATCGCTGCTGCGAGGATCCGCCACGCGGCGTTGTGTGTAGATCGTGCCGGCACGGGCGGTGGCGCGCCACGGCCGGGCGACGTGCAGAGCCACCTCCAGCTCCGGGGCCTGCCGGTCGAGGTCGACGCACACCAGCCCACTGTGGCCGTCGGCGGCGCACTGACCCAGCCAGGAGCCGTGTGGGCCGATCACTCCACTCGGCATCGCTGGGCTGCACTGGGCGGGAACCGAAACGCTGAACCACTGGCAGTTGGCGGCGGCGTAGCCCTGGGCGATCACGCCGAACACAGGGTCCTGGGAGAAGGACGAGAACAGCACACAGTCCACACCGCGGTGCAGGTAGTCGAGGAACACCTCCGCAAAGTTGATTTCGATGCAGAGGGCCAGGCCGAAACGGAATCCGGACACGTCGACCACCACCGGCTCGAAGCCGGGGGAGTAGTAGCCGGTCACCTCCGTGTGGGAGAGGTACCGCTTGTCGTACCGGTCGACGATCTCACCCCGATTGGAGATCACGTACAAGCTGTTGTGCGGCCGGTGGGGGCCGGTCAGGCGGTGGTTGCCGCCCAGCACCACCCACAGATCGAGCTCGCCGGCGAGCGCAGTGATCTCGTCGAGTTGCGCCCGGACCGGCGCCCAGTCGATGTTCCAGCCGGCGAAGTGCCGCTTCGCCTGTCCGACATAGCCGGTGAGCGCTCCCTCGGGAAACTGCACCAGGCGTGCTCCCCGCTCATGCGCCTCGCGCATGAGCGCACGCACCACGGCTCCGTTCTCGACCGGATCGCAGGTCACCAACGGTTGAGCGGCGGCGATCGTCATGGCATCCACGACGCTCGACACTGCCCGACGCCGTCCGCGGCCGCCAGACGCAGCTGAGCTCCGGCTACCAGAGACGGCACCGCTTCGCCAGGACTGCCGAGCTTGCGCAGACGCTCCGACCGAGCCTTCATCCCCGGCTCTGCCATTGCCGCCCGGGTGACAGCTGCGGTCGGGAACCTAAGGTGGGGGTGTGCGGGAGGCGATGTTGCGGGACCTGGTCAGAGCCAGTCCGTGGCTGATGGGCGCCCTCGACGTCGTACGGAACTCGGGGCTGCCCGATGCGTGGATCGGCGCGGGAGTCCTGCGCGATCTGGTCTGGGGCCAGCGGTACGGCAACGGCTTCGACCCCTCGGCGGTACGCGATATCGACGTCGTGTTCTTCGATCCGCTTGATCTGAACCGGGACAACGACGACAGAGCCACCGCTGGACTCCGGGCAGCCTGGCCGGAACCACCCTGGGAAGCCAAAAACCAAGCCGCCGTACACACCTGGTACTCCGCCAAATTCGGCGGCGACCCGGTTCCGCCGCTGCGCAGCATCGCCGAAGCGGTAGCCACCTGGCCCGAGTACGCCACCGCCGTCGCCGTCCGCCTCGACGGGCACGACCGGATCGACATCTGCGCCCCGCACGGCCTCGACGACCTCCTCGACGGCGTGTGGCGGCGAAACCCGACCCGGGTCAGCCCCGACGTCTCCCGGCAACGACTGGCCCGGCACCGCCCCGCCGAGCGATGGCCTGGTGTCCGCGTCGTGAGCTGATGCAGCCCGCCTGGCACACGGGTCCGCCTTTGGCGGTCCCGGTCCGCCGCCCACCCGCCGGTCGGCATGCGCCGGCGGTGCGGGAGATCGCGGCCGGCAACACGTACGTGTCCCCGACCCTGGCCTCGATCCTGCTGGACTCGTCCCGCGGCCGGCAACCGCTCTACCGGGTGCCCCTGTCCGACCGGGAACGCCAGGTGCTGTCGCTGCTGGTGGCCGGCGAGCGGGATCAGGACATCGCGGAGGCGCTGGCGATCAGCGTCCGCACGGTCCGCTCCCACCTCGATCGGATCCGGGAGAAGACCGGGCGCCGAAGGCGGCCGGAACTGACCCGGCTGGCGATCGAGGAGGGCGTCGCCACCCCGTGACCCCTCGTCGTGAGCGCGGCCGACGTGCCTCGGCGCCCGCCCCTACCAGGGCGGGCGCCGAGGGCTCGCGGCTCACCCGGCCTTGCGGAGGCCGGCGAACTGCAGGACGGTGAAGCCGGCGACCGCCACCGCCTGGACGATCACCAGTGCGATGCCGAGGCCGGTCAACGGGAACCAACCGGCGACGAGCAGCTCGACGCTCGCGACCACCCAGACGACGTTGACCGCCATCACCACACCCACCGCGGCCCGGCTCACCGTCGGCCGCGCGGCGAGGAAGAACAGCGCGGCGGCCCACGCGACCAGGAAGACACCGATCGGGTAGAGGAGGGCGGCGGGCAGCCCGAACAGCTCCCCGAAGATCGCCGCGACGACGACGTAGACGACTCCGTTGGCGCCCGAGCCCAGCGCGTCCTGCTTGAGGGCGAAGCGGAGCAGCTTGGCGTCGGCGGCGGGGTGGACGGTGCTGGCGACGGTGGTCATCCCGGGGGTCCCTTCGTAGTACGTCCGTGCGGATGATCACGAAGCTACGGAGGTCCAGGCCACGCCGAATCAGTCATCGTGACGGTAGCTTCCTGACCGTGCTGCACGGACGAGTGGGGGAGCAGGCGACGATCGAGCGGCTCCTGGCGGCGGCCCGCAGTGGCCGGAGCGGAAGCCTCGTCATCCGGGGCCCAGCGGGGATCGGCAAGTCCGCGCTCCTGGAGCACGCCGCCCGGCGGGCCGAGGGCATGCGGGTGTTGCGCGGAGTCGGGGTCGAGTCCGAGGCGATGTTGCCGTTCGCCGCACTCCACCTGCTCCTGCGCACCGGGCTCGACCGGATCCACACGCTGCCCGCCGCGCAGGCCACCGCGCTCAACGCCGCCCTGGGACTGGGCGACACCGCTCCGGAGAGCCGGTTCCTGGTCGGGCTGGCCACGCTGAGCCTGCTCACCGAGCTGGCCGGGGACGCCGCGCTGCTCTGCCTCGTCGACGACGCGCAGTGGTTCGACCAGGCGTCCATCGACGCACTGATGTTCGCTGCCCGCCGCCTCGAGGCGGAAGGCGTCGTCATGCTCTTCGCCGCCCGCGCGGGCTTTCCCGCCGTGGGGCTGCCCGAGCTCCGGCTCGGCGGGCTGGACCGGGCAGCCGCCGCCGCCCTGCTCCCGGCCGACCTCCCACCGCAGGTACGGCAGCGCCTCATCGACGAATCGGACGGCAACCCGCTGGCGCTCATCGAACTGCCCGCCGCACTCAGCGCCGAGCAGCGGGCGGGACGACTCTCACCGGTGGGTGCGATGCCCGTCGCCGATCGGGTCCAGGAGGCGTTCCAGGCACAGATAGCCGCGCTGCCCGAGTCCGCGCGAACCGCGCTGCTGATCGCGGCGGCGGACGGCTCCGGTGAGCTGGGGACGCTGGTAGCCGCGGGCGCCACCCTCGACGCGCTGGGCGCGGCCGAGCGGAGCCGGCTGATCGAGGTCAAGGGGACTGTCGTCGGTTTCCGCCACCCCCTGATCCGGACTGCCGCCTACCAGGGCGCGCCGGCCACCCGCCGCCTCGCCGTACACCGTGCCCTTGCCGACGCCCTCACCCGCTCGCCGGCCGTCGACGCGGCCGACCGGCGGGCGTGGCACCTGGCCGCCGCCGCGCTCGGTCCCGACGAGGAAATCGCCCGGGAGTTGGCGGAAGCCGCGGAACGGGCACGGACCCGCGGCGGCCACGCCGCGATCGCCGCGGCCTACGAGCGGGCCGCCGAACTCACCGCCGATCCGGTACGACGATCCGGACGACTCGCCGCCGCCGCGCTGGCGGCGAGTGACGCCGGACTGATGGATCGGGCCGCCGCCCTCGCCGACCGCGCCGCACCCGATGTGGACGACCCGGACATGATCGCTGCGCTGGTCCAGGTACGCGCCCATCGCGAATTCGAGCTGGGCGCACCGCTCGCGGCGGGCCGGATCATCATGGCCGGCGTGCCACGCCTGGCAACCCGGTCCACCGAGCGGGCCACCTGGCTGCTGGTGGAGGCCATCCGCTGCGCGTGGTTCGCCGGCGACACCGAGCTGGCGGAGGAGGCGGCCGCCAGCCTCCGCGCGCTCCCCGCGATCGACTCGCCGCTGGTCACCGGTGCGCTCGGGCTGACCCGGCTGATGGGCGGTGACATCGGTGGTGGGATCACGCTCATGGGTGAAGCGGTGGACGAACACCACCGCGCCGGGCTGGGCGTGCCCGGACTGACCTTCACCGCGTCGCTGTGTTTCGCGCTGGGCCGAGCCGCCCTCGGCGAGGAGATCACCGGCGGAGTCGTGGCGGACTGCCAGCGGAACGGGATGATCGGCTGGCTCGCCAACGCGCTCCTCGACCACGGACTCGCGCAGGGGTGGCTCGGCCGGTACGGCGAGGCCACCGCGACCCTCAACGCGGGGTTGCGGCTGGCGACGGACCTGGGCCACGAGCACCGGGTCAGCCACCTCACGTGCTCGCTCGCCTGGGTGCTCGCGCACCTCGCCGACGCGCAGGAGTGCCGGGTGAAGGCCGAAGCGGGCGTGGCGCGAGCTGACCAGCAGGGCATGGTGCTCGCGGCGGCCATCGGGCGGTGGGCCCTGGGCCTGCTCGACCTCGGCCTGGGCCGCCCGGACGCCGCCCTCCAGCAGTTGCAGGCCATCCCCGTCAGCAGCATCGCCGTTCTGTCCGCCCCGGACCAGGTCGAGGCAGCTGTCCGCAGCGGCCGGCCGGGGCAGGCAGCGGAGCCGCTCGCCCGCTACCTGGCCTGGGCGCGGCACGTCCGTCAGCCGTCGGCGGAAGCGATCGCCCTGCGCTGCCGGGCGTTCGTCGAGGAGCACGAAGCGCATTTCACGCGGGCCGTGCAGCTCCATGACGACGCCCAGCCGTACGAGCTGGCGAGGACGCGGCTCGCCTACGGCGAGTGGCTGCGCCGGGCACGGCGGCGGTCGGACGCCCGCGCACAGTTGCGCGGCGCGCTGGAGATCTTCGACCGACTCGGTTCGCAGCTGTGGGCCGACCGCGCTCGCGCCGAGCTGCGCGCGACCGGGGACGTGCCGGCGGCGCCGCGCAAGGCGGGCGATCCGCTCAGCGTGCTCACTCCCCAGGAACGCCAGGTCGTACGGCTGGCGGCCGGTGGTGCCTCCAACCGCGACATCGCCGCGCAGCTCTTCCTCAGCCCGCGCACCGTCGGCTACCACCTCTACAAGGCGTTCCCCAAACTCGGTGTCACCTCCCGAGCCCAACTGGCCGCCATCGCCCGGTCCTCCTCGACGCACGGCTGACGACCGGGAGCGCCAATGGGAGGTCAAGGCTGGCGGTGCTGGTCGCGGTACTCCTGTGGCGACATGCCGTAACACGCCTTGAAGAGGCGACTGAAGTGCGCTTTGTCGGCGAACCCCCAGCGGGCGGCAATTCGCTGGATCGCCTGGTGGGCCAACCGGGGATTGATCAGATCTCGCTGGCACCGGTCCAGGCGTCGTTGGCGGATCAATCCCGCCACGGTGCGGTCCTCCTGCTCGAAGAGGCGGTGCAGGGTGCGCAGCGAGATGTGGTGGGCTGCGGCGACCGAGCTGGGGTTGAGTTCACTGTTGCCAAGGTTTTTCTCGATGAAGGCCCGGATCTCCGCACGCAGCGCACGTTCCCGGACGTCGACCGGGAGTGCCCCTTGCACCTCCAGCTGCTGCGCCAGGGCGCCGGCGGCGAGGTCCAGCGCCATCATGCCGAGCCTCGGCGCATCACTCGCGGCAAACTGCTCGGGATAGGTCACCAGGCGCTGAACGAACTGAGCGAGCAGGGCCGCCATACCTGTATCGGAGGGGATCGAGGTGGCGAGCAATCGGCGCACCCGGTCGGGATGCAGGGGCAACGACTGACGCGAGATGAGAAGGGAGATGGAGCCCGCGAGCACCGGCCCGTCCGCGAAGTGCGAGCCGGTGAACGGCCGGCTGTTGTCAAGAAGGGTGAACGACGACGGCTCCAGGGGCGACTCTGTGCGGTCCTGGATGGCGACGCTCGACCCGGTAGTCATCAGCACCAACTGGTACGTGTCGGGTTGCGATTTGCGCACCAGGCGCGGCGATCGGATGGTTTCCAGGGTTGGGTAGTGCAGCTCCGCCAGCCGGACACTGCCCAGGTCCACCCGCTTTGCCACGGCCGTGAAGTTCTCGATGTGCGGGCATCTGACGTGGGTCGGGGCGGCCTCCTGCGAGACGATCTCATACCAACAGGCAAAGCGGTCAGCTGGTGGTAGTAGGGATGTATCGAGAATCTCGGTAGGGAGCACCCCCCGGTCACCTCCACCCTGCCGTCGGTCCAGTCGAGGGATGTTACATATGAGGGCCTCCCAGCGACAGGAGTGGTAACGGCGACGTGATGTCCGCTGCGGCGCCTCGACTCGGCCAGGTGGGAGCGCCTGGTCGAAGGGTCCGGTGACGGTGCTGGCGGAGCGTGGGTGACCGGCTCCGGCGCGGATGCGTCCAGGCCGCCGCACGGGTTGACCGGTCAGGCAACATGCCACCCCACAGGTTGACCGCTCAGTCAACCTGATGGACGCACCCCATCGCCCGAAAGTCCGGTGAGGACGGTGGACATATCTGGCCTTGCGGGGCGATGCGTGCGATGATCATCAAGGGCCTTGCTTTCACGAGACCTACCTGGCCGCCGCCATGGGCTCGGTTGTACGACAGATCGTGGAGGTGCTCATGTCCGAGGCGCAGGTCGTCGCCGGCCAGGCCAGACCCGTTCCCCTGCGCCGCGCACTGCCGCACCTGGTCCGGGACCCGTTGGGGGCGCTTGTCCACTTCGGCAACCAGGCCGGTGGCGAGGTCGTGCGGCTCAACCTCGGCACCTTCCGCCCCTACCTGGTCACTCATCCTGAGCACCTGCAGCAGATCCTGCGCGACAGGACCAACTACATCCGCGACCCCGAGAGCATGCTCTGGCGGGGGGTCCGGCGGGTGGTCGGTGACGCGATCCTCGTCACCGAGGGCGAGTTGTGGGAGTCCAGCCGGGACACTCTGCAACCGTTGTTCACCGCCAAGCGCGCCGAGATGCTGATCGACCGGATGGCGGTGGCGATCCGCGAGGCGGTCGACGCTCTGGACGAGCCCGCACGAGCGGGCCAGGCCGTCGACGCCATCACCCTGATGTCGCGGGTCGTATGCCAGGCCACCACGCGGGTGCTCTTCGGCAAGAAGATCCCGTTGCCTGATGCGCTCCAGATCTACGCGCACCTGGACACGATCACGCGGACGATGGTGTCTCGCCTGATCGCCCCCGGGATGCCCTACTGGATTCCCCTGCCAGGCGACCGCGACTTCCGTAACGCCGTGGCAGGCATCGACTCGTTGGTTCTGCCGATCATCCGGAAGGAGCGGGCAGCCCCGGGCGACGGCGACGACATCATCGCGACGCTGTGCCGTCCACGGGCTGACGGGTCGCAGGCCAGCGAGGAGCAGATCCGCAGCGATGTGGTCGCCATGTTCTCCACGGCCAACGAGACCACGATCGGCGTCCTGTCCTGGCTGTGGCCGGTCCTCGAGACGCATCCCGAGGTGGCCTCCCGGCTCTACGCCGAGATCGACGAGGTAGTCGGGCATGGGCCGGTGCAGCGGACGCACATCCCGGAGCTGCGCTACACCCGGATGGTCCTGGACGAGATGCTGCGGCTCTGGCCCGCGGGCTGGACCATCCCGCGTACCGCGGTAGGGGAGCAGGTCCTGGGCGGCGTCCGGATCGAGGCCGGGGCCACGATCCTGGTGAGCCCGTACGCGACGCAGCGGATGGAGGCGTTCTGGGATCGCCCGGACGAGTTCGACCCGGAGCGGTTCGCTCCCGACCGGCCGAAGCGGCAGTACCGCTACAGCTATTTCCCGTTCGGGGGTGGCCCGCACCAGTGCATCGGCCAGTACCTGTTCCTGCTCGAGGCGCCCATCATCATGGCGACGCTCCTGAGCCGGTTCCGGTTCCGGCTCGGGCAGCCGGCCGATCTCAAGCCGCGGCTCGGCGCCTCGCTGCGGCCCCGGCCGAACACGGTCACCCTGCTACCGCGCGAACGCGCCTCGGTCTCGTGACTTCGGGCCCGCACGTACCGCTCACCGCAGCCGACCTGCTCACCGTGGCAGAGCACGGACGGATCTGCGCGCTGGCCGTCCGACTCGAACGTGACCTGCACGAGGTGGTATCCCGCCACCAGGATCTGTTTACCGGCCGGCCGTTCGACCCAGCCCTGGTCAGCAGCATCGCCATGTCGATCGCCGTCACCGCACCCGAATACCCGGCCGAGCAACTGCGGGTGACGACGCGGACCCTGCTGTGGGTATTCGCGGCCGACTGGCAGATCGACTATCTGGCGAGGACTGCCGACGACGTGCGGGCGGTCGTCGCCGACTGCCTCGCGGTCGCTGACGGCAGCCCTCCCCCCGGCAGGCACCCACTGGCCCGGCTGTTGGCCGAGATCGGCGGCGATCTGGCGGCGGCGCCTGCTTTTGCGGTCATGCAGCCGATGTGGCGGGAAGAACTCGGGCGGATGTTCGCGGCGGTCGAGCAGGAATGGACCTGGAAGACCACGCCCGAGGCCGCGTCGGAGCCGAGCACTGCTGCTCCGACGCTCGATGAATACCTCGGCAACGCCGACAATCTCGCCTGTGTGCTGGTCAACGTGGCGCACTGGACCTACGTCGGAGATCAGGACTGCCTCGACCACATTGCCGAACTCAGAGTCGCCAGCCGCGCGGTGCAGCGCGCACTGCGGCTGGTCAACGACCTCGCTACGTATCGGCGCGACCTCCAATGGGGGGACCTCAACGCGCTCCTGCTCGTCAACGACTCGACCGAGGTGACCACCAGGCTCACCACGCTCATCGAGGGCTGCCACGACCTGATCCGGCCGCTGGAGCCAACGTGCCCCCGGCAGGCCACCTACCTGAAACGCCAGATCGCGTTCACCAGCGGCTTCTACCAGGTCTCAGACTTCTGGGGCAGCCTGTGAGCAGCCAGGGCATCCCCACACCCACCCGCGCCGAGGACGACCTCGACTTCGCCGTACGTGAACTGATCGCCAGTCTGGAGGCGGAGCCGTGGGGTCAGGTTGCTCCATCGGTCTACGAGACCGCCCGGCTCGTGGCGCTGTCTCCGTGGCTCGGCGGGCATGGTGAGCGCATCGCGTACCTGCTCGAGAGCCAGCGGGGGGATGGCGCGTGGGGCCCGCCAGAGGGTTATGCGCTGGTACCCACGCTGAGCGCCACCGAGGCGCTGCTCGCGACCATCCGGGCGATCGGATCCGGAGCGCAACGGGATCATGGGCAGGCACGGTTGGCCGTCGCCGCCAGCCACGGCCTCCAGGCGCTCACCAATTGGCTACGCGGGGATCTGCTGGTGCCGGACACACCGGCAGCGGACGTCATCGTGCCCTCGCTCGTGGCGGAGATCAATCAGCACCTCGACCGACTTGAGGACGCGCCAGCCACCGGCCTCGAACGCTGGCACGGCGTGCGCCTGGGCCTGCCGGCGGGAATGGACAACAACCGCCTCGCCCGGGTCCGACAGGCTTTGGCGGCCGGTGCTGAGCTGCCCGGCAAGCTGCTGCACTTCCTAGAGGTCCTGGGCCCTGCTGCCCGCCGCGCCGCCGGCATCCACCCGATGCCGCCCGGCACGGTCGGCGCCTCGCCGGCGGCGACCGCTGCCTGGTTCGGCGTCCCCGCCACCCCCGACGATCCCGCCTGGGCATACCTGGCGTCCGTAGCCGGTGGTGGACCCGTACCGTGCCCGCTTCCCATCACCGTCTTCGAACAGGCGTGGGTGGTGAGCGGACTGGCACGTGCCGGAATAAGGCCCGCGGTGCGTCCAGGCGTGCTGGCGAGCCTCGCCGCCGCGATGGGCCCAGTCGGCACCCCCACCGGGCCAGGACTACCCGCTGACGCGGACACCACGTCCGTGGCGCTGCATGCGCTCGGGAAGCTTGGCCAGCCGGCAGATCCCCGAGGTCTGTGGACGTACGAAACCGCGGACGGTTTCTGCACCTGGCCGGGTGAGGACGGCTTTTCCGTCACCACCAACGCGCACGTCCTGGACGCTTTTGGCCAGTACGTGCACGGCAGCAATCCCTCGCCACGGTACGTGACGGCCATCGATCGGCTCACGGTCCTGCTGCGCGAACACCAGCAGCCCGACGGACAGTGGCGCGACCGATGGCACGCCTCGCCGTATTACGCCACCGCGTGCTGCACCCAGGCGCTCAACGACTTCGGCCGCGGGCCCACGGCGGTCGAGTCGGTGGTGAAGGCCGTCGACTGGGTCCTGGCCACCCAACGGTCCGACGGCTCGTGGGGACGATGGGGCGGCACCGTTGAGGAGACCGCATACGCGCTGCAGGTGCTGCTGACCACGCGCCCGCAGGCTGCGGGGGTCGGAACGGCCGCGCGTCGCGGCTGCGCGTACCTGCGCCACGCCGCCGGGCGCGGCGCTGATCCTCCCCTCTGGTACGGCAAAGAGCTTTACCACCCGAGGGCGATCGTCCGGGCCGCGGTGCTCGCCGCACTGCATCTCGCGCGGCAGCACCCGGAGGTCACCACAGTGGAGGCTAGTGCAATCGCGTCCAAACCCGGACAGGCTGCCGGCAAGCCGGTGATCAGCGACGCTTGAGGGATTGTTCGGGCACTGCTAGCGTGCCCCGTTGTCGCGCGCCGACGGCTCGCACGCACCCAGGTACCTCAATTCACCAAGCTGTATGCCAGATGCTTCAACGGCTGACTGGGACGGTGTAATGCGTTCTCGCAGTACCAATGTACGCACCAAAGTGGTCGCGATGCTCGTGTCGCTAACCGCCCTGTGGGCGTTCGCGGCGTGGGTGACCCTGCGGGACGGCCTGAACCTGCTCTGGGTGAACACGCTGAACAGCACCGTCTATGAGCCGAGCGCCCCGCTGCTGAAGGCACTGCAGAACGAACGCCGACTCACGCTGGCCTACCTGGGCGGACCCGGGAACGACAGCCAGGCGCGAGCGGCCCTGGAGGCCCAACGACGAGAGTCCGAGCAGCTCGCGGCGAGCTTCAAGGAGTCCGCACAGGGCTGGCAGACCGACCTTGCCGGCAGCGACAAGCTGGGCCAACGGCTCGACGCCACCTACGCCAGCCTGGATGGTCTCGCCGCTACCCGCGAGTCGGTCAACGCAAGGACGATCGACCGCACCAGCGCAGGGCGTTCTTTCGCCGACGCAATCGACTCGATCTTCAGCATCTACCACGCCACCGCGAGCCTTGACGACAAGGAAATCGCGGGCTACGCCGCGGCGCTCATCCAGCTCAACCGGATGTCGGAACTGATCTCACAAGAGGACGCCCTGATGAGCGGCATCCTCGCCAGCGGTCGGCTCACCGGCGCCGAATACGCGCAGTTTGCACAGCTCGTCGGCGCACAGCGATTCGCCGGGGCCGAGACCTCGACCAAGCTGTCACCCGACGACCGCGCCCGATACGAACAGCTGCTCGCCGGCGACGCGTTCAGCCGCCTCCGGTCAATCGAAGACCAGGTTGTCCAGAGCGCCAACACGCGCTCCAAGGCTCCGGTCGACGCAGCCCAATGGCGCCGCGCGGTAGACGACGCCCAGGGCGAGCTGCAAAGCGTCGTGACCGCCGGTGGCAACGGGATCGTCAGCGGCGCCACGGGCGTGGCCATCATGGTCATCGTCCGGCTTCTCCTCGCGGCCGGCCTCGGCACGATCGCCGTTATCGCCTCGATCATCCTCGCGATCACGACCGCCCGCGCCCTGGTGGCCCAGCTGGAGCGGCTGCGGAACGCCGCCCACGACCTCGCTGACAAGCGACTGCCCAGCGTGGTCGAACGACTCGGCCACGGTGAGCAGGTGGACGTCGCCGTCGAAGCACCACCGCTGGACTTCGGCTCCGACGAGATCGGGCAGGTCGGCGAGGCCTTCAACCGGGTCCAGGAGACGGCCATCCGCACCGCCGTGGAGCAGGCGGAGCTGCGCCGCAACGTGCGCGACGTCTTCCTCAGCCTCGCCCGGCGTACGCAGGGCCTCGTCCACCGCCAGGTGACCCTGCTCGACGCGATGGAGCGCCGCGAGCACGACGCCGACGAGCTCGAGGACCTGTTCCGCGTCGACCACCTCGCCACCCGCATGCGGCGCAACGCGGAAAACCTCATCGTCCTGTCCGGCGCGGCGCCCGGCCGCGCCTGGCGCCGGGACGTGCCCATGATCGACGTGGCCCGCGCGGCGACCCAGGAGGTGGAGGACTACACGCGGGTGAACGTGCTGCCGTTCGGCTCCGTGGGCCTGACCGGCCGGGCCGCCGGTGACGTCATCCACCTGCTCGCCGAGCTCGTCGAGAACGCGCTGTCCTTCTCCCCGCCGAACACCGAGGTGGAGGTGCGGGGACAGTTGGTGGCGCGCGGCTTCGTCATCGAGGTCGAGGACCGCGGTCTGGGCATGAGCGAGGAGGAACTCGCCGCAGCCAACGACCGCATCGCCAACCCGACCGAGTTCAACCTGGCCAATGCCAACCAGCTGGGTCTGTTCGTGGTGAGCCACCTCGCCCAGCGGCACGACCTCAGCGTCAACCTCAAGACCTCGCCGTACGGCGGCACCACCGCCGTCGTGCTCATCCCGATGGAGCTGGTGACCAGCGCCGAAGCCCTCACCGCCGCAGCCGGCAAGGCCGGCGGTCCGTCCGCCGGCGAGCCCACCGCGTCCCTCCACGACGGCCTGCCCGCCGTGGAACGACGGGGATCCGTCGCGCTGACCGACGCCCCGCCGGCCCGCCAGCCCACCCTGGAGCTGCCGGCCGTGGGCATGCGGGCACCGGTGCGCCCGGCCGCTGAAGATGCCACGCCCGTTGAAAAGGCCGCGCCCGTCGCGGACACCGCGCCCGTTGCCGAGCCGGGCAGCGCGGGCGCCCCGCTCGTGCCGCGTCCGCGGCCCGACGCGGATCGGACCCCGCAAGGACTGCCGGTGCGGGTCCGGCAGGCGAGCCTCGCACCGCAGTTGCGGGCCGACGCCGAACCGGCCGTCGAAGCGCCCGCCGAGGCGGACCCGGGCAGGTCGCCGGAACAGATCCGCCAACTGATGAGCCGCTACCAGAGCGGCACCCGCCGTGGACGCGACGACGCGCGCCTGCTCGGCGACGAAGACGAACAGCCCCCAGCCGCCGACGATTCACCGGCGGCCGGGACCGATCGGTAGAAAGAGGAACCAGCACGTGCAGCATCAGAACTCTTCGAGGTCCGATCTGGCCTGGCTGCTCGACGACCTGGTCGGACGTGTCAAGCAGACCCAGCATGCCGTCGTACTCTCGGTGGACGGCCTGCTGATGGCGTCCTCCGCCGGACTCAGCCGGGACGACGCGGAGCAACTGGCCGCGATCGCCTCTGGAATCCAGAGCCTCGCCAAGGGTGCCGGACGTCGCTTCGGCGGCGGACCGGTGCGGCAGACCGTCATCGAGATGCAGTCATCGTTCCTGTTCGTCACGGCGGCCGGTCACGGCGCGTGCCTGGCCGTCCTCGCGGCCGAGGACGCCGACGTCGGTCTCGTCGCCTACGAGATGGCCATGATCGTTCAGAGGGCCGGCAAGTTCCTGGCCGCCCCCGCCCGAGCCACCGTCCAGCTGTCCGGGAAGTAGAGGCGCCCATGACGAGGCCTGACGCCGAGCCGATGTGGGTCGATGACGAGGCCGGACCGGTGGTCCGGCCCTACGCCATGACCCGCGGGCGAGCCAGACCGAGGAACGGCTTCAACGTGATCTCACTCGTGACCGCAACCCGGGCGACCCCGCCCCTCGACGTCGGACTGGTGCCGGAGCACGCTCGGATCATCGAGCTGTGCCAGCGGCCCCTCGCGTTGGCGGAGGTCGCCGCGCACCTCCACCTGCCGCTCGGCACGGTCCGCGTCCTGCTCGACGACCTGGTCGCCCGCCAGCTTGTGCAGGTCTCCGAACCCCGTCCGCCCGCCACTCTTCCCGACGACAGCGTATTCGAGGCGCTCATTCATGGACTACGAGAACTCTGACAGGGAGGATCGGACGATCCTGCCCACCGCCCTCAAGATCCTCATTGCGGGGGGCTTCGGCGTCGGCAAGACGACCCTCGTCGCAGCGGTCAGCGAAACCCAGCCGCTACGCACCGAGGAGGTGCTCTCCGAGCGGGGCGTCGGCGTCGACGACCTCACCGGGGTCGAGGCGAAGTCCACCACCACGGTGGCGATGGACTTCGGCCGAATCACCTTCGGTGACGACCTCGTGCTCTACCTGTTCGGCACCCCAGGGCAGGACCGCTTCTGGTTCCTCTGGGACGAGTTGGCCCTCGGCGCCCTCGGCGCGGTGGTGCTCGCCGACACCCGCCGCCTGGCCGACTGCTTCCCGTCCATCGACTACTTCGAGGGCCAGGGTCTGCCGTTCATCGTCGCCGTGAACTGCTTCGACGGCGCTCGGCAGTACAGCCTCGAAGAGGTGCAGATGGCGTTGAACCTCGACCCGGACGTGCCGGTGATGCTGTGCGACGCCCGCAAGCGGGAGTCCAGCAAGGAGGTCCTCATCACCCTGCTCCAGCACGTCATGAAGGGACGGGGCCTGACCCGCAAGCCGCAGACCGTCGGGTCCTGACGGTCAGTGCCCGACCAGCGGCCGGCGATACGGCTGACCGCCTGCACAGCCTGTGCGAGGACGGGTGCGGTCGCTGCTACACGGCGCCGCACCCGCCACCGCGCGGATGCCGGGGCCTCAGATTGCCACCGGGTGGCGGGGCTCGTAGAGGCCGAGTTCGCCACCGCCGGGCAGCCGCAGCGCGGTGCGCAGCCCCCACCGCTCCTCGGTGACCGGGATCGTGAACTCGACGCCGTTCGCCGTCAGCTCGGCCATGGTCGCCTCGACGTCGTCGCACATGAGAAACAGCTCGTGGGCCGGCTCGCCGTCGGTCGGGTGCACGGCGAGCTCGGCCGGCGGCAGCCGGAAGATGAGCCAACCGTGGCCGGCGTCGACATGCTGATAGCCGAGCGTGTCCCGGAAGAAGGCCCGATCTCCCTCCGGGTCGCGGCTGTAAATGATCACATGAGCACCATTGATCACGCGTCGACCATAACGGCGCCGGGGGAGACGCGCAGGCCGATCGCGGCGACCGCCACCACCGCCGGCACCAGCAGCTGGGTCGAGGACGAGGCGGGCGTGCATTCCGGCGGCAACCGTCGCTGGTCGGCTCAGGTGCCGGCGTCGATGATCTTTTTAAGCGATTCCGTGTAGGCGTCGAAGGCGGTCCGGCCCGCCGGGGTCAGACTCACCCAGGTTCGCGGTCTGCGCCCCGTGCCGGCCTTGACGATCTGCACGTAACCGGCCGCTTCCAAGGTGGTCAGGTGCTTGGAGAGCAGCGAATCGCTGACCTCGATGGTGTCGCGGAGGAATCGGAACTCCGCCTTCTCCAGCCCGGCGAGCGCGGCGACGATCGACAACCGGACCGGGGCGTGGATGACATCGACGAGTCCGTGACGCGGATGGCTGCCCTGGTCGGTCATCGGCGAAACACCCACGCCGCCGCCAGGAGCGGGGGTAGACCCGGCACGATAGCGATGATCACCACCCACGGTGACAGGCCCTGAGGCACCTGGTCCAGGGCGGCAAGAGCTCCGCACAAGAGGAGTATCCAGATCCAGCCGATCACCTTGTCTCGGCGGGCGGCGCCCCGACTGAACGCACCGGTGCGCGAGTTGAGGATGCCCAGGGGCACACACATCACGATCGCAGCAATCACCATCCCCATCGAATACTCGGGATGCAGGTGCAGGACGAGCAGGAAGCTGGGGATGAATGCGGCGGCCCACAGCCATTGGAGGACTTCCCGCCAGAGGCTTGCGCGGGCCCGACGGCTGACGCGTTGGATCTCGCGAAGGGCGGCGGCGGCGTCGAGCGGAGCTGGTTCGGCACCGGGAGCGGATGACGGGTCGGCGCTGGAGGGAGCCATGCGGCGAAGGTAGCAACTACTTGAATGACCTTCAAGTAGTTGCCGCACGCGCACGAAGCTGGCGGGTTGCGGCCGACGTCGACCACAACCCGCCAGGACTCCTCCCTGATCGCCGTTACGGGGTGGCAAGCGCCTCGGTCGGGGCGAGCCGGGCGGCGCGGATCGCCGGGTACAGCCCGGCGAGAGCACCGATCAGCAGGGTCGCACCGACCCCGCCGGCCGCCGCCCAGACCGGCACCACCGCTGGCCACGCCTGGGAGAGGGCGTAACCGGCGGTGACCCCGGCGCCCAGCAGCACCCCGCCGACCCCGCCAAGGGCCGACAGCAGCAGCGACTCGGCCAGAAACTGGGTGCGTACCTGGCCGCGGGTGGCACCGAGCGAACGACGCAGGCCGATCTCCGGGCGCCGTTCCAGCACCGAGATGACCATCGTGTTCGCCACCCCGACGCCGCCCACCAGCAGGGCGACCGCGCCGAGTCCGAGCAGCAGCCCGGTGAACGCCTCGTCGGTGGCCTGCTTCGCGGCGAGCGCGTCGGACGGCCGCGCCACCTTCACCTCGTTCGGCGCCTCCGGGTTCGCGGTGGCGCCGAGCACCGCGCGTACCGCCTCGACGGCGGTGTCCGCGGTGCGGGTGTAGACGGTGGTCGGGTGCCCGTCGAAGCCGAGATAGGACTTCGCCGCGTCCCAGCCGACCAGCGCGGACAGGTCCAGCTCCGGGGCCAGCGGCGCGGGCGCCAGGATCCCCACCACGGTGAACCAGCGCCCACCGAGCTGGACCTGCACGTCCGGCCCGGCGGCGCCGATCCCGAGCCGCCGCGCCGTGGTGGCGCCGAGCACCACCGCCGGATAGCGCGCGGTGGCGGCGTTCAGCCAGGTGCCGCTCGCCACCGCCAGCCCGACCGTGTCCCGCAGCTCCAGGCTGGCCGCCCGGGTGGCGATCCCGCCGCTCTCGCCCCGAGCGATCAGATCCGACCGGTACACCTTCGCGTCGGCCAGCAGCGCGGTGGCGGCCACCGCCCGTACCGGCCCGATCCGCCCGATCATCGCCACCGACTCGGTCGGCAGCTGGGCGTCGTCGCCGAACAGGGTGTTGCCCGGGCTGACGGTGAGCAGGTTGGTGCCGAGCTGGGCGAGCGTGCGGTCCAGCTCCGCCCGGGACGACGCGGAGATCCCGACGACCGCGACCATGGCGGCGATCCCGATCGCGATGCCCAGCGCGGACAGGAACGCCCGCAGCGGCCGGGTGCGCAGCCCGACCCCGCCAACCCGCAGGACGTCCCGTGGGCGCAGCCGGGCGGGTGCCAGCCGTAGGCGTTCGCTCATGTCGTCGCCTCGCTTCGCTCGCCGACGCCATGAGGCACCACCGCGCTGAGCTGGCTGATTCGCTCGCTGCGCTCGCTCATGCCGGCACCGCCACGGGATGGTGGTCGGCGACGATCCGGCCGTCGCGCATCTGCACCCGGCGGGGCAGGCCGGCCGCGATCTCCAGGTCGTGGGTGATCACCACGATGGTGGTCCCGGCCGCGTGCAGGTCGCGCAGCAGCGCCAGCACCCCGGCGCCGGACGCGGAGTCCAGGTTGCCGGTCGGTTCGTCCGCGAGCAGCAGCCTGGGCGCACCCACCACCGCGCGGGCGATCGCCACCCGCTGCCGCTCGCCGCCGGACAGCTCGTGCGGCCGGTGGTCGAGTCGGTGCCCCAGCCCCACCCGGTCCAGCGCGGCCTCCGCGCGCCGCCGCCGCTCCCGCAGGGGTACGCCCGCGTAGAGCAGCCCGTCGGCGACGTTGTCCCGCACCGGCACGTTCGGGGCCAGGTGGAACTGCTGGAAGACGAAGCCGATCCGGGACGACCGGAGGGCGGAGAGCTGCCGGTCGGCGAGGGCGGCCACGTCGTACCCGTCGATGCGGACCCGGCCGGTGGAGGGGCGGTCCAGGGTACCGATCAGGTGCAGCATGGTGGACTTGCCCGACCCGGAGGGGCCGACGATGGCCACCAGTTCGCCGTACCGGATGGTCAGTGACACCCCGTCGAGGGCCCGTACGCCGCCCGGGTACACCTTGGTCACCTCGGCCAGCTCCACCACCGCGTCGCCGGTCACGTCGGCATCCCCACGGTCGCCCCCTCGGCGAGCCCCGCGCCGGAGACCTCCACCCGGCCGGACGCGAACAACCCGGTCTCCACAGCGACGATCCGCGTGGTAAAGCCCTCGACCAGTTGCACGCCGTAGCCGCCCTCGGCCAGCGCCAGCAGCGCGGCGACCGGCACGGTCAGCACGTCCCGGCGCTCGGCGGCGGTGAACGCCACCTTCGCCGAGGCCTGCTCGAAACCGGTCAGCGCCTTCGGGTCGGCCACGGTCACGGTGACCTCGATCTTGGTCTCCGGGTCGCCCTGGCCGCCCGCTCCGCCGCCGGTGCCGGTGTCGATCACCGTCTCCGTGGCCGCGACCGTGCCGGTGACGTCCTTGTCGTTGGGCAGGGTGACGCTCACCTTGGTGCCCCGCTTCGCCAGCCGCTCGTCGTCGACGTCGAGGGACACCGTCACCACCCGGGCGGTGCCGGTGTAGGTCAGCACCGTCTGGCCGGGCTGGGCCGGGTCGCCGAGGTCCGCCTCGTGGCTGTCCACCCGGACCGCGCCGTCGGCGTAGACGACCCGGCCCAGCTCGACCCGGCCGGTCTCGGGCAGGCCCAGGTCGTCCTGCCACCGCCGCACCGCGTCCGCCGTCGCCGAGGTGTAGTCGTCGTCGACGGCGAACCCGGAGTAGCCCAGCGCCTTGAGGTTCTCCTCGAACTGCCGCACGTCGGCGCCGGACACGCCGGGCCCGAGCGTCCGGTACGCCGGCAGCCGCCCGTACAGCAGCAGCACCTTGGCGTTGTCGACGGCGAACAGCGGCTTGCCCCGGCTGACCTGGCTGCCGGTGGCGGCCAGCGAGGTGACCGTGCCGCCGGTGCGCAGCGTCGCGGTGTGGCTGGCGCCGTAGCCGAGTTCCCCGTCGAAGCTCTCCGAGTCCACCAGGGTCTGCCGGGTGACCTGGGCGGTCGCTGGCGGCAGCCCGCCGCTGGCCGGCGTACCCCCGGTGCGGCCCTCGGCCCCGACGGCGGCCGCGACGCCCGCGGCGGCGGCGACCACCACCGCGGAGGCGACCACGATCGGGGTACGCGCGCGGCGGCGGCGCCGGCCGCCCCCAGCGGGTGCGGCGGCCAGCGGGGTGGTGGTGCTCACCGGAACGATCTCCGTTTGCGACTGCGGGGCTCGCAAACCCGGCTCACTCCTCGCGCTCGCGGAGTTTGTCTCTGTTCGCGACTGCGGGGCTCGCAAACCCGGCTCACTCCTCGCGCTCACTGGGTCCTCTTCATCAGTAGCGGCGCGCCGTCCTGCCGGCACTTCTCCATGGCGGCCTGCACCGTCGGGCTTTTCGGGTCGAAACCGTCGCCGTTGAGTTCGATGGCGCCGTCCGGGCCCGGGTCCGGGAAGTCCGGCACCCCGTTCTCCCGCATGCACCGGGCGAGCTGCCGCACCTTCTCCACCTGCTCCGGGTCGAGCTTGATCTCCTTGCCGCCGTTGGGCATCAGGCTGCGGCACTTCTCCATGGCCGCCTCTCCCTTCGCCCGGTCAGCTCCGTCCGGCATGCGGATGCGGACCTTGCCGTCGGCTGTCTCGGGGTCCGGGAAGTCCGGCAGCCCGTTCTCCCGCATGCACTTGGCGAACTCGCGCTGCCGGTCCTCGTCGCTGACCGGGACGAGGCTGGCGCTCGGCGAGGCACTGGCCGCACCGCCGCCGGCCGTGGCCACCTGCTCCCCGTCCGAACCGGTCTTCGCGCAGCCGGCGACCGCGAGCCCGAGCAGCAGGGGCAGGACGAGCAGTGTGTCCGACATTCGTCGGCGCATGGCACAACTCCTTCCTCCGGGCCGGCGCGGATCGCCGGCCGATACGGACGAGTCGACCGCAGCGGCGGTATCCCGGGCGTAACCGTCGGTGTTAACGCTGTGGTTATCCGTGGCCGCGTCACCATGGGACGGTGCGAGTGCTTGTGGTCGAGGACGAGACGCTGCTGGCCGACTCCATCGCGGAGTGGCTGCGCCGGGAAGCGTTCGCGGTGGACGTCGCCTACGACGGGGACGCGGCGCTGGAACGGCTCGGCGTCACCGACTACGACGTGGTGGTGCTCGACCGGGACCTGCCGGTGGTGCACGGCGACGACGTGTGCCGGGCGGTGGTGGACAGCGGCGGCGAGACGCGGGTGCTGATGCTGACCGCCGCCGCGGCCGTCCGGGAACGGGTGGCCGGCCTGGCCCTCGGCGCCGACGACTACCTGGTCAAACCGTTCGCGCTGGTCGAACTCTCCGCCCGGGTGCACGCGCTGGCCCGGCGGGCTCGCCCGGCCGCTCCGCCGAAGCTGAGCCGGGCCGGCATCGTGGTCGACCCGGCCCGGCGTGAGGTCTACCGCGACGGCCGGTACGTCGCGCTGTCCCGCAAGGAGTTCGCGGTGCTGGCCGAACTGGTCCGGGCCGGCGGGGCGGTGGTCTCCGCCGAGGAGCTGCTGGAGCGGGCCTGGGACGAGCACATCGACCCGTTCACCAACGTGGTACGGGTGACCGTGATGAAGCTGCGCCGCAAGCTCGGCGACCCGCAGGTGGTCGAGACGGTGCCGGGAGTGGGGTATCAGATCAGGTGAAGCGACTGACCATCCGGGCCCGCCTGACCCTGGTGCACGGCGGCCTCCTGCTGCTCGCCGGCGTGGTCCTGCTCGGCGTCACGTACGTGCTGGTCGACCAGCGGATGCGCCAGCCGCTGGCCGGCGTCAAGACCCAGATCACCACGACCAACCCGTTCAGCAGGCTGCCCGGCCCGGGCGAGGCCGACCAGGTGCGGGTCCTGATCCAGGAGGCTCAGGACGAGGCGAAACGGACCGCGCTGGAATCGCTGCTCACCCAGGGCGGGGTGGCGCTGTTGCTGATCTCGGCGATCGCCCTCGGCTTCGGCTGGTTGATCGCCGGGCGGGCGCTGCAGCCGCTGCACCAGATCACCGGCACCGCCCGCCGGATCGCCGCCGCCGGCGCGGCCGGGCGGGGCCTGCACGAGCGGATCGCGTTGCGGGGGCCCCGGGACGAGGTGCAGGAACTAGCCGACACGTTCGACCTGATGCTGGAGCGGCTCGACCGGTCCTTCGACGGCCAGCGGCGGTTCGTGGCGAACGCGTCGCACGAGCTACGTACCCCGCTCGCGCTCAACCGGTCGCTGCTGGAGGTGGCGATGTCCCGGCCGGGCGCCTCCGCCGAGCTGCGGCAGCTCGGCGAGACGCTGCTGGCGATCAACGAACGCCACGAACGGCTCATCGACGGGCTGCTCACCCTGGCCGACTCGGAGCAGCAGGTCGTCGACCGCACCCCGGTAGACCTCGCCGAGATCGCCCGGCACGTCCTCGACCAGGCCGCCGGCACGCCGGAGCTGACCGTACGCCGCCAGCTCGCGTCCGCCGCCACGGCCGGTGACCCGGTGCTGCTGGAGCGGCTCACGCAGAACCTGGTGGAGAACGCGGTCCGGCACAACCTGCCGGCCGGCGGCGAGGTCGACGTGAGCACCGGCCTGGTCAACGGCTGGGTCACCCTGGTGGTCGTCAACACCGGCCCCGTGGTGCCCAGCTACGAGATCGAAACCATCTTCCAGCCGTTCCGGCGGCTGCGTCACGACCGCCTGGCCGGCCCGAGGGGGAGCGCCGGTCGGGGCGGCGCCGACGACCGGGCCGGCGCGGGACGCGGGTTCGGGCTCGGCCTGTCGATCGTGCGGGCGGTGGCCCAGGCGCACGGCGGCGCGGTACACGCCTACCCCCGAAACGGTGGCGGGCTGGTCGTGACGGTCACCCTGCCACCGCTGGGCGCGATCGTCCCCGCCCAACCGGTGCGGACGCTGCCCACCGTGACGCATGGCGGTCAGGCGTGAATTCGTGCCACAGGAACACCGGTTCACGCCGCCGTTGATCTGCGGCGTTCCTGTCGGGCTCCCGTCACGGGAGCTGTTCATCTGATCGCCTTCGATCGATAGCGTCGTGGCACTGGCCGACGACGAAAGGCCGACGATGAACCACAACGGACACCCGTTCTCGCGCCGGCGGCTCCTCGCCGGCGCCGCGGTTGCCTCGGCGGTCACCGTGACCGGCGTGGCCACCGCCCCGACCGCCGCCGCGGCGAACCCCACCCACGCCACCACCCCACTGGTCACCCGCGACCGGATCGGGTCGGCCCTGCTCCACGACCCGGGCGGCGGCCCGGCCGTGGCGCGCTTCCAGGCCGATTTCCACGACCGGCTCGCCGCCTGGCTCGCCTTCTGGTCGGCGAACTCACCCGCCGCCTGGAGCTCCCCGGTCCAGGTCGTCGGCCGGGTCGACCGGTCCGGCGACACGTTCACCCTGCACGCCGTCCGCTATCGGCGCGCCGACGAACTGCACGACGGCTTCGCCGCCGGCCGGGTGGACGGCAGTCACTGGGCAACCCTGGCGAGCCTGCACCACCACTTCCCGATCGTGGCTCCGCTGCCCGGCGGCCCGGTCCAGGTCGGCGACGGGGTCGCCGGCTTCACCGGCAGCGCCGGGCAACTCGCCTTCGCGGTCGCGGCCTGCCGCGAGCTGTGGGGCGAGCGCGCGGCGACCGCTGTCGGCTGGCGGGAGCACGCCAACCAGGTGCTCAGCCGTGCCGGGCAGCGGGGCGATGTCGCCTCCCGCGCCGGCTGGGCGGCCTTCACCCGGACCAGTCTGCGGCGCGGGCTGGGCACCGAATCGTACGAATGACCGGAGGTAGTACATGTCCCGCAGCGAGTTCCGGTTCGTGGTCGACGGCGTCGACCTGACCACCGAGCAGCAGACCCTCATCTCCCGCGAGATCCAGAAGGCGGGGCTGGCCGCCCTCTCCGCCGCCAACGCCAAGCTGACCAACCCGCTCACCGTCGGCCACTCCAACCTCAAGCTCCGCCCCGAGTGGCGCGGTCTCTGGGTGCTCGACGGGATCAACGCCGACGAGCTGGGCCAAAAGATCAACGACATCGGGTTCTGGATCGAGCGGTGACCGATCCCGCCGTACGTCCTGACCCGTCGGAGCGGATGTGCCCGAGTACGCCCGCGGCCAACGCCACGGTCTTCCTCGGCATGATCACTCCGGCGGGTCGGGTCGCCTACGTCACCCCGGCGACCCCGGCCGAGGTCGCCCTGGCCGCGGCCAGCGACGCCGACACCCCGGTCGAGTCCCGCTACCGGCTCGCCGGGCCCTGCGTCACCTCGTCCTGCGGGTTCTGGACCGGTGACCACTGCGGCCTGGGCGCCCGGCTGGCCGCGTCATATCAGGAGGCCGTCGGCCCGACCGAGGTGGAGCTGCCGAAGTGCGCGATCCGGCGTACCTGCCGATGGTTCGCCGAGCAGGGGCCGGCGGCCTGCCCGGCCTGCTCGCACGTCGTCACCGACACCCGCTGACCGGCGCGGCTCCGTAGCCACGGCTGGACCATCCGGCGACCGGGCCCTCGCTCAGCCCGGCCAGACCGGCGCACCGTCGACGAACGGCCAGGTGATCCGCTCGGCGCGCAGGTCCTCGATCAGGGTGCGGACGTACGCCAGCTCCGCGGCGATGACCTGGCGTTGGTATTCCGACTCGATCGCGAACAGTCGGGGCAGGAACCGGCCGACCTCGATGATCTCCTCGTCGAGCGCGGTCAGCCGCTCCGCGAGCCGGGCGGCGCGGGTGTTCAGCGCGGCGAGGGCGTCGGCCGGGGCGAGGTTCGGCAGGAAGGACAGGGCAGCCGGGAACTCGGGGTACTCCGGGGCCGGGGTGGAGAGCATGACGCGCAGCCACTCTCCCAGGGCCGCCCGTCCGGCGTCGGTGATGCGGTACGTCGTGCGTTCCGGCCGGTTCTCGGCGCGTTCGGTGGACTCCACCGCCACCAGGCCGTCCCGGACCAGCCGCTGGATCGTCTGGTAGACGCTGTTGCGCTGGCTGACGTTGACCACGTCGTCCTTGCGCTGTTCCTTGATCAGTTGCTGCATCCGGTACGCGTGCATCGGCTCCTCGGTGAGCATCGACAGCACGGCCAGCGCGAGCACGGAGCGGCGTGGTGAGGTCACCGGCCGAGCTTAACGCTTGACACTTGCATAGTCATAAAATGTATAGTCACTCCATGACTATAGCGACGATGCTCCCACGCCCCCACACCTCCCGCTCGACCCGACGGCTCGCCCTCGGAGCTGTTGTCGGGCCAGTGCTGTTCACCCTCGCCTGGCTCGTCCTCGGCATCCTGAGCCCCGGATACACCTTCTTCGGTCACCGGTTCACCGACTACTCGCCGATCAGCCAGCCGATCAGCGGGCTGGGCCTCGGCGTGACCGCCCCGTACATGAACATCGCCTTCGTCGTCACCGGGCTGGTCCTGACCGTCGGCGTGGTCGGCGTGTTCCGCGCCCTGCCGCCCACCCGGCCCGCCCTGCGGCGCTGGTCGGTCGCGCTGCTCGCCTGTACCGGGATCGGTCAGGTCGTGTGCGGGATCTTCAACCTCGAAGCCGCGATGCCGCACTCGCTCGGCTTCACCCTCGCCGTCGGGACCCCGATCGCCGCCTTCCTCGTCGCCGGGCGCTACCTCCGCGGCGTCCCCGGGTGGCAGCGATTCGGCACCATGCTGCTGCTCGGCAGCCCGCTGACCCTGGTGCTCCTGGTCGCCTTCTTCGCGACGTTCCAGCCAACCGCCGACGGCGCCGAACACGGCATCGCGGGACTCGTGCAGCGGCTTCTGGTGCTGCAGGTGCACGCCTGGTTCGTGGCCATGGGCTGGCTGGCCTACCGGCACGCTCCGGCCGGTGAGTGAGACTGCGCCACCACGCGCCACCAGGAACGGCCGCGCCGGACCGGTCGACCGGCGACGACGAGGGCCGGCCCAGCAGCAGCTTTCACGCTTCTTCCACAGCGCTTCCACAGACCGCCGCCACAGTTGGCACCAGCAGACTTCCATCCGGGCGCGGGGATTCCCATGCACGACAAGTTCCTGACCATCCGCCAGGGCAGCGAATCGACCCTCCACACCGCCAGCCACAACCTGCCCTACCGGGCGCTGCGCCACCACGAGGAGAATCTCCTGTCGCTGCGCAACCACCTGCTCAGCACACCGTTCCAGCGGCGGTTCGACTCGCACCACCGCGAAAGCCTGCGCCACGACCCGCAGACGGGCGTCGCCGCGACCTCGGACGAGACCGACGACGAGGTCGCCGACCGAGGGTGACCATGCGATCCACCGTGGCGGTGCCATACCGATGACGGGGGGTACGGCACCGCCACGGTCTACCCGTCCGCAGCCAGCAGCGCCCGGACCCGCCCGGCGTCCGGGTGCTCGATCTCGGTGAGGATGTCCAACGCCTGCCGCCAGGACCGCCGGGCCGCATCGGCGTCACCGTACGCGTGCTGGCTCTCGCCGAGATGGCGAAGCGTCACCGCCTCGTTCGGCCGATCGCCGAGCCCCTGGTACAGCAGCAGCGCCTGCTGATAGCAGGAGATCGCCTCGGCGAGGTCCACATGCCGGTACGCGTAGCCGAGGCTGTCCCACGCGCCGGCCATCCCGACCGGGTCACCGAGGCGCTCCAGCAGGGACAGCGACCGCCGGCAGTGCACGATCGCCTGCTCGTGGTCGCCGAGCAGGGCGTGACACCAGCCCACCGAGTTGAGCGTGTTCGCCTCGCCCCGCTCGTGGCCGGCGCGGTGGAACAGCTCCAGCGCCCGCTGATCGTGGCGCAGCGCCGCACCGATGTCGCCCTGCTGCTCGCACAGCCAGCCAAGGCTGCGGCAGGTGAAACCCTGCCCGACCAGGTCGCCGAGGACGCCGAACAACTCCAGCGCCTGCCCGTAGTGCTCCCGGGCGACGGCGAACTGGCGCAGCCGCACGTGCGCGCCACCCAGAATCCGGTGCGCCTCCGCCTCGGCGGCGCGGTCGCCCTGCCGCCGCGCGGCGGCGACCGCGGCCCGGCCCGTGCGTACCCAGTCCGGCCAGTGCCCCCGCCGGGCGAAGAAATTCGTGGCCGCCCACGCCAACCGCCACACGTGCCCGTCGAACCCGCCGCGCGCCGCCTGGTCCACCACGGCGAGCAGGACCGCGTGCTCCGCGGTGAACCACGCCAGCGCCGACGGCCGGTCCTCGAACACCTCGGCGGTCACCCCGGCGGCGACCGGCGGCGCCGCCAGCGGATCCCGATGCGGCCACAGCAGCCCGTCGGCGGCCAGCGCGGTGTGCAGGTAGTGGTCCAGGAGCCGCTGCTGCGCCGCCGACAGCTCGTCGTCGCGGCCCAACTCGGCGGCGTACAGGCGGAGCAGGTCGTGCAGCGCGTACCGGCCGGGACGATGCTCACCGACGAGCTGCGCCGTGACGAGTTCCCGCAATGCGGGGCGGACCCGGTCGGCGGGCAGGCCGGCGAGACTGGCCGCCGCGGCGGCGGTGAGGTCCGGGCCCGGGTGCGCCGCCAGCAGCCGGAACAGCCGGGCCGCCGCCGGGTTCAGATTCCGGTACGACCAGGAGAAGACATCCCTTACGTCGGTGCTGGCGTCGCCGCCCGCGAACGCGTCCAGCCCCGGGCGCAGTTCCTCGACGAGCGCGTCGAGCGGGAACTCGGGGTGGGTGGCGGCGCGGGCGGCCACGATGGCCAGGGCCAGCGGAAGCCGACCGCACGAGTCGATGATCCGGTCCACCGCCGCCGGCTCACCGGCCAGCCGGCCGGCGCCCACCCGGCGCACGATCAGCTCCCGCGACTCGCCGCGACTGAGCAGATCGAGCCGCAGCGGGCGGGCGTCCTCGGCCACCACCAGGCCGGGCAGCTGGTTGCGGCTGGCGACCACCGTGGCGCAGCCGGGCGCGCCGGGCAGCAGCGGCCGGACCTGCTCGGCGTCCCGGACGTTGTCGAGCACCACCAGGATCCGCCGGTCGCGCAGCAGGTCGCGGTAGAGCCCGGCCTGCGCCTCCACCGTGGCCGGCAACTGCTCGGGCGGTACGCCGAGCGCGTCGAGGAAGCCCAGCAGTGCCTCAGCCGCCGCCATCGGTGCGCCGGTCGGATCGAACCCGCGCATGTTGACGAACAGCTGCCCGTCCGGGAACTGATCCAGCACCGTGTGCGCCAGCCGCAGCACGAACAGGGACTTGCCGATGCCGGCCGGCCCGCCGACCAGCACGAGCGGCGGCCCGCCCGACGCGGAGGACAGCAGGTCGCGGCCGGTGGCCAGCTCGTCGACCCGGCCGACGAACTGCGGTGGGTCCGGTGGCAGCAGACAGGGGCGCAGTGGCTTGCCGCGGTCCGCCGGCAACAGGCCCGGCGGCAGCCGGCGCTGCAGGATGTCCCGCTGGAGTTCCTGCAGCTCGGGGGCGTCGAGCCCGCGGTCGCGCAGCAGATGCACGCCCGCGCGGCAGACCTCGGCCGCCTCGTCCACCCGCTGCTCGGCGTAGAGCGCCAGGGCGAGCAGCCGCCGGACGCCCTCGTCGTAGGGGTCGTCGACCACCGCACCGGAGAGCTGCGGGATCGCCTCGGCGTGCCGACCGAGCGCGGTGAGCGCCTCCGCGTAGCCACGGCGCGCATCCCGCCGCACGGCGTCGAGCTGGGCGACTCTCGGCAAGACGAAGGAGCGGTCCGCCACGTCGGCGAAGGCCGGACCGCGCCACAGCCCGAGCGCCCGCTCCAGCACCGCGGCGGCCCGTTCGGTCAGGTCGTTGTCGCCGGCGGAGAGCAGCCGGCGACCCTCCGCGCACCACCGTTCGAACCGGTGCGCGTCGACGGCGTCGTGCGGCACATCGAGCCGGTACGCCCCACCGGCGCCCGACCCGACGGTCACCACCACTGGATCGTCCGGCGCGGCGAGCGCGCGGCGCAGGTGCGACACGTGACTGCGCAGCGTGGCCTGCGCCCCGGACGGTGGCGAGCCGGCCCAGAGCAGCTCGACCACCCGGGCGGCCGGCACCGCCGAGCCCGCGTCGATCGTCAGGATCGCCAGCAGCTCGACCAGCTTCGGGCCGAGCCGGACGGGCTGGTGTCCGCGCGTCACCTGCACCGGGCCGAGCACGCTGATGCGCAACACCCAGAACACTCCCCAGTCCCTCGGCAGACCACTACCGTAGTGGATCGCCGCGATGACGCTGAGTGCGCCGACTGGACTTGTCCCGGATGGCGGTCATCGCCCGGCGGGCAGGGTGAGCGCCCCGCCTGATTATCGGCCTGGCGGCTCGTAGGGGGGCTCTGCCCGGGTCGCCTCGTCGATCTCCGCGGGCGTGATCAGCGGAATCACCCGGGTGTCCACCCCGCCCGCCGCTCGGATGGCGATGGCCAGCGCCGCCGCGCTCTTGTGGTCCGGCAGGTCACACAGGACGTAGGTGTCGTACTTACCGAACGAGAAGTGAAGCGAGTCCATCCGTCCGCCGTTGGCCTCGATCGTGTTTCGGACAACCTGGGCGCGTCTGGTCCCACCGTCCGTGATCAGCCCCTTGACCCCGTCGATGGTGTAGGTCGACTGCAACAGGAACATGGACACCTCGATCAACTCCCCGACGTGCTGGCGGCCCTCGGACTGCCGCGACTGCCCGCTCGAATCAGCCCAGGACGCTCAGCGCGTCCCCTGGCGTTGGACCCGCTCGCCGCCCTCGACCCTCGCCCGGCCGTGGTCGCGTTCCGTGCCCGATGTTCCGGTCGCGGCCCGCAGGTGCCGCCGGTCCGGCGAGTGCTCCACCTCAGAGCCCTGCCGGCCTCGTGCCCCGCTGCCCGGATTCCGCCCGGCGCGCGCCGACTCGCCGCCCGGATCATGCTTGTTCTGCTTGTGGCTACCCATGCGGGCGGCGTACCCGCTCCGCCCGCCGCTAGTCCTGCCCGCCCGCGGCGCGCTCGTAGTGCAGCAGCAGCGACCCGGTGCTGGTCGGGGTGCAGCGGGTCAGGGCGTACGACTGCAACGTTCCGTCGGACGGCCAGATCCGCTTGCCGCCGCCGAGGCGTACCGGGTCGACCATCAGCCGCAGCTCGTCCACCAGGTCGGCGGCGAGCAGGGCGGCGGCGAGCTGCGCGCTGCCGATGACGTGCAGCTCGCCCTCGCCGGACCTGGCCAGCTCGGCGACGGCGGGCAGGTCCGGCAGCACCGACGAACCGGTCCACTCCGGGGCGGTGAGCGTCGAGGAGACCACATACTTGGGCTTGTTGTTGAGCGGGTCGGCGACCACCTGCTCCGGCCCGGTGACGTGCGGCCAGTGCGCGGCGAACCGGTCGTAGGTGCGGCGTCCGAACAGGAACGCGGCGGCGGCGTTCAGGTTGTCGACCACCCACTGCCGGGAGGCGTCGTCGAACCAGCGCAGGTGCCAGCCACCGTGTGCGAAGCCGCCGCTGGGGTCCTCGTCGGGTGCGCCGGGCGCCTGCACCACACCGTCCAGGCTCATCCACTCGACCACCACGAGCTTCACGCGGCCACCTCCGTGAGCTTGTCCAGCGCCGACTCCCAGCCGCCCGCGACGTTCGCGGCCACCTGCGGCAGCGCCGCCGCCAGCTCCGCCAACCGCTCGTGTACGAGGGTGAGCGCGGTCCCGCCGTCCGGGTTGCCGTCGAGGGTGACGGTGAGCAGCGAGTCGAAGTGCGGCGCGTCGGTGCGCTGCGGGCCGACGAACCCCCACCGCCAGACGATGCGCCGGTCCTGCTCCAGCTCGACCAGCTCGCAGTCGAAGCCGCCGACGTCGGTGCTGGCGTCGGCGTGCCAGATCCGGTACCGGCCGCCGACTCGCGGCTCGACCTCGGCGCGGGTCACCTCCAGCCCGCCGGGTGCCATCCAGCGGCGCAGCAGGTCGGGGTCGAGCCAGGCCCGGTAGACCTTGTCGGGCGGGGCGGGGATGTCGCGGTGCAGCCGTACGACCGTGCTCATCGTTCGGTCCCTTCGTCGGTGAACAGCGCTTCGAGGGCGTCGAGGCGCTCGGCCCAGTGGCGCTGGTAGAAGTTCAGCCAGGCCGAGGCGGTGGCGAGCGGGGCGGGCTCCAGCCGGCAGACGTGCCGCCGGCCGGTGACCGTCCGTTTCACCAGGCCGGCGCGTTCCAGCACCTGGACGTGCTTGGAGGCGGCGGCCAGGGACATCGCCAGCGGTTCGGCCAGCTCGCCGACCGTCAGCTCCCGCTCGGCGAGCCGGCGCAGCATGGTGCGGCGCGCGCCGTGCGCGAGGGCGTGGAACACCTCGTCCATCCCCACCGGATCCTCAACCATGTGGTTGAGGATAGTGCTCCGCCAGGAAATGTTCAACTGATTGGTTGAGCTTCTGTTCGGCATCCAGGTCGTCCACCGGTGTTGTCGCCGAGTTCACCTTCAAGATCGCCACGATTCCTAGCCTGACCAGGCCCCGGGGCTGTGCCCGTACGCGCGGCCTGCCGGATCGAAGCTTGGAGGGACACATGATCCTGCGACGCCCACACGGCCGGGCGTTGACGGCCTTCGCCATCACCGGACTGCTCCTCGGCACGCTGGGCGGACCGGCGTACGCAGCGGGCACGACGCCCGCCACCTCCGTCCACGACGGCGACGTCATCCGCGGCGTCACCACCGTCTACGCCACCGGCTCACCCCTGCCCTCGCTGGACCTGGACGGCAGCCCGCTCAGCACCACCGGGGTGTCGAGCCTGCCCGCCACCCTTCGCTTCGAAGGGGAGGGCATCCAGAGCGGATCCCAGAAACTGCTGAACTCGGTCTGGGTGAACGGCAAGATCGTGACCCTGATCAACAAGGACTACCTGGGCTACGCCACGGCCGAGATCCCGATTCCCGCCGGCTACCTGACCGCCGGAACCAACACCCTCACCATCCGCGCCGGCAGCTCGATCTCGCCCACCGACCTCACCGCGAACCACGACGACTTCACCGTCCGCAACGTGCGGATCACCACGCTCGACGGTACGGACATCGCTGATCCCGCCGTCCCGCCAACCCGCAAGGTTTCCCTCGGCGACGGCTACCCGGGCGGCAACGCGACCGAAGAGCAGGTGACCGCCAACTTCGCCATCACCCTCGACGAAGCTCAGGCGCACGGCGTCGCCGCGAGCGTGGACACCCGCCCGTTGCCCGACGGACCGCACGCCCTCACCGTGACCTCGGCCGGCACCGCCACCGTCGTCCGGTTCCTGACCGACAACAGCGGGCCGGTCGTCACCGCCACCACTCCCGCCGACGGCACCACCGTCACCGGGGACCGCATCGAGGTCACCGTGTCGGCGGCCGACAGCGTCTCCGCCGTCGCCTCGGTGACCGCCAAGCTGGACGGTCGCACCATCCCCGTGCCCAACTCCTTCCCGACCGGCAACATCCCGGCCGGCGAGCACACCCTCGCCGTCACCGCCACGGACGCTGCCGGCAACGCGAGTACGAAGAACGTCACGTTCCGGACCCCACCGCCGAGCATCGCGCCCGGCGCCTACGACCGCGGCCAGATCCGGCCCGACCGCCCCATGGCCGGCCCCGACGTGGCCCGCGTCGTGGCCGCGGGCGACATCGCCTGCGCGGCGACCAGCCGCACCACCCCCACGACCTGCCAGCAGGCCGCCGTCGCCGACACGGTGCGGTCGCTGAACCCCGACGCCGTGCTCACCCTCGCCGACAACCAGTACGACGTCGGCACGCTCCCCGCATTCCTCGCCTCCTACGACAAGTCGTGGGGCGCGGTCAAGGACATCACCTACCCGGTCGTCGGCAACCACGAGTACGGGCAGGCCTACCACCCGGGGGCCCGCGCCGACGGCTACTTCGACTACTTCAACGGCGTGGGCGCGCCGGACGGTCGGGCCGGCGACCGGGAGAAGGGCTACTACTCGTACGACATCGGCCGCTGGCACGTGGTGGCGCTCAACAGCGAGTGCGGCGTGGTGTCCTGCGCTCCCGGCTCGGCCCAGTACGCATGGCTCGAGCAGGACCTCCAACGGCACCACAACATGTGCGTGCTGGCCACCTGGCACAAGCCGGTGCACACCGGCACCTTCCGCGGCGGGATCTACGGCAACCCCGACAGCAATTCGCTCTACGAGCTTGCCGACCGGTACGGGGTGGACGTGATCCTCAACGGGCACGACCACAGCTACCAGCGGTTCGCGCCGCAGGACGTCGACGGCAACCCCCGGCCCGACGCACCGCGGGAGTTCATCGTCGGCACCGGCGGCGTCGGCTTCCACGGCACCCCCGACCAGGTCCCCAACCTGGAGGTCGCGCAGGGCGACACCTTCGGGGCGCTGGAGCTGACCCTGAAGCCCACCGGCTACGACTGGCGATTCGTGCCGATCGCCGGCAGCACCAGCGGCTTCACCGACTCCGGCTCGGCGTCCTGCCACCGGTAGTCGCCACCTGCGGTGACCCCGCCGGCCCCATCCGGGTCGGCGGGGTCACCAGTCCGACGAAAATTCGCCGCGGCGAAGCTGCCCGGTCATCCTCCGGGTGTCCTCCCGGTGTCGGAGGCTTCCGCTACGGTCGGAACGTCATGGAGCCGCGGTTCGGCGAGGAGATCATCGGGCGGGAGCACCCCGCCGGGCTGCTGCGCGCCGAAGTCGACCGGGTGACCGCGAGCCACGGCGGCCTCGTCCTGGTCACCGGCGAGCCCGGCATCGGCAAGACCACGCTGGTGACCGCGACGGCAGAGGAGGCCCGGCGGCGCGGCGCGCTCGTGCTCGGCGCCGCCTGCTGGGATTCCGACAGCGCACCCGGCTACTGGCCGTGGGTGCAGGTGCTGCGCGGCCTGCGCCGCTCGCCCGACGAGTGGGCCCTGGCCCGGGAGGCCGCCGAGCCCGGGCTCGCGGTGCTGCTCGGCGAGACCCCCGGCGGTCGTGGCGGCGACGACGGGGACGACGGGGACCAGGAGGAGTTCGCACTGCACGACGCGGTGACCACCGCCCTGGTCGCGGCCTCCCAGCGCCGGCCGGTCGTGGTCGTCCTCGACGACCTGCACTGGGCCGATGCCGCGTCGATGCGGCTGCTGCAGTTCGCCACCCAGCACACCTGGTTCGAACGGCTGCTGCTGATCGGCACCTACCGCGACGCGGAGGTCGAGTCCGGCGACCACCGGCTGCGCCCGCTGCTGATGCCGCTGACCGCGAAGGCCACCACCATCACCCTCACCGGCCTGTCCCGCGACGAGGTGGCCGCGCTGATGACCCGCACGGCGGGTTCCGAGCCCGACGCCGAGCTCGTCGACGAGGTGCACCGGCGCACCGGCGGCAACCCGTTCTTCGTCGAGCAGACCGCCCGGCTGTGGCGCGCCGACGGCCAGGTCAGCACCATCGCTCCCGGCGTCCGGGAGGCCGTGCGGCGGCGGCTGGCCCAACTGCCCGCCCCGGTGGTCGAGGCGCTCACCGTCGCCGCCGTGCTCGGCCGCCACTTCCACCGCCAGGTCCTCGCCGCCTGCGTACCCACCCCGGCGGCGCAGGTCGACCGGCTGCTCGACCGCGCGGTGACCGCCCGGCTCGTGATCTCCCGCGGCGGCGGCCGGTTCGCCTTCGCCCACGACCTGGTCCGGGAAACCCTCTACGACGGGCTGCCCGACGACGACCGGCGCGCCCGGCACGCCACCGTAGTCCGGGCCGTCGACCACTCGGCGGCGCTCGCCGAGCGGCTCATCCCCGCCGACCTGGCCCGCCACGCCTGGCTCGCCGGCACCGACCTCGACCCGTCCCGGGCCGCCGACCTGCTCGTCGCCGCCGCCCGCGACGCGGGTGGCCGGCTGGCGGTGGAGGAGTCGGCGCTGCACTTCCGCCGCGCCCTGGAGGTGACCGAGCAGCCGGCGCAGCGGGTCAAGATCATGGTGGAGCTCGCCCAACTGCTGCTCCACATCGTCGGTGACGAGGCCCAGCGGCTGCTCGCCGACGCCGCGGCGCTCGCGCTCACCCTCGACGAGCCGGCGGTGCTGGCCCGGGTCGCGCTCAGCGTCCACCGGCACCAGACCTTCACCGGCCGCCTGACCGACGCCGAGGAGCTGCTGCGCGAGGCGTACCGGCGGTTCATCGGCGAACCCGACGGCCGCATGCCGCTCAGCACCGTCGTCGCCGACCTCATCACCGCCACCGAGACGCTCGCCCGGCGCGGCCAGGACGACGAGGCGCTCACCTTCAGCCTGTGGGCCCGCCACGACACCACCTGGGGGCTCGGCACCGCCGCCGACCGGGCCGCGCTCACCGCCGAGATCCGCGACGTGGCCCGCCGGACCGGCGACCGGGAGACCGAGCTGTGGGCGACCTCGCTGCGCTGGGTCGCGCTGCTCGAACTCAACGACCCGCGCTACCACCAGGAGCTCACCGCCTTCGTCACCGCCGGCCGGGACGGCGACGTCGCCCGCCACAAGATGGCGGCGGCCATCGACGGCGCCATCATCGCCGGCTTCCGGGGCAACTTCGCCCAGGCCGACGAGTTCCTCGCCGAGCTGGCCGACCTCGGTGAACGGGAGCACGCCGACCACGGGTTCATGAACCAGCACCTGCACTGGTCGCGGCTGCTGCTGCAGGGCCGGTTCGACGAGATCGACACCCTGCTCGACGGGGTGGATCCGACCGACCGCTCCCACCTGGAGCTGGTCAGGGCGATTACCGCCGCCGAGCGCGGCGACGCCGAGACAACCGCGAAACTGACCGCCGGCATCGAAGCCGCCGGCACCACCTACGCCCGGCCGATGTCCCCGCTGTGGCTGCGCCTGCGCGCGCAGGCCGCCGCCGCGACCCGCGACCCGCACCGCTGCGCGCAGGCCCGGCAGGCGCTCGCGCCGCACCGCGGCCAGTGGATGGCCGCCCTGTTCGGCTGCGACATCAGCGGCCCGGTCGACCACTGGCTGGCCGTCGTCGACGCCGCGCAGGAGCGCTGGGACGACGCGATCGCCGGGTTCGAGGCGGCCCGCGACGCCGCCGACCGGATGGGCGCCCGACCGTGGTCGCTAATCAGCCGCGCCGCTCTGGTGGACGCCCTGACCGCGCGGGGTCGCGCGGGCGACGCGGAGGCCGCCGCCGAGCTGCGCGCCGCCACCGCGGCCGAGGCGCGAGCGCTCGGCATGGCGCAGGTCCTGCACCGGCTGGGCGTCCCGGCGGCGGCACCCGTCGAGGTGGGCGGCCCGGCGTCGGCCGGATCAGGCCAGGTGCCCGCAACCGCGGGCGGCTTCGTCGCCCCGGCGACGGCGGCCGAGGTCGGGCCCGTTAGTGAGCAGGCCCTGGTGCCGGCGGCATCCGGACCCGAGCACCGGTCCGCCGCGCTGGCGACACCCGGACCCGACCAGCCATCCGCCACGGTTGCCGCCACACGGGCAGCACCCGGCCCGGCTCCGGTTCCGGACTACGAGTTCCGGCGTGACGGCGCCGTGTGGCGGCTCGCGTACGCCGGCACGGTGGTGCACCTGCCCGACGCCAAGGGCCTGCACGACCTGCGCCTGCTGCTGAGCCGCCCGGGCGTCGACGTGCCCGCCGTCGAGCTGCTCGACCCCGCCGCCGGGCCGGAGCTGGTGGCCGCCCGACGCCTCGGTGGTGACCCGGTCCTCGACGACGAGGCCAAGGCCCGCTACCGGCGCCACCTGCAACGGCTCGACGACGAGATCGACCGGGCCGCCGCACGCGGCGACGAGGCGAAGGTGGCCGCCCTCGACGCCGAGCGTGCGGCGCTGCTGGACGAGCTGCGCGCCGCGGCCGGGCTGGCCGGCCGCAGCCGCCGGCTCGGCGACGAGGCCGAACGGGCCCGCAAGGCGGTGACCGCCCGGATCCGCGACACCCTGCGCCGGCTCGACGACCGGCACCCGGCGCTGGCTGCCCACCTACGCGACACGGTCTCCACCGGCAGTTCCTGCCGCTACCTGCCCCCGCAGCCGCTGCCGTGGCGCCTCTAGGCCGGGTCGCCGGGCCGGCCCGGCACAACCGGGACCTGGGGTGGTTGGGGTGTCGCGCTCTGGCGCGGGCCGCCTCGGCCGCCATCCGGGCGGCGTCGGCGTCGGCGTCGGCCCGGGCCCGGTCCGCGTCAGCGGCGTCCCAGGACCTCGGCGATCCGGCTGAACCCGTCCGTGCCGTGGCCCAGCCCGATCGTGCGGCGGGCCATCCCCTCTGCCGCCCGCATCACGCCGGCGTCGATGCCGTGGGCCTCGGAGGCGTGCACGATGTGGGCCATGGACGACGCGGCCGAGGTGATCGGGTTGCCCTCGCCGGAGTAGGTCCCGTTCGCCACGTCCTCGGCGAACTGTTCGAAGATCGGCGGGATGATCGCGCCGATGCCCTTGGCGAACGGCGCCAGCTCACGTGCGGTGACGCCCTCCGCCTGCGCCACCGCCAGGGCGTGCGCGTAGCCGGCCATCGCGGTCCAGAAGATGTCGAGCAGCGCGATGTCGTACGCCGCTGCCCGGCCGATCTCCTCGCCGAGGTGGGTGTGGGTGCCGCCCAGCGCGTCCAGCACCGGCCGGTGCTGCTGGTAGAGCTCCTTCGGACCGCTGTGGATGAAGACCCCGGCCGGCGTCCCGATGGTCGTGGCCGGTGTCATGATCGCGCCGTCCAGATAGCCGATGCCGTGGGTGGCCGCCCAGTCGGCGCTGTCCCGGGCCCGGTCCGGCGTGTCGGCGGTCAGGTTCACCACCGTCCGCGCCTTGAGCGCATCGGTGACCGCCGCCGGGCGGAGGATGGCGTCGCTGGCGTCGTAGTTCACCACGCAGACCACGGTCAAGTCACTCGTGGCGACCGCCTCCTCCGCCGATTCGGCGCCAACCGCACCCCGCTCGACCAACGCCTGGCCTCGGCCCGGGGTCCGGTTCCAGATCGTGGTTCGCACGCCGGCGTCCAGGAACGCACCGGCCAGCGAGCGTCCCATCGGACCCAGGCCGAGCACGGTGACAGACTTTTCGGTGTCCGAGGACATGCCTCTACTCCTCATCGGCAGATACCAACAAACAGTGACGAATGGGGCGGAGATGACGCGCAGTCGTGCCCAGGACCTGAACGTGTGCGGAGTGACCGCCGCGATCGCCGTGATCGACGGCAAGTGGAAGACGATTCTGCTCTGGCTGCTGGAATCCGGTCCGCGCCGTCCCGGAGAGCTACGGCGGAGCCTGCCCGGCCTTACCGAGAAGGTGCTGACTCAGGCCCTTCGGGAGATGGAGGTCGATGGGCTGGTGCACCGGGAGGTACACGACGAGCTGCCGTTGAAGACTGAATATTTCCTTACCGCCTTCGGTCGCGAACTCTCCGAGGCGCTGGCACCCCTGTCGGACTGGGGCCACCGTCGCCTGGCGAAGCTCACCAACGCCCAACCGGCGTCCTGAAGCATCGCCACCTCCGGCTCGTTTCGCACACTGGCGGTCCCTCGACCGCCCATGACCAGCTTGGCCCCGCCGTCAGCCGCCGCCAAGTACCCACAAAAAGGTGGCTACTCAGCTCCGCAAAGGACGGACGACGGGCGCCCCAGCCGGGACGCCCGTCGTCGAGCGGAGGATCAGCGGCGGTTGTAGCGGTACATGGTCAGCGAGCCGAAGACCACGACGAACCCGACGCTCCACAGCAGCAGCCACATCGTGTTCGCCGCGTCGGACGAGCCGGCCATCGCCGCGCGTACCGAGGCCACCAGATGGGTGATCGGGTTGACCTTGACGAACGCCTGCAGCCAGCCCGGCATGGTGCTCGGGTTGACGAAGACGTTGCTCAGGAAGGTCAGCGGGAACAGCACCATCATGCTGACCCCCATCACCGACTTCTCGCTGCGCAGCACCAGGCCGAAGAACGTCCAGACCCAGGAGAACGCGAACGAGAAGACCACCAGCAGGCCGATGCCCGCCAGCACGCCGAGCAGCCCGCCGCCGGGCCGGAAACCGAGCGCCAGCCCGACGCCGAGGATGACCACCGCGGCGAGGATGTAACGCAGCACGTCGCCGAAGATCATCCCGACCAGCGCCGCCGGCCGCCAGACCGGCAGGGTCCGGATCCGGTCGAAGACGCCCTTCTCGATGTCGTTGTTGAGGCCGACCCCGGTGTACATGGTGATCATCACGACGCTGGTCACCATGATTCCGGGCAGGAAGAACTGCAGGTAGTCCCGCGGGCTGCCGGCGAGGGCGCCGCCGAACAGGTACGTGAACATCAGCACCATGATGATCGGGAACGCGGTCACGTCGAACAGCTGCTCCGGCACGTGCTTGATCTTCAGCAGCGCCCGCCAGCCGAACGTGAGCGACGCCGACAAGGCATTCGGCCGCGGTGGCCGGGCACCCGGCGCGAGGACCGTCGCCAACGCCTCGGCGGACGGCACGTAGACGGACGGCGCCCGCCCGGTGGTGGTCGCGGTGTCGCTCATCGGGCTGCCTCCAGCTGGTCGTCCCGCTCGTCGGCCGCGACGGCGGGGTGGTCGGTGAGGGCCAGGAACACCTCGTCCAGGCTCGGCTGGCCGAGGGAGAAGTCGTCGACGACGATGCCGGCGCGGGCCAGCTCCCCGAGCGCCCGAGCGGCCTGCTCGTTGGCCTCGAGGTCGCTGCCCTCCTCGCCGACCCGGGCCGTCATGGCCACCGGATCCGGTTCGAGCTGCACCGGCACGCCGAGCGCCGCCTGGAGCACCTTCTCGGCCTCCGGCCGCTGGCCCGCGTCGCGCAGCCGCACATGGATGGTGCCGGAGCCGACCGACGACTTCAGCTCGCCCGGGGTGCCCTCGGCGATCACCTTGCCGTGGTCGATCACCGCGATCCGGCCGGCGAGCTGGTCGGCCTCGTCCAGGTACTGCGTGGTCAGCAGCACCGTCGTGCCGTGCGCCACCACCGCCCGGACGATCTCCCACACCTGGTTGCGGCTGCGCGGGTCCAGCCCCGTCGTCGGCTCGTCCAGGAAGAGCAGGTCCGGGGTGTTCAGGATGCTCGCCGCGATGTCGATCCGCCGCCGCATCCCGCCCGAGTACTTCTTCACCTGCCGGCCCGCCGCGTCCGTCAGACCGAACGCGGCGAGCAGGCTCTCCGCTCGCGCCCGGGCGGCCGGCTTGGGCAGCCCGAGCAGGCGGCCCAGCAGGACCAGGTTCTCCGATCCGGTCAGGTCCTCGTCCAGCGAGGCGTACTGGCCGGTCAGGCTGACCCGGGCGCGCACCGCGTCGGCCTCCGTCACCACGTCGTGGCCGAACACCCGCGCCCGCCCGCCGTCGGGGCGCAACAGCGTCGCCAGCACCCGCACCGCCGTGGTCTTGCCGGCACCGTTCGGGCCGAGCAGCCCGTAGACGGTGCCGGCCGGGACCTGAAGGTCCAGGCCGTCGAGCGCGCGGGTCGCGCCGAACGAGCGGACCAGCCCGTCGGCCTCGACAGCCAGACCGGTGTTCCGTTTACTCATGATCACTACCTTCCTTCGACAATCAGGAGACGTACGGGCGCGCCGCCCGGCCGTCGCGCAGCGCCAGTCCCCACCAGCAGAGCTCGTCGAGCAGCACCTGGGCGTCCTGGCGCAGTTGGTCCTCGACCTGCGGCGTCGACTCAGCACCGAGCAGGTCGACACCGACGAAGTCGCGCACCGTCACGGCGTGCAGGGCGGTGAAGACCGTCCGGAGCTGGTCGACCGCGTGCAGGCCGACCGAACGGCAGCCGTACGACACGAAGCCGACCGGCTTGGCCTGCCACTCGTCGTACGCGTAGTCGATCGCCTGTTTCAACGAGGCCGGGAAGCTGTGGTTGTACTCGGGGGTGACTACGACGAACGCCTCCGCCCGGCTCACCTCCTCGGCGAACGACCGCATGGTGGCCGTCGGCTCAGCGGGGTAGCTGGCGGGGAAGTCGTACGTGGCGAGGTCGACGACGGACACCGCCATGTCGTCGCGCTGCCGCGCCTGGTCGACGAACCAGCGACCGATCCGGTCGCCCATCCGCCCCTCGCGGGTACTGCCGATGATCACGGCGAGCTGTAGCGGCGCCATGCTTCCTCCCCGGCTCCGTCGGGCCTCACCCGTCAGGCGCGAGACGCCGGCCGGCAGCCGCCAGATCGGATCTGGCGGAGCCGCCGAACGCGGCCCGGAGTGTCGGTGGCGGCTGCTTGAATGGCGCCGGAGACGAGGGGGCGGCATGGCCGACGTGCGCATCCAGCCGTGGATCGAGGGCGACCTGGACCTGTTGCGGCAGCTCAACTCGCCGGAGGTGCGGCGGCACACGGGCGGGCCGGAGACCGACGAGCAGGTCGTGAGCCGCAACGCCCGCTACGCGCGGTCGAGCGGCGCCGGTCCCGGTTGCATGTTCACCATCGGGCTGCCGGACGGGACCAAGGTGGGCAGCGTCGGTTACTGGGAGCGCGCCTGGCGCGGCGAGCAGATCTGGGAGCTGGGCTGGGCGGTGCTGCCGGCGTACCAGGGGAGAGGGCTGGCCACCGCGGCGGTGCTCGCGACGCTGGACGCGGCCCGCGCCGAGGGGAGCCGGCGCTGGGCGCACGCCTACCCGTCGGTCGAGAACCCGGCGTCGAACGCGGTTTGCCGCAAGGCCGGTTTTACGCTGCTCGGCGAGACCGAGTTCGAATACCCGCCGGGGCACCTGATCCGCGCCAACGACTGGCGCATCGACCTGACCGGCACGACCGAGAAGTGACGGTGCCGGCGGCTGAGAGACAGCCGACCCCGGCGACGCGTCGTTGCGCCGCCGGGGTCGGTCGGACCGGTCGGTCAGTGTCGCGGTAGTTTCACCGGGACCGGCGAAGCTTCGGAGCGATTCGCATCAGCGCGGATCCGACAGCCACCATGGCGAACCCTGCCAGCACGACCCAGACGGTGCTGGCTCCGGTGACGGCGAGTCCACCAGAAGTAGCTGCACCAGCAGCCGCAGGGGCAGTCACGTTGTTGTACATCTCTGGTTACCAGTTCCTTTCTCGGCGCAGAATGGCATCTGCGTATGCCTTGGCGTGGACGAATTGCAGAAAGAGGTCAAGGACCAACTCGTACATCGTTGCCGAAGCGAGCATGTACTTCCAGCCGCGATAGCGGACGGTCACCACCCGCTCGACGACAAAGATGCTGGAAATTGCCAGCCAGAACGGCTGGATGTGGATTCCCCCGTAGGCGACCACGGTGTACACGAGGGATCCGAGATACGCGAAGGTGACGAGCACCCCGAGGAGGGTCATCAACTGCCTGCCCCAGTACCGCCACGTCACACGCGTGAGCCCGTACTGAAAGCAGTTCTCGACGGCCCCCCGCTTCCAGCGCAGGCGCTGCCTCCAGAGGTCGCCCCAGGTGCCCATGACCTCGGTGACCAGTGAACATTCCTTGGGGGAGAGGACCGTGTAGCCGAGATGGCGCAGGGCGAAGGTCATCTCATTGTCCTCGGTCAGGACGGTGGTGTCGTAGACGCCGCCCACTCTGTCGCCCGTGGGGAGCTTGCCACTGAGTCTCGCCGCGGAGATTTCCTTCAGGGTGCCTGCCCGGAACACCGCAGCGGTCCCGGTGACCACCAGGCACTTCCCGTTCAATCGGGCCAGGTCCCGGGCGTACCGCATGTACTCGTTGCGTTGCAGGTGGCCGACGAACCCGCTGCCGCTGCTGCCCCGGAACACGCCCCCTACGGCACCCAGCCGCCGGTCGGCGCTGAGCTTCGCCACCGCGTGCGTCAGGAAGTGCGGGTCCAGGACCGAATCAGCGTCCACCACCATCACGAAGTCGTCACTCGCCAGCCGCGGTAGCAGTTGGGCGAGAGCCTGATTCAGCGCGCCCGCTTTTTTGTGTCGGTTCTCGTACGTCGTGAAGACGCGTGCACCGGCCTGTGCGGCCAGTCTCGCCGTTTCATCGCGACAGTTGTCGGCGATGACCACAACCTGTGTGGGCTGATACGTCTGCCGCAACAGCGCGGTGACCGCTTCGCTGATCCCCTGGGCTTCGTTGTGCGCAGGAACCAGCACGATGAGCCGCCCAGGCACCGTGGCGCTACCACGGGCCGCAGCCGCGTTTCTTCTCACCGAGTGCCCCGCGTCGCGCCGCCCGGCGCCGCGCTGGCGCTCCCGGGCAGGCCGGCGGTGCCGGCCCTGGCGGTGCGGGGTCGGGTGGGGCCGGTGCCACACCTCGGTTGCGGCGCGGCCGGTGATGGCGGCGGTGTCGTTGGAGCGGTTGTCCGGCGCCACGACGGGCCGGTCCACCGGCCGGGTCTGGGCGACCCGTGCCCGCCCCCTGGCCACCTCGTTGTACGCGGGCAGCGCCACCACGACCGGGGGCCGCCGGTAGGTGCTCATGGGATGCGAGGTATCCGTTCCTGTTGGTGCTCGCGCCATCGGCGCCGCCGCCTACAGCCGCGCGGCGTCGATCCTCCGGTCGCTTACAGTATTCGGCGATCGCGATCTGTACCCCACAGCAATACGAACCAATCTCGCTGCCTGACTGTCCCGTCAGCCAGACCCATGTCGCCGGCCTGCCCGGCGGTACGGCCCCGGCCACGCACAGGTGGCGGACCCTGGCGTGCCGGTGAGGGCGGCCGGGCCGCGCGGACGGCCGGGCTGGCCCGGCCGAACGGTGGATCGGTGGGCATCCGTCACCGGGCCGCGTCCAGCCTCGCCCGCTGCTCCGCGGTCAGCACCAGGTCGACCGCGGCGAGGCTCTCGTCCAGCTGCGCCACCGAGGACGCGCCGACCAGCGCGATCGCCGGAATGTCCCCGCCCATCAGCCAGGCCAGGACCACCTGGTTGACCGTGCCGCCGGTCTCCGCCGCCACGGCACGCAGCGCGGCCAGCCGGGCCGGGGTGCTCGGCAGGTCATACTCGACGCCCAACCGGTCGGGCCGGGCGTACGCGCCCTTGAGCAGCGGCGAGTACGCGACCAGGGCCAGCTGCGGCTCGGCCCGCAGATAGCTGGCCAGGTCGGGGCCGACCCAGCCGACGTCGCCGTCCGGGTCCAGCTCGCTGGGCAGGTCCAGCCGCGGGGGCAGGTAGCTGCGGTGATACTGGAGCACCTCGTACCCGGGCAGGCCGGCCGCGGCGGCGATGCTCCGGGCCCGCTCCACCCGCCAGGCGCGGTGGTTGCTCGCACCCAGCAGCCCGACGGTGCCCTCGCCGACCAGCTCCGCGAAACCCTCCACGGTCTCCCGCAGCGACACCGTCCGGTCCTCGATGTGCGCGTAGAGCAAGTCGAGCCGGTCCACGCCGAGCCGCTCCCGGCTCCGCTCGGCCGACTCGCGGATCACCTTCGCCGACAGCCCCTCCGGGTTGTCCACATAGCTGGTGCCCGGGGCCAGGGGCCGCGCGCCGAGCTTGGTGGCGATGAACACCTCGGCGCCGACGCCGCGGCTGCGCCGCCAGCGGCCGAGCAGTTCCTCGCTCTCCCCGCCCTGGCCCCCGTTCTGCCAGAAGGCGTAATTGTCCGAGGTGTCGATGAACGTGCCGCCGGCCTCGACGTAGCGGTCGAGGATGGCGTACGAGGTGGCCTCGTCGGTGGCGGTGCCGAACAGCATCGCGCCGAGGCTGAGCACGCTGACCTCGCGGCGGGTGGCCGGGTCGGTGCCGATCGTGCGGTATCTCATGGATCCCTCCCCGTGGGATGAGCGCCGTCCCCGACCACCCTCGACCTTCGAGCGCGCTCGAAGTCAAGCCCGCGCCACGGCGGCAGCCGGGTAGGCCCTCACCACGGCAGCACGCCGTAGCCGCCGCCGGCATCCATCTGAAAACCCCACAGCAGCCCGCTCGGCCCGTCCGCCGGCAGCGTCGCCAGGTGCACGCTCACCTCCGCGCCCTGCTCCGGGGTACGGAAGCCGGAGTGGTGGTTGAGGTCGGTGGCGCAGTAGCCGGGGTTGGCCGCGTTCACCTTGATCGCGGTGTCCCGCAGCTCCTTGGCGTACATCGCGGTGACCATGTTCAGCGCCGCCTTCGACGACGGGTACGGCACCGAGGTCAGCTCGAACAGGGCGCCCTGCGGGTCGGTCATCACCGCGATGGAGCCGACCTCGCTGGAGACGTTCACGATCCGCGCGGCGGGGGCCTTGTGCAGCAGCGGCAGGAACGCGTTGGTCACCGCTACCACCCCGAACACATTCGTCTCGTACACCTCGCGCAGCGTGGCGAGGGTGGTCTCGCTGGGCAGCGCCGACCCGTCGGCGCGGATGATGCCGGCGTTGTTGACCAGCACGTCCAGGTGGCCGTACTCCAGCTCGACCAACTCGGCCGCGGCGGCGACCGACGCCTCGTCGGTGACGTCCAGCGGCACGAACCGGGCGTCCGCGCCCTCGGCGCGCAGCGTCCGCTCCGCCTCCCGGCCCCGCGCGGCGTCCCGCGCGCCGACCAGCACGGTCCACCCGCGCGCGCCGAACTGCCGGGCGGTGGCCAGCCCGATTCCCTTGTTGGCCCCGGTGATCAGGGCGATCGTCGTCGTCATGGCACCGAGGCTGCCGCCGCGACGGGCCGGCCGGGAGAGGCCCGCCGAGGCTGGTACCGGCGGTACCACCCTCGGGGGTCGGGGTTGCGGCAGGCTGGAGGCATGACGAGCCTGCGCCGTGATGAGCTGGCCGACTTCCTGCGCACCCGCCGCGCCCGGCTGCGCCCCGCCGAGGTCGGCCTGCCCGAGGGGGTACGCCGCCGCACGCCGGGCCTGCGCCGGCAGGAGGTCGCCCAGCTCGCCGGCATGTCCATCGACTACTACATCCGGCTGGAGCAGGGCCGGGGCCCGCACCCGTCCCGGCAGGTGCTCGCCGCGCTGGCCCGGGCGCTGCTGCTCGGCCGCGATGAGCGGGCGTACCTGTTCCGGATCGCCGGGGAGAGCCCGCCGGAACCGACCGGGCCGAGCCGGCAGGTGCCGCCGGGGCTGCGGCACCTGCTGGACGCGATGACGGAGACGCCCGCGTACCTGGTCGACGCCGCGTACGAGGTGCTGGCCTGGAACCGGCTGGCCACCTGGTTCGTCGGCGAGCTGTCGGCGGTGCCGGCCGACGAACGCAACATGATCCGCTGGATGTTCGGCCGGAAGGTCCCGGAGTCGCACTGGACCGACCCGGAGGCGCTGCGCTTCGCCCGTACCACGATGGCCGACCTGCGGGCCGCGTACGGCCGTTACCCGACCGACCCGGCGATCGCCGGGCTGGTCACCGAGCTGCTGGGGACGTCGCCGCGGTTCGCCGCGCTCTGGGCCGAGCACGAGGTGGGGGAGCGGCGCCCCACCGTCAAGCGGGTGGCCCATCCGGAGCTGGGCCCGCTGGAGTTCGAGTGCCGGGTGCTGCACGTGCCGGAGACCGACCAGCGGCTCATCGTCTACGTCCCCGAGCCGGGCTCGCCGACCCAGGCGGCCTTCCGCCGGATCGGTGAGCGCGTCCGCTCCTGACGGAGTTCCTGGTCAGCTCGGTACGTAGTCGAAGGTGTCCGGGTTCGGCCCCTGCCGGCCGGCCTCGCCCTGGCCCAGGCCGCCGATCCGGTCCATCGTGGCGCCGTCCAGCTCGAAGTCGAAGATCCGGAAGTTCTCCTCGATCCGCTTCGCCGTGGTCGACTTCGGGAAGACCACGTCGCCGCGCTGGATGTGCCAGCGCAGCACCACCTGAGCCGGGGCGCGGCCCATCTCCTCGGCGATGTCGATGATCGTCGGGTCGTCCAGCACCTTGCCCTGGGCGATCGGGGACCACGCCTCGGTGATGATGTTGTGGGCCTGGTCGTACGCGCGGACCTCCTCGTTGCCGAAGTACGGGTGCGCCTCGATCTGGTTCACCGCCGGCATCACCTGCGCCTCGGCGGCCAGCCGCTCCAGGTGCGCCACCTGGAAGTTCGACACGCCGATCGACTTCGCCCGGCCGTCGCGCTGAAGCTCCTCCAGCACCTGCCACGTCGAGACGAAGTCCCCGTCGTACCGCGTGGGGAGCGGCCAGTGGATGAGGAACAGGTCGAGGTAGTCGAACTTGAGCGCCTGCAACGTCGACTCGAACGCCTTGCGGGCGTCGTCGGGGCGGTGGAAGCCGTTGCTGAGCTTGCTGGTGACGAAGACCTCGCCGCGGTCCAGCCCGGAGGTGCGGACCGCCTGTCCGACCTCGGCCTCGTTGCCGTACATCTGGGCGGTGTCGATGTGCCGGTAGCCGACCTGCAGCGCCGTGCCGACGGCCTGCGCGGTCTCCTGCGGCGGGACCTGGAAGACCCCGAAGCCGAGCTGCGGGATGGTGTTGCCGTCGTTGAGTGCGATGGTCGGAACGCCGTTCGCGGCCATGAAAGCCTCATCTCCCATCGTCGGGGGTGCCCGGAAGCGCTTCCACGCCCTCGTCCGGGCCATGCCACCAGCCTCTCCTACCCGATCGGGGCGGTTCCTCACGACGGGCCGACGGTGATCCGCGACAAACGATCATGACACCTGGAGTTCACCCAAGGTTGGCCGTCCCGTTGGTTTGCCGGTGCTACCAACGACCTCGATCCGCCCGAATGCGGATTTCCACCGGACAGGAGCGGGGTGCAGGTGCGGGCCAAGAGACTCACGGCGCTGGCTGTGGCGGTGCTGGTGCTGATCACCGGCTGTACGACGGACGGGCCGACGACGCGGCGGACCGACGGGCCGGCCACCGGCACCCTGCGCATGGTCGCCGGCAGTGAACAGCAAACCGTCGTCGACACCGTCGTGAAGCCGTGGTGCGCCGAGCGGCACTACCAGTGCGAGGTCACCTTCAAGGGTTCGGTGGACCAGGCCCGGATGCTCGCCTCCGGCAGCACCGACTTCGACGCGTACTGGTTCGCCTCCAGCGTCTTCCTGCAACTGGGCGACCGGGCCAGCGCGCTGCGCGACGTGCAGCCGATGTTCCTCACCCCGGTCGTCTTCGCCGCCTGGCGCTCCGAGATGGACAAACTCGGCTTCGCCGGCCGCTCCGACGTGCCGATCGCCGACATTCTGCAGGCCGTCGAATCGGGGCGGACCAGGGTGTGGATCACCAACCCCACCCAGTCCAACTCCGGCGCCACGGTGCTCTTCGGCTTCCTGAACCACTTCGCCGGCAACGGCCCGGGCACCCCGCTCACCCAGCAGCAGCTCGACTCGCCCGCCGTCGAGCAGGGCGTCACCCGGTTCGTCAAGGCGATGGACCAGACCCCGCCCTCCACCGGCACCCTGATGACCGAGTGCCTCGCCCGCCCGGACCAGTGCCGGGCCATGTTCACCTACGAGGACCTGGTCATCGAGAAGAACACCGAGCTGGTCAAGGCCGGCCGGGAACCGCTGCTGGTGGCGTACCCCCGGGGCTCCCTCGCGGTCAGCGACGCGCCGCTGGGCTTCCTGCCGCACGACGGCAACGACAACGCCCACCGGATCTTCACCGAGCTGCAGAACCACCTGCTCAAGGACGCTGGCGCGCAGGCGGCGCTGCTCAAGCTGGGCCGCCGCCCCGCCGCCGGCGTCGGGCTCACCCTCGACAAACCCGACCCGGCCGTGTTCAACCCGGCCTGGGGCATCCAGGGCACCATCAACGAGCAGGCCATCCAGTTCCCGTCCGCCCCGGTCATCCAGGCCGCGCTGGACCGCTACCAGACCCGCTACCGCCGGCCGGCCGCCGTCTACTACTGCCTCGACGGCAGCGGTTCGATGGGCGACAACGACGGGTGGACCGGCATCCAGGCCGCCGCCGGGCAGATCTTCGACCCCGAGCAGGCCGCCCTGAACTTCCTGCAGACCCACCCGAAGGACACCACGACCGTCAGCATCTTCAACGGCGACATCACCGGCGGCAGCCCGTGGACCGTGCCCGGCAACGACCCCGCCGCACTGCGCGACCTGGTCCGCAAGGTGACCGGCTACCAGCCCGACGGCGGCACCGACATGTACGCCTGCCTGCTCCGCGCCGCCGACGAACTGGCCCGGCCGCAGCCCGACGACCGCAAGCGGCTGGTCGTGCTGATGACCGACGGCCAGTCCGACAGCAAGCGGCGCGGGAAGGCCCTGGCCGCGCTACGGTCGGCCGGCGTGCCGGTCGTCGCCATCGCCTTCGGCCGCGGCGCCGACCCCACCCAGCTCCAGGAGGTCGCCGACGCCACCAACGGCACCTTCGTCCGACAGGACGACCTGGTGGCGGCCCTGCGGCAGGCGGCGGGGTACAAGTGAGGCGCCGGCTGGCCGCGCCCGTCGCCCTGGCCGCCGCGGTCGGCGCCTTCGCGCTGGTCTTCGCCCTCACCGGCAGCCTGCTCTGGGCGCCGCTGCTCGCCGCCGCCGTCGCGCTCGGGCTCTACCTGATGCTCGACGACCGCTCCGCCGCCCGGGTGGCCAGCGACAGCTACGCCGACGAGGCCGACGACCGGGTGGGCGAGGCGCTGCGCGTGCTGCGCGGCGTCGAGCGACTCGCCCGGGACGTGCGCAGCCCGGCGGCCCGCCGGGCCCTGGACGACGCCTGCCGGTACGTCCCCGAACTGTTCGAGCGGGTCCGCGACCGCTCACCGGACAGCCTCTACTCCACCGCCGCCCAGGTCGGCGGCCATCTACGCAGCCTCGACGGCGCGGTACGCCAGTATCTCGACATCCAGCGCCAGCCGGTGCTCTACCACGACCCGGAGATGCTGCGCCGCAACGGCGAAGCCGCGTTCCGACGCTTCGCCGACTTCGCCCTGGACAGCGTCCGGCTGGTCAACCAGGGCGACATCGCGCAGTACACCGCCAACCTGGACACCGTCGCCCCACCCAGCCTGCCCGACCTGGGCCGATAAGGAGTCACGTTGAGACTGCCCAGCACCCGGTTCCTGATCGGGCTGGTCACGGTGATCGCCGTCTGCGTCGTCGCGGCGCTGCTCTGGCGCCGCTCCGCGGACACCCCGGCGACCGCCGGCCCACCCACCACGGTCACCTGCGTGGGCGGCTCCGAGAAGTCCGAGCTGATGGCCGACGGCGAGGTCAAGCGGATCCTGCGCGAGGACTACCGGCTGGCGGTCGCCTTCCAGCCGCTGGGCTCCTACGACCAGGTGCAGCTGAGCACCGACGAGGTCAAGGCCCGCAAGCTGGACTGCCTCTGGCCCTCCAGCGCCAGCGCCCAGAGCGTCTTCGAGGCCCAGCACGCCGGAGCCTTCCCGGACTACCGGGCGGAGAACCTGCTCCAGTCGCCCGAGGTCATCTACGCCGGACCGCGCGGCACCGACGCGCTCCTGCGCAAGGGCATCGTGCAGCGCCGCGGCGACCGGTACTTCGTGGTCGACATGAAGGGCCTGCTCCTCGACCACGTCGTCAAGCGCGGCACCTGGGAGGCGATCGGCGCGGCCGATTTGCGTGGCCCGATCACCGTGGCCAGCACCGATCCCGCCAAGTCCAACAGCGGATTCACCCTGGCGCAGCTCCAGCTCAACATCATCGCCACTGCCGACGGGTTCTCCGCCCCGAGCCTCGCCCAGGCACGCCGGGCCCTGCCCACGATGCGCGCGCTGCACGACGCGCAGGGCCTGCAGTCCCGCAGTTCCGACTCGGGCTTCCGGGAATGGCTCACCCAGGGCGGCGAGTTCAAGGCCCCGCTGTACGCCGGCTACGAGAACCAGATCATCCAGCAGGTGGTGCAGAGCGGCGACAACAGCGCCAACCTGCTGAAGAACGTCCGGGTGCTCTACCCCGACCCGACCATCTACAGCGACCACCCGGTACTCGCCCTCGACCCGGCCGCCGGCCGGCTCATCGACGCGCTCAAGGACCCGAAGATCCAGGACATCGCCTGGCAGCGGTACGGCTTCCGCTCGGCCGTGCAGGTCGGCGCGAACGACGTCACCGACTTCCCCGACATCGGGCTCGCCGACCAGATCCGGGCTGCTCCCGCGCCGGCCGCCGACGTGACGCTTGCGCTGCTCAGCTGCATGAAGGACGCCACCACCTGCAAGTGAAGGGACCCACGTCATGACCGAGGGACTCCAGATCGACTTCGGCAGCATCGTCGGCGGCTCGGCCGACCCGCCCGCCGGCGCCGCCGACGCGGCCATCACCACCGCGCTGGCCACCGCGGAACCGAAGACCTTCTCCTGCACCGCCCTGCTCACCCCGGCGCAGCGGACGCAGGCCGAGCAGGCCGCCCGCCAGCTCTACCCGACCATGCTGGCCAACACCGAGGCCCTGGCGAACTTCGGCAACCAGGCGTTGGACCAGGTCAACGCGCAGGTCAGCCGGATCTTCCGGGAGGTCGGCCGGGTCGACATCCCGGAACTGACCAGCATCATGCACGAGATCAACGACCGGATGCGCAGCTTCCGCCGCAAGTACGACCCGAGCGACCCCAAGGTGCGGGAGACCTTCGCCAAGTTCTCCGACGCCATCCGCGGCCTGTTCCGCAAGGGGCGGGATCTGCTGGAGATGCTGTTCGAGGAGGCCCGGACCGTCGAGCAGCAGCTCGACCGGGTCGCCGGGCAGCTCAGCGACAAGCAGTTGCAGCTACGCCGCAACGTGGTGCTCTGCGACGAGCTCTACAAGGCCAACGAGGCGGCCATCGGGCAACTCGTCGGCGTCATCGCGGTGATGGAGCTGATCCGCGACGCGGCGCTGGCGGACGCCAGGTCGATCACCGTCACCCCCGGCGCACCCGACGAACGGGACCAGCAGGAACGACTCTCCCTGGTCACCGAGTTCGCCCAGGCGCTGGAGGTGCGGATCAACGAGTTCCAGCAGCGCCTCTTCGTGGCCTGGTCGACCTCGCCGCAGGTGCGCAACATCCGCACCCTCAACTATGGACTCGGCCAGCGTCTCGCCCTGCTGATGAACCTCACCATCCCGACGATGAAGCTCACCATCGCCCAGTGGGCGCTGCTGTTGCAGGCCAACCAGGCCGCCGACATGCAGCAGGCGGTCGCCGACGGCGCCAACGACGTGCTGTCGGCGTACGCGGCGGCGTCGAAGACGGCCGTGCCGCAGATCGCCCGGGTGATCCAGACCCCCACCGTCCGCCCGGAAACCATCCTGGAGGTAGCCGAGTCGATCGACGCGCAGGCCCGGGGCATCGAGGACGCCGTCCGCTACGGCCAGCAGAAGCGGGCCGAAGTGGTCACCGCCATCGTCACCGCGAACCAGTCCATGTCGGAGTCCGCCCAGCGGCTCAGCCGGACCGTGGTCGACCTGGTCACCCGGGCCAAGGAGCCGGTGGCGCTGCCCGCCGGCCCGCAGCTTCCGACGGCCGTGCTGGAGCAGGCCCCGGCAGTCGTCCCCGCCCCGCGCTGACCGGCGCGTCACCGGCCGGCGTCAGCCGGCCGGTGACTGGCCCGCCTCGAACAGCACCGGCCACGGGCGGGCGGCCGACGCGACCGCCGCCGGCCCGGGCGGCGGCTCGACCACCGCCAGCACCTCGGCCGCGAGCTGGGCGCAGCCGCGTGCTGCTGCCTGAGTACCCACACCGCGTACCACTTCTGACGCCGGCCGCGGCGGGGCCCGGCGGTCCCGCCGCTCAGCCCCCGGTCAGGTCGCGCAGTGCCAGCACCGACTTCCAGTTGCGGGTCGTCGCGACCACCCCCAACTTCTTCTCCAGGTACGCGTTGGTGAACTTCGTCCGCCCGTAGCCGCCGTCCGGGAAGTGCAGGTGCAACTCCCGGCCGATCACCTCGTACTCGATGTTCTCGCCGGCCGGCACGGTCAGGTCCTTGACCTTCGCCGCGGTGGGCTTGGCCGACAGGAAGGCCACCAGCACCCGGGTCGGGTCGTCCTGCTTCGCCGCGTACGGGCTGGCGTCGGCGACCGCGGCAAACTCGCCGCCGTCGCGGACCAGCACCGGCACCCGCAACCCGAGCTCGTCAGCGAGTTTGCGCTCGATGCCCTCGGCCAGGATCTCGTCCTTCGTCGGTGGGCTGGTGAAGACCACGTTGCCGCTCTGCAGGTACGTCTTCACGTCCTCGTGGCCGAGGTCGGCGACCAGGCGACGCAGGTCCGCCATGGCGAGCCGGGTGCTGCCGACGTTGACACCCCGCAGCAGGGCGGCGTAGCGGTTGCTGCCGTCGGCCATCCTGGGCCTCCTCGCCTCGACATCGCTCCTGCCCAGCGTAGGGCCCTCGGCGCTGCCCGGCTGGCCGCGTCCACCCGCGTGGTGTGAATCGCCTGCGACATCAGGTCGACAGCGACTCACGAGGTATGTGCCGGGCGGCTCAGCAGGCGGCGGCGGACACACTCCTCCTCCCGGACCGCTGCGCCGCGACGTCGCGGCTCAGCGCTGGCGGATGGCGGTGGAGTTGAGCCGGAAGCCGATGGTGCGCTCGACGATCCGCTCGACCAGCTCCATCTTCCGCAGCCCGGCGATCCCGCGCAGTCCCAGCCGGGCGGCCAACGCCCGCAGTTCCCGGGTCGTCCACGACCCCAGGTACGCCGTACCGTCCTCGCGCCGGGACATCGCCGCGAGCGCGGCCTGGGCCCGCTCCACGTCCTGGATTTTCCCGCCCGGCGCGCCGCCCGGCGGCGCTGCCCGTCCGGCGGCTGCCGGTGCACTGCCCCTGTTCCCCCGCGTCGGGGCGACGCCGGGGGCGGGCGGCGCGGGGTCGGCGGCGGCCGGGAGCAGCGCGAGCCGGGCGCGTCCCGCGGCCAGGTCGGCCACCTCCGTCGCGGACAGACCGCCGAGGAACGCGGCCACCCGGGCCAGCACTTGGGTCGGGTCGCTCATGCGTCTGCCCCCGTCGCGCCGCTGGTGACGGGGACGGCGGGGGTGGCTGCCGCGCCGCTGGCGGCGGGGTAGGAGGGCGTTGCCGCCGAGGCGGGCTGGAGGTGGGCCAGGAACTCGGTGGTGATCTGACGTAGCTCCTCGCGGACCGCCGGCGCGGTGACCCGGTCCCGCAGCACCACCGGCACCCCGCGTGGCGTGTTCGTGGCGAACAGGGTCACGTTCTCCCGCAGCGCGGTGGGGAACACCGGCACCCCCAGCGCCCGTACCTGGTCCATGTAGCCCTGGTGCGCGGCGATCGGCTGCTGCGCCATCAGCTGGATCATCGTGAACACCACGCCCGCGATGTCCGGGGCGACCTTGTGGTGACGCCGGATCTTGGCGAATCGGCGGGAGTCCGCGTTGTACCGGTCGACCAGCTCGCGGACATTGCCGTGCAGGTAGTCGATGCCGAGGGTGGACAGGTAGTCGGCCTTCGCCGGGATGAGCAGGTGGTCGCTGGCGATGATGGCCGACTGGGTGACCACGTTGAAGTTCGGCGGGCAGTCGATGAGCACCAGGTCGTACGGGTCCAGCGCCGGGTCGTGCAGCCCCTGGTCGAGCGAACCGCGGACCCGGAACAGTTCGGCGTCGTACTCGTCGCCGTCGGCGACACCCCGGGCCAGGGCCAGGTCGATGTCGACCAGCTGGAGGTGGGACGCGATCAGGTCGAGCCGCCCCGCGCCCTTCAGCTGGGTGTTCGCCGGGCCGGGGGAGACCACCAGCTCCCCGAGGGTCACCGCCGGGGTGTCCCCGCGCAGTCCGTCGTACCAGCGCTTGACCGTCCGCTCGTCGCGCAGGCGGTCCCGCCAGTCGTCCGGCTCGTAGAAACTGAACGTCAGGCTGGCCTGCGGATCGAGGTCGATCAGCAGTACCTTCATCCCCCGGTTGGCCAGCTCGGCCCCGAGGTTGGCGGTCATGGTGGTCTTACCCACCCCACCCTTGTAGTTGATCACCGATACGACGTACACCTGCACCTCCCCGACCGGAACGGTAACGGGCGGGCCGGAATCCCGTGCTACCTCCCCGGCTCTCCGGCATCACCGTTCCGAGCGGCTTTCACTCGCCACCGCCCGGCCAACTCCGGGCGGTGCCGGCGTACGGATGGTTCGCGCCAATCGTCCGTATGACGGGACGCGTCGCCCGATCGTGTCGTACTTGTGACCTGCCGCCGCTTCGCAGCGCACTGTCCCAAGTGGTTGCCTGAAGCCAACATCCCCTGGTCAAAAGCTGCTCAGTGCAGCATTCACCGGGGCGACCCTGTTAACCGACGGCGGTGGCCGACGCTGATCACCGCCTCACCAGCAGGAGGAATCCGCGTGCTATTGAAACGACCGAGCCGGATCGCGGCGGCGGTGGCGGGCGCCACCGCGCTCGCCTTCACGGTCTCGGCCCCGGCCCAGGCCAACGATCACGAGAACCTTCCCGGCGAGCCGACCATCACGTTGCCGATCAACGACAGCGCGGCGGGCGGCACGTACAACCAGGACTTCACCCGGGTGTACGCCAACACCACGCCCGACGGCACCCCGGTCTACATCTACGTCCCGAAGGGCACCCCGCTCGACGGCACCGCGCCGGCCGGCGTGGCCAGCCTCGACCCGCAGTTCGACCACAACCCGGGCGACGGGTTCACCCCCTGCGCCACGGCCACGGCGGCGCAGTTCACCCTCACCCAGGCGCAGATCAACTATGTCGGCGACAAGCTCGCCAACCAGATCGTCGCGGTGGACGAGGAGCACTTCGGCCCGATGGACGCGGCCGACCCGGACGAGCCGGCCAGCGACTCGCTGGTCATGGTGCTCTACAACATCCAGGACGACGCGTACTACGACTGCGCGCAGACGTCCTACACCGCCGGCTACTTCGCGCCGGACTTCATCCAGACCAACGGCATGAACGTCATCGTGGTCGACGCCCTGGACTGGGCCAACCGGGTCGGCCCGAACGACTCGCCGTGGCGCGACAACAACCCTGCCAACGACCGCCCCGAGCTGTACGAGGGCACCGTCGCGCACGAGCTGCAGCACCTGCTGCACAACTACAGCGACCCGGGCGAGCTGTCCTGGGTCGACGAGGGCCTGGCCGACTTCGCCATCTTCCTCAACGGGCTGGACGCCGGCGGCTCGCACCTGAGCAACCAGCAGGTCTTCTACGAGGAGACCTCGCTGACCCGGTGGGGCAGCACCCTGGCCAACTACGGCGCCTCCTTCACCTACTTCCAGTACCTCTGGGAGCAGGCCGGCGGCAACGGCGACGGCACCTACACGCCGGACAAGCAGTACGACGGCAAGGCCGGTGACCTGCTCATCAAGAAGATCTTCGAGGAGCAGGCCGACGGCATGACCGGCGTGCAGAACGCCATCGACAGCTTCAACGCGGCGACCGGCGGGCACCTGCGCAGCGCGGCCGACCTGTTCCGCGACTGGTCGGTGGCGGTCTACCTGGACGACGAGAAGTCGCCGATCTACGACATCAAGGCGTTCGACTTCGGCGACCCGGCGGACACCTCCTGGACCATCGACATCGCCGACGACGTCTTCTGGGGCGGCCGGGGCCGCTACCAGGGCGCCACCCCGGAGGCCAAGTGGGCGCGGCTGAAGAACCGCCCCGACACCACCGCCGTGCCGTTCGGCATGTCCGTCGAGCGGTTCCGCAACCCCGGCCCGACCGTGGCGCTGGCCTTCGACGGCGACGACGAGACGGTGATCGCGCCGCACACCGGCACGACCCACTGGTACGCCGGGTACGAGAGCCAGGACGACAACATCCTCGACGTCGACACCTCCGGCGGCGTGACCTCGCTGGACTTCTGGAGCTGGTACTTCATCGAGGAGGGCTGGGACTACGGCTTCGTCGAAGCCCTGGTCAACGGCAACTGGGTGACGGTGCCGGTGCGCAACGACGCCGGCCAGGTCGTCACCACCAACGACGACCCGCACGGCAACAACGAGGAGGGCAACGGCCTGACCGGCACCTCCGGCGGCCGGTACTTCGTGGACGACCCGGCCTACCTGCACCTGACCGCCGACCTGCCGACCGGCGCGACGGACGTGCGGTTCCGGTACTCCACCGACGCCGCGTACATGGACACCGGCTGGTTCGTCGACGACGTTCGGGTCAACGGCGCCGATGCGAACCTCACCTCGGCGGCGGGCAACTGGTTCGCCACCAGCGGCGTGCAGGACAACAACTGGACGGTCCAGGTGGTCAGCCACTGCGACCTCACCCCGGGCGTCACCTCGCCGGGGGAGACCACCGACGGCGCGGGCAACTGGGTCTACCGGACCACCGGCGACCAGTTCACCGCCAGCGGACTCAAGACGAAGTGCGCCAACGGCAAGCAGGACGACTTCGCCGTCCTGATCTCCAACCTGCCGACCGGTGACCTCACCTACCTGGACGCGGACTACACGTTCCGGGTGACCAACACCGGCAACGCGAAGTAAGTTCCGTACCCCTTCGGGCCCGCGCCGCACGTCGGCGCGGGCCCGTCGCGGTCACCGGCCGGCCGCGGTGCCGGAGGTCAGGACTCCTGGTAGACCGGGAGGCCGAGGGTGGCCCGTACCTTGTTGGCCTGCTCGCCGCCGTCGTGTGCGGCGGCGGCACGGATCTCCCGCATCAGCGCCTCGGCGCTGGTCGCCTCGGCGGCCAGCTTCCAGTGCCGCAGCGCCACGTCGTTCTCCTTAAGCAGCGCGGTGACCGGGGCCTGCACCGCCGCCGGCCACACTGTGGTCCGCAACTGCTCCGCGTGTGTGGCGCTGGTGACGGCGACGGTCCGGGCCAGGTCACGGCACGTCCGCCACGGCTTGCCAGCCTTGAGCGCCTCCTCCAGCGCTTCCAGCGCCGTGTTGTACGGCGCCACGATCGCCAGGTAGCGGCCCTTCGCCTCCTTCGGGCTCAGCGGCGCCGGGGCGGTCGGCGACGGGGTCTGCCAGACCGGCGGCGGGAGGGTGCGGTCGACGCTCTCGCCGCAGCCGGCGAGCAGCAGGACCAGGGCCAGGGCGGCGGGCCAGCGACGCACAGGACTTCCCATCTGGGCGAGGTCGGGTCACCGGGGAGTCTAAGGCCGGCCCGGCGAGCCCACCGGCCCCCGCTACCGGCGGTCGCCGTCCCGCTCGGGCTGGCCCGGCACCAGCCGCCAGTACTGCCGCTTCCCGTCGTCGCGAACCACCACCCCGAGCCGGCCCAGCTCTTCGCGCAGCTCCCGCACCTCGCCGCCACGGTCGGCCTCGACCGCCCGCTGCCGGGCCCGCAGCAGCGCGTCCGCCCCGGCCGGCAGCCCCGGCAGCCCCTCCACCCAGCGCCGGTACGCCGCCCGGTGCGGGTCCTGCTCCAGCCACGGCCAGCCCTGCCCGGTGAACGCGGCACGCAGCCGGCCCTGATCCAGGTCGGACTTCTCCCGGGCCAGTTCCCCACCCTCGGCGTCGAGCAGCACCAGCGCCTTCCCGTCCAGGAAGACCCCCGCGACCCCGGCCCGGGCGACGTCCCGGCCGTGGCCGTCGCGGTGCAGCCGCACCCCAGTCCGGCCCACCGTCACGGTCAACCGCTCCCGGGTGCCGAGGTAGGCGACGATCAGCCCGACCAGCGCCAGTGCCGCCGCGCCCCCGGCGTACGCCCGCTCGTCGGGCAGCCGGGCCAGCAGCTTGAACCAGCCCTGGAACGGGAACCAGGGCAGGCCGGCCAGCCAGCCGGACGCGGCCGTGAGCGCCGCGCCCAGCCCGGCCCCGAGCAGCGGGAACCCGGCCCACATCAGCACCAGCTCCCCGGCGCCGCCGCTGACCACCGTGTCGCCGTACCCCCGCGTGGTCATGGTCAGGACACCTCCCGCCGTAGCGTCCGGACCAGCCCGGCGGCCAGCGGTAGGACCATCCACACCACCAGCGACACGGCCAGGCGTGCCCACTGCCCCGCGGTGACGTCGGGTCCGAGTAGCGGCTCCATCGTCACCCCGGTGTCCAGCCAGCGGGCGGGCCCGCGCAGCGCCGAGATCATCCCGCCGAGGATCGTCCAGAGGGTGGGCAGCAGCAGGTAGGTGACGATCGCCAGCGGCGTGTTGAGCAGCAGCAACCCGAACCCCGCGCCCATCAGCACGCTGACGACCTGCAGCACGGCCGCGTGCAGGAGCATGGACCCGTCGAACGACCAGGCGCCCGCGCCGCCGGTGGCCCGGGCGAGCAGCGTGGCGACGGCGGCCACGGCCAGGCTGACCAGCACCGACCCGAGCGCGGCCAGCACCATCGCGGCGAGCTTCGCGAAAACGACCCGCTCCCGCCTGGGCACCAGGGTGAACGTGGTCAGCGCGGTCCGCTGCGACCACTCGGCGGTGATCGACAGAATGCCCAGCACCGGCAGCAGCAGCCCCACCGGCAGCAGTGACGGGACGAAGAAGTCGGCGAAGTTCTGCTGCTCGTCGTCGAGGACGAAGAGCTGTACGGTGACGATGCCGGCGGCGACCAGCCCGATGGTGATCAGCAGCCAGTATCCGGCCCGGGTGTCGGCGAGCTTGCGCAGCTCCACCCCGGTCAGCCGGGCCAGCGACGGCTGGTGCCGGTCGGCCCGGCGGGTGACGGTGGGCGGGGCGGGTGCGGGCGTGGTGGTGGTCATCGGGCGTCCTCCCTGGTCGGCGCGTCGGAGGTGAGGGAGAGGAAGAGCTGTTCGAGGCCGGAGCTGCTGGCCGGTCGCAACTCGCTGAGGGCGACGCCCGCGTCGGCGGCGGCCTGTCCGACCGCCTCGGCCTCGGCGCGCACCAGCAGGCCGTCGGTGACCTGGTCGGCGTCGAGCCCGGCCCGGTCCAACGCGACGCGCAACGCGCCCTGGTCGCGGGCCCGGACCAGGGTGCCGGCGCCGGCAAGCAGTTCGTCCTTGCCGCCCTGGGCCACCACCCGGCCGTTGCCGATCACGACCAGCCGGTCGGCGACCGCCTCCACCTCGCGGAGCAGGTGCGAGGAGAGCAGCACGGTGCCGCCCCGGTCGGCGAAGTCGCGCAGCAGGCCGCGCATCCAGAAGATGCCCTCCGGGTCGAGGCCGTTGGCCGGCTCGTCGAGGATCAGCACCCGGGGGTCACCCAGCAGGGCCAGCGCCAGGCCGAGCCGCTGCCGCATCCCCAGGGAGTACGCCCGGACCCGGCGCTTCGTCGCGGGCCCGGTCAGTCCGACCAGGTCGAGCTTCGCGGCGACCTCCCGCCGGTCCACGCCCATCGTGCTCGCGGCGACGGTCAGTGCCTCCCGACCGGTCCGCCCGACGTGCTGCGCGGACGCGTCGAGCAGGACGCCCACTTCCCGGCCGGGGTTGCCCAACTGCCGGTAGGGCAGCCCGGCGACGGTGGCGCTGCCCGAGGTCGGCGGGGTCAGGCCGCAGATCATCCGCATGGTGGTGGACTTGCCCGCGCCGTTCGGGCCGAGGAAGCCGGTCACCGTGCCCGGCTCGCAGCGGAACGAGACATCGTCGACGGCCGGGTGCGGGCCGTAGCGCTTGGTCAGGTGGTCAACCTCGATCATGCCGGTGAGCCTGCCCGCGCCACCCGGCCACCCGCAGCGGCCGGCGGTCGGCATCGCCTCGACCGAGGTCGACGCTCAGGTGTCGACTTTGGTCGCTGGTCCGACTCGCCGGGGCCCGCCTAGCATGAGGGCGTGACCAGCAGCGCCGTGCCCGAGCACCCCTGGCTGCTGCCGGGGGTGCTGACGCTGAATCCGGCGGCGGGAGCGCGACCGCGACGCACCATGCGGGACTGGATCATCGACAGTCTGTGCTTCCTGCTCGGCCTCGGCTGGGTCCTGGTCGCCACGGCCGATGCGGCCTCGCCCGATCCGGAGATGGCCGAGCCGCTGGCGCAGCCGTGGATGATCACGGCCGACGCGCTGCTCGGGCTGGCCTGCTGCGTCCTGCTCTGGGTGCGGCGCCGGTGGCCGCTGGGCCTGGCCGTCGCGACCCTGCCGTTGACTCTGTTCTCGTTGGCGGCCGCGGGCCCCCTGCTGATCATCTACTTCACCGTGGTGGTGCACCGCCGGACGGCCGTCGCGCTGGGGGTCACCGCCGCCGGCATGCTCACCAACCTCGCCTTCAACTACCTGCGCCCCGAGCCCACCATGCCGTACTGGGCGGCCACCGCCTGGGGCGTGGTGCTCAGCTTCCTCGTGCTCGCCTGGGGAATGTTCGTGCGGGCCCGCCGGCAGCTGGTCGTGTCGTTGCGGGAGCGGGCCGAGCGGGCCGAGGCTGAACAGCAGCTGCGGGTGGCGCAGGCCCGACAGCTGGAGCGCACTCGGATCGCGCGCGAGATGCACGATGTGCTCGCCCACCGGATCTCCCTGCTCAGCCTGCACGCGGGCGCTCTGGAGTTCCGTCCGGACGCACCGCCGGACGAGGTGGCGAAGGCGGCCGGGGTGATCCGGGGCAGCGCCCACGCCGCCCTGCAGGACCTGCGCGAGGTGATCGGCGTGCTCCGCGCGGAGACCGGCGCGGAGCGGATTCCGGAACGTCCGCAGCCCACGCTGGCGGACCTCGCGGCTCTGGTCGAGGAGTCTCGGGCGGCCGGGATGCGGGTCGATCTGCGCGATCGGGTGACCGAGGCGGAACGAATGCCGGCGGCCCTCGGGCGCAGTGTCTACCGGATCGTGCAGGAGGGCCTGACCAACGCCCGCAAGCACGCCGTCGGGGCCGCGGTCACGGTGGAGCTGATCGGCGGGCCCGGCGCCGGGCTCACTGTCGAGATCCGCAACCGCTGGCCCGTCGGCGGGTCCGGTAGCCCGGAGCTGCCGGGTGCCGGGACCGGCCTGGTCGGCATCGCCGAGCGGGTCAGCCTGGCCGGCGGCCGCCTGGAGTACGGGCGCGACGACTCGGGCGACTTCCGGCTCGCCGCCTGGCTGCCGTGGCCGGCGTGAACGCCGGCCCGGAACCGGTCCGGGTGCTGATCGTCGACGACGACGCGCTGGTCCGGGCCGGCCTGTCGATGATCCTCGGCGGGGTGCCGGACGTCCGGGTCGTCGGGGAGGCGGCCGACGGCGCCGAGGTTCCGGCCGCCGTGGAGGCGTACGCGCCGGACGTGGTGCTGATGGACATCCGGATGCCCCGGATGGACGGGCTGACCGCCACGGAGGCACTGCGGGCGCTGCCCCGGCCGCCCGAGGTGCTGGTGCTGACCACCTTCGACGCCGACGACCAGGTGCTGCGGGCCCTGCGCGCCGGCGCCGCCGGTTTCCTGCTCAAGGACACGCCACCCGCCGAGATCGTCCAGGCGATCCGCCGGGTCGCGGCGGGGGAGGCGACCCTGTCGCCGACGGTGACCCGCCAGCTCATCCGGCACGTGACCGCCGCCGCCCCGGCCGAGGTGGGCGCGGACCCCCGGCGGGACCGGGCGCTGCGGCTGCTGGACGGGCTCAGTGAGCGGGAGCGGGAGGTCGCGGTCGCGCTCGGGCAGGGCCGGACCAACGCCGAAATCGCGGCGGAGCTGTTCATGAGCGTGGCGACCGTGAAGGCGTACGTGTCGCGCCTGCTGACCAAGCTCGAGCTGAACAACCGGGTGCAGGTGGCGCTGCTCGTCCACGACGCCGGCCTGGTCTGAGCGGCGCCGGACCGCTCGCCGGGCGGATTGCAATCATTCTTGGTTGTATCACCGGTGAAAGTATCGCGGGGGAGCGCGTGCAGGGATTTCTGGGACGTACCCGGCAACTCGCAGCGCTCCACGGCATGCTGCCCAGGGTCAGCCGCAGCGGTTGAGCGGGACGCCCTGGCCGCGCCCTCCTGATGCGCGGACGGCGTCGGGTGGGCAAGTCCCGACTGGTCGAGGAGTTCGTCGACCGTGCCGACGTGCCGTACCTCTACTTCACCGCCTCTGCGCACGCACTCCGAGCCCGAATGGCGCCCGAGGCGACGCCGACGGCGGCCCGGCCGCAGGGCTCCCCCTGCGTCGGGCCCCCGTCGACATCGACTCCGCCCTGGTCAGATCCCGCAGCGTGCGGCGGACCAGGTGGTCGTGTTCGCGCTCTTGTCGGCGTTGTTCTCCCGGCGCGCGTCCACGTGGACCTGGTTGCTGTGGCCCGGGTAGCCGGGGCCGAAGATGCCGCTGAAGCCGTGGCTGCGGGCCTCCCGGGCGATCCGGCACAGCGACGAGGTACGCGAGGTCAGGTCGGCCGCGTTCCCGTAGAGGTGCTGGCTGTCCGACGCGCCGCCGACGCGCCGGTTGCAGGTGAAGCTGCGGAAGCCGCTGTTCACGTGGAGGGGCTGGTCGCCGAGACTGTGGCGCAGCGCCTCCAGCTTCCACATCAGCCGTAGCGCGTTGGCCCGGGTCGCGCTCGCGGAGAGCGGGCCGCCGGTCCAGCCACCGATGCCGCAGCCGTTGTCCAGCTCGGTGTAGCTGAAGTGCTTCGGCGTGCAGTCGTTGTCCTGCAACTCGTAGAGCTTGGCGAAGGTCTGCGGGCCGGCGGTGCCGTCGGCGCGCAGCCCGTACGCCGACTGGAACCGCCGGACCGCGGCGGCCGTCTCGGGACCGTACCGGCCGTCGACGCGGACGATGTTCCGGTACGCGGCCCAGCCGGCCACCCGGATCTGCAGCTGGCGGACGTCCTCGCCGGAGCGCCCTTGGGCGAGGGTGCGGTTCCAGGTGTAGCAGCCGTCGGCGTGGGCCGGCGGCGCGGCGACCACCGTGGCGATCGCGGCCCCGGGCAGAGCCAGCGCGAAGGCGACGGCGATCCGTTTCAAGGTATGGACGCGCACAGATTCCTCCTGATTGGAGTGCGATTGGGGTGCGATCAGGGCATCGGGCGGGACGTCCCTGGCTCATCCACCCTGGCACTGTTCCGACCCATGAGCAGCCGTTTACCCGAATTAGCCTCATAACCGCAGGTCAAGGACTGTTTCTGCAAATTGCACCAATTCTCGGAAACGCCCATTCCGGCGGTCGACACGCGCGCCGACCCAGCGGGGACGGAAACGGTTGCCAAATCGTGCCGACGGTGATGTTGCCGGGCGGCCCGCGGCCGGTAACGTCTGCGCCGGGGGGGCGGGCACGGCTTCCCGGGCGGCCTTCGCTGGCGGGGGAGGTGGGCGTTGGCGCGGGGTGGCGTCTTCTGCGTCGAGGGGCAGTGGCACCGGGACCTCAACGAGCGCGGCTCCGTCCTGCCCACGCTCGAACTGCTCGAACGGCTGGGCCGGATCCGCTTCATCCACAAGGACGCCGCCACCCGCGACGAGCTCTTCTACTTCATCGACCGCTGGCTGCTCAAGCAGTACGCCGACTACCGGGTCGGCTTCTTCGCCATGCACGGCGAACCGAGCCGGCTCTGCCTCACCGACTGGGACTCGGTGGAACTGGCCGACGTGGCCGACCGGATGGCCGGCCGCTGTGACGGGCGGCGCCTCTATTTCGGCAGCTGCTCGGTGCTGCGCGCCTCCGACGCCGCGCTGCGGGAATTCCTCGACGTCACCGGGGCGGCCCTGGTCTGCGGCTTCACCCGCGAGGTGGACTGGGTCGAGTCGGCCGCGTTCGAGACCGTGCTGCTCGACGTGCTGGCCAACGGGCAGCGACACAACGCCGCCGAGCTGCGGATGGGCTCGGCACACTGGGCGCCCCTCGCCGCATACCTCGGCTTCCGGGTGATCTACGCCAATGGCCGGGCCTGGCGGCCGACCGCCCGGCCCCGGGTGCCGGCCCAGGCCACCCCACGCCGGGTTGCCCATCGCCCCCGCTGAGCCCGCGCCGAATCCCTGACCCGGCGGACTGGTAGAACCGACGCATGGCACGCACCATCGCGACCAATACCCGGGTCGACCGGGACGCCCTGATCGAGTTCCTCCGCCCCCGGCACAAGGTCCTGCTGATGACCACCCGCGCCGACGGCCGGCCGCAGTCCTCCCCGGTGTCCTGCGGCATCGACGCCGCGGGCCGGCTGGTGATCTCCACCTACCCCGAACGGGCGAAGGTGGCCAACATCCGCCGCGACCCCCGGGTCTCCGCCTGCGTGCTCTCCGACGACTGGAACGGGCCCTGGGTGCAGGTGGACGGCACCGCCGAGGTGCTCGACCTGCCCGAGGCCCTGGAGCCGCTGGTGGAGTACTTCCGCAGCATCTCCGGCGAGCACCCGGACTGGGACGAGTACCGCGAGGCCATGGTCCGGCAGGGCAAGTCGCTGATCCGGATCACCATCGAGCACTGGGGCCCGATCGCCACCGGCGGCTTCCCCGCCCGGCTGGCCGACTGACCCGCTCAGTAGGCCGCGGTGAACCGCGTGTTGGTGAACCGCGGGTGCTCGATCTCGTCGACGATGACCACCGCCAGGTCCTCGTAGGTGAGCACCGACCGGCCCTGCGCGTCCGTCACCGGGTGGTCGGTGCCCGTGCGGTAGTGCCCGGTCCGCTCGCCTGGGTGGAACTCCAGTGGCGGCGGGGAGATGTACGTCCAGGTCACCCCGTCGTCCGCGGAGCGGTAGATGGCCAGCGCCTCGGCCTGGCCCAGCGCCGCGTCCCGGTATTCCGCGGGGAAGTCCGGCTCGTTCAGGTACGGGGTGCCCTTCGACGTCAGCAGCGTCGCCCCGCCACCGACGTGGATCACCCGGGGCGGGTTCGGCAGCTCGCGGAGCGTGTCGACCAGTGTCCGGGCCGCCTCCCGCCACAGCTCCCGCTCGCCGCCGCCGATCGCCACCACGAACACGTCCGCGTCCTCGGCCAGCTCGCGCACGCTGCGCGCCGAGGTGGCGTCGCCGGTGACCGTGCGTACGCCGGGCGCCAGGTAGCTGGTCGCCTCCGGGCGGCGCACCGCCGCGGTGACCCGGTGCCCCCGGTTCATCGCCTCGTCGGTGATCCGCGACCCCGCGGTGCCACCGGCGCCGAACACGACGATGTTGCTCATGCGGCCACCTCGCTCCGCTCGGCGACCGCATGAGGCTCCACGGCACTGCGCCCGATGATTCGCTCGCTGCGCTCGCTCATGCGGCCACCTCGCTCCGCTCGGCGACCGCATGAGGCTCCACCGCACTGCGCCCTCTAATTCGCTCGCTGCGCTCGCTCATGGCTGACCACCTCCCCGCCCCAGGTGCCTCGCCCCTCAGGCTAGGGAGCCGATCGCCCGGCCGGTGCCGTAACGGCGATCCCGGCCGGGCGGCGAGCCGGTTCAGTCGATCAACGCGGAGTAGACCAGCTGGCGCAGCTGCGTACGCAGCGGATAGGTGCTCGACGGCATGAGCTGGGTGAACAGCAACGTGGTGATCTCCTCCACCGGATCCACCCAGAACGCGGTGCTGGCCAGCCCACCCCAGTAGTACTCGCCCACGCTGCTCGGCACCCGGACGGGCACCGGGTCCAGCACCACGGCGAAGCCGAGGCCGAAGCCGATGCCGTCGAGCACCGTCTCGGCGAAGCCCGCCGGCTCGAACGAGGCCAGGTCCCGGCCGTCGGGCAGGTGGTTGCGGGTCATGAAGCGCACCGTCCGCGGCCCCAGCAGGCGTACCCCGTCGAGTTCGCCCCCGCGTAGCAGGAACTGGGTGAACCGGTGGTAGTCGGCGGCTGTGGAGACCAGCCCGCCGCCGCCGGAGAACCAGCTCGGCTCGGTCAGCGCGGCCTGGCCGATGCCGTCGTGCCGCGTCGCCTGCCCGGTGGCCGGGTGCGGGGCGTACAGCGCGGCCAGCCGCTTGGCGTCCCCCTCGGCGACCCACCACCGGGTGTCGGTCATGCCCAGCGGACGCAGGATCCGCCCGGCGAAGAACGCGTCCAGGCTCTGCCCGGAGACCACCTCGACGAGCCGGCCCAGCACGTCGGTGGAGACGCCGTAGTTCCAGCTCGTGCCGGGCTGGAAGAGCAGCGGCAGCCGGGCCAGCCCGGCCGAGGCCGCCGCCAGGTCCGCACCCGGCGGCACGCCCAGGTCGAAGCCCGCCGCCCGGTACAGGCCGTCGACCACCGTGCTCTGGGCGAAGCCGTACGTCAGGCCGGCGGTGTGGGTGAGCAGGTGCCAGACCCGGATCGGCTCGACCGCCGGCACCGTGTACGGCTTGAGCACCGACCCCTTGTCATAGACCCGGACGTCGGCGAACTCCGGCAGCCAACGGCTGATCGGGTCGTTCAGCTCGAACCGGCCCTCCTCCCAGAGCATCATCGCGGCCACGGAGGTGATCGGCTTGGTCATCGAGTAGATGCGCCAGAGGGTGTCCGCCTCGACCGGCGTGCCGGCCTCCCGGTCGCGCAGCCCGTAGGTCGAGGAGTGGGCGATCTCGCCCCGGCGGGTCACCACGATCTGCCAGCCGGCGAGCCGGCCGTCGTCGACGTACCTGCCGAAGTGCTCGTCGATCCGCGCCAGCCGGGCGGGGTCGAATCCGATACGGGCCGGGTCGGTGCTCACTGCGACGCTCACGCCGCCGAACCTACCGGCCGGTACGCCGACCGGGAAGTGTCGGCGGCCACCACTAACCTTGCCCCATGCCGGAGCCGACAGAGGACGTCACCTACCGCCACGAGGACTGGTATGCCGAGGAGTTGGCCGACCGGCACTTCGTCCGCTGCTCCTTCTTCCACGTCGACCTCACCGAGGCGGTCAGCCAGGGCGCCGTCTTCACCGAGTGCGTCTTCGGCAACGTCGCCTTGAACGCCTCCCGGCACACCGACTCGGCCTTCACCCGCTGCACCTTCAAGCGCTGCAACCTGTTCGAGGCCGAGTTCACCGGCTGCAAGCTGGTCGGCAGCAGCTTCGAGCAGTGCGACCTGCGCCCGCTGCGGGTCAGCGGCGGGGACTGGTCCTTCGTCGCCCTGCCCGCCGCCGACCTGCGCGGGGTGCACCTCACCGACGTACGCATGCGCGAGGTGGACCTGACCGGCGCCGACCTGACCGGCGCGGCCGTCACCGGCGTCGACCTCTCCGGCGCCCAGCTGCACGCCGCCCGGCTGGTCCGGGCCGACCTGCGTGGCAGCGACCTGACCGCGCTCGACCCCACCGCCGTGGAGCGGGCCGGGGCGATCGTCGACGCCGAGCAGGCGATCGTGCTGGCCCAGGCGCTGGGCTTCGAGATCCGCTGAGCAGTCCGGAAAATACGCCGCAGGGTGTCAGATTTCCCTGCCAGGCTGGCCCGCATGGCATGGTGGTCCGACCTGGTGGCAGCCGAACCCGACTTCGCGGCGCGCGTCCGCGCCCGATTCACCGTCCGCAAGCACGGCACGATGGCGACCCTGCGGCGGGACGGCTCGCCGCGGATCAGCGGCACCGAGTTCGACTTCTCCGACGACGGTCAGCTCCGGCTGGGCAGCATGGCCGGCGCGGTCAAGGCGCTCGACCTGCGGCGCGATCCCCGCGTGGCGCTGCACTGCCCGAGCGAGGACGCCCCGGAGGACGACCCGGCGTCGTGGGGCGGGGACGCGAAGATCGCCGGCCGGGCGCACGAGGAGCCGCCCGGCGAGGACGGTTCGCACCGGTTCCGGATCGAGTTGACCGAGGTGGTGCTGACCCGGGTCGGCGACCCGCCGGACCATCTGCTGATCGAGAGCTGGCATCCCGACCGTGGCCTGCGGCGGCGCGAGCGGCGCTGACCGGCCAGCTGTCGGGAACACGCCTCCGCTCGACGGCTACTCGACGATCGAGGCGTGTGTCATCCTCCCTGCGGCGGGCCACGGGGGCGACCGCCGGCGCCGGTGGCCGAGGGAGGGATCGGTGGCTGAGGACGAACTCACGCAGACCGGTATCCGGGTGGGTGGGTGGCTGCCCGCCGTATCGGCCGAACCGGCGCGGGCACCGGAGCAGGCGTTGACCATGCCGCGGCGGCTGCCCGCCGACGGCGAGACCTCGTCCGATCGGGCACCGGTCCGCGACCGCCCCGATCCGTCGCTCGTCCGCGACCACGCTCAACCGGCGATCGTGATCGACCGGCCCGGGGAGGATGATCCCGAGCCGTTCAGGTCCCCGGCCGAGCCAGCCGCACCGCCGGTCACCGGGCCGCGGCCCGGCGCCGTGGCGCCGGCCCGGCACTCGTCGCGGAGCGTCAGAGGTCGCCTCGCCGAGTTGCTCGGTCCGGCGGCCGCCAAGGTAGGCACGGCCGTCGGGATCATCCCCGACGGGCCGGTCACCCGGGTCGGCGTGGCCCGGGCCCGGCGTCGCCGGCGCCGGCTGTTGTTCGGGGTGGCGGCCCTGGCCGCGCTGGCGCTGGCGCTGGCGTACGTCCGGTAGGGGCCGGACCCGCGGGCGAGCCGCCCACGCCCGCGGCACCCGAGGAGAAGCCGCCGGCCGCAGAATCGATGCCAGGCCCTGCGCCGTCGAGTCGGCGCACGTCACCGGGGAGGGACAAATGCCCGCGTTCGCGCTCGCCCATCTGCGTACGCCGCAGATCAACGAGGACGTCCTGGAATACCTGGAGAAGATCCAGGCGACCCTCGACCCCTACCAGGGGCGGTTCCGGGTGCACGGCGCTCCGCCGGAGGTGATCGAGGGGGAGTGGCCGGGCACGGTGGTGGTCATCGAGTTCCCGGACGTCGAGCAGGCCCACGCCTGGTACGCCTCCCCGGCGTATCAGGAGATCCTGCCGCTGCGCCTGCGACACATCGAGGGCTCGGCGATCATCATCCAGGGCGTCGGGCCGGACTACAGCGCCGCGCGCACCGCCGCCCGGCTGCGCCAGGACGCCGGTTGAGGCGGATCCCCCGCCCGGGGGAGTCGGTCCCCTCCCGCTCGGGAGGGACCGTGGGCGCGGCGGCGGCAGGGTGGACGCATGACGCTCACCGTGCCGCCGCCGACCGCCGCCGCCACCCGGCGCCGTGCCGCCTGGCTGGCGTACGCCGCCGTGGCCTGGGCGATCGGCTACGGCACGCTGCGCGCGGCCTGGGCGATGACGGGGCCCCCGTCGTTCGGGCCGCTCGGGACCGACCTGGTGGTGGTCACCGGCTGGTGGTCCGTGGCGCTCCAGGCCGCCGCGGCGACGGCCGGCGTCGGGCTGGCCCGGGCTCACGCCTGGCGGCCGGCGCTGGCCGCGGCGGCCTGGGCGGTCTGCGCCGCCATCCTGCTCTCCGGCGCACTGCTGCTGCTGGACCTGGTCGGTTTCCTCATCCTCGACCTCAGCCCGGCGTTCACCCTGGCCGGGTTCCTCAGCCGGGCGGGTGCGCTCACCGGCGCCGTGCTGCTGCACGCAGCGGCGCTCGCCCACCTTCGCCGATTCCGGGGGGACTGCGGCCGGTGCGGCCGCGCTCGCAGGTCCGGTGGGCCGGCGCCGCGCTGGGCCCGGGTCGCGGCGTGGGCGGCGGTCGCCGGCTGCCTGGTGCGGCTCGCCGCCCAGGTGGCGGTGGGTTTCGGGGACCTGCCGCTGGCGCAGGGCGCCTCGGTGGTGGCGTTCGAGGTGGGGTTCCTGCTCGCCGGGGTGCTGCTGCCGCTGGCCCTGGTGTACCGGTGGGGGAGGGTGTGGCCGGGGTGGGTGCCGCTGCTCGCCGGCCATAGGGTGCCCCGCCTGGTGCCGCTGGCACCGGCGGTCGTCTTCGCGGTGGGGCTGATCTGCTACTTCGGTGTCGGTCTCGCCCAGCTCGCCGTCGAGACCGTGACCGGCACCGTCGACCTGGGCGACGGGCGTTACCCGCTGGGCTTCTTCTGGTTCGCCGAGTCCGGCTACTGGTTGTGGGGCTGGGGGCTGGGCGTCGCCGCAGTCGGTTATCACCTGCGGACCCGTCGGACGTGCCGGCACTGCGGCCGGTGACGGCGGGACAGTTTGTCCGTCAGGGGCGGCATGGGCCGTCGTACCTTTCCGATGTCCCGGTTCGACCGTCCCCTGTGGAGGTTGTTCTCATGTGCAGCAGTGCGTCCGTCGTCCGTCCCGTCGGCCTGTCCGGCCCGGGTGACCCGTCCGGCGAGGTGCTGCGGGAGATCCCGCTGCCGCCGTACGTGACCGGCGAGGACGCCCAGTTCGCGGCCCGGGCGGTGGTGGTGCATGCACCGCGGCGCTGGTCGGGCGGGACGATCTGCCGCAATGACGCCAGCCCGCACCCCTGCCGGCTGCACCGCTGGGGGCGGCGGGTGCTGGCACTGCACGGGCTGCCGCCCGCCGAGATCGACGCCCTGATCGAGCGCGGCGATCCGAACGCCGAGCCGCGCCCGCGCCGGCCCGGCGCCTGACCGGTGAAGCCCCGGCCCATCCCGCGGGCCGGGGCTTCACCGGAGTCAGCAGACGATCGGCTTCACCCAGGAGCACTCCCTGCCCTCGGGCACCTGCGGTGCCTCCGGCGCCGTCGGCACCGTCAGCCGCGCCGTGCTCGTCCCCTTCTCGGTGTACGCGGCCAGCGCGACCGCGATCTGGTCCTCCAGCCCCTTGACCGACGAGGTCAGGTAGTTGTTCAGCACGATGGAGAAGGCCAGCAGGCGCCCGTCCGCGTCGGTGACGTAGCCGGAGAGGCTGGACGCCCCGGTGAGGCTGCCGGTCTTGGCGTGCACGTTGTTCGCGGCGGCCGTGCCGCGCATCCGGCTGCGCAGCGTGCCGCCGACGAAGCGGTCGGCGTTGCCGGCCACCGGCAGGGCCGCGTACCAGGTGTCGAACCAGGGTTCGGCCCGGACGGCGGCGAGCAGCGTCACGAACTGGGACGGCGGGATCATGTTGCGTCGGGAGAGGCCGGAGCCGTCGCGTTGGCGCAGCGTGCCGGTGTCCACTCCGGAGTTGCCGGCGTACGTCCCGATCGCGGCGAGCCCGGCGGACCAGGTGCCGGAGCCGGACAGGACCCGGCCCAGTTCCTTGGTGAGCACCTCCGCGTGGCCGTTGTTGGAGAGTTTGAGGAACGGCACCATCAACTCGGCCAGCGGCATCGAGTCGTGGCGGGCGATCGTGGTGGCGTCGCGCGGGGTGGCCTCGCCCAGCACCGTCCGGCCGAGGACGCGCACTCCGTGGCGCAGCAGCGCCGACCGGAAGATGTCGGCGGCGTACCCGGTCGGCTCCCAGACCGTCATCCAGTCGCTCGCCGGGTCCTCGCCGACCGCGATCTGGCCGGTCACCACGATGGTGTTGCCGCCGTGCTCGCGCTCGAAGGAGATGCTCGTGTCGCCGGTGGCGACCGTCTCGGCCCGGTTGTCGATCCGCAGCCAGCCGTTGGGCGGGGTCATGGTGACCACCGGCGGCGCGCCCGCCGCGCCGGCCGGGGCGGCGTGCATGATCACCGTACCGGCGTCGTAGTCGGTGTCCGGGGCCACGGTCAGCGCCGAGACCTGCGCGGCGTAGTAGTAGGACTCGTCGTCCCAGGTCCAGTCCGGGCCCAGCCGGGTGCGGTCGTAGCGGGTGTCGTCGGCGACCAGGGTCCCGGTCACCACCCGTACGCCCGCGGCGGCGACCCGCGCGGCCAGCTCGTCGTAGTTCTCGGCGAGCATGGTCGGGTCGCCTCCGCCGCGCAGGTACAGGTTGCCGGTGAGCACCCCGGCGCGGCGTACGCCGTCGTTGGCGACGTCGGTGGTGAAGCGGTGGCTGGGGCCGAGCAGTTTCATCGCCGCGGTCGAGGTGAGCAGCTTGGTGTTCGAGGCGGGGATCAGCCGGCGGTCACCGTTGCGGTGATAGAGGGTCCGCCCGGTGGCGGTGTCCACCACGACCACGCCCGCCTGCGCCCCGGCCAGCCGGGAGTCGGCGAGGACCGCGTCGATGGTCGCGTTGAGCCGGGTCTGCGCGGGGGTGGGCGACTCGGCGGTGGCGGTCGAGGCGCCGGCCGTGGCCGCGGTGGCGACCACTGCCAGCACGGCGAGCGCCCGCGGAAAGAGACGACGATGCATGTATCGATGCTGCCATGGCGTTTTCTTCCGGAGAAGGCTCTGGAGCGAAAGTTATTGCCGTAATGGTCGCCGCCGACGGAAGCGCGGCTGAAACTCCGCCGAATACCCACCTCACGGACCGCAAAACCCCTGGTCAACCCCCTGGTCACCCGATCGGGTGTCCCACCCGCGGCCCCGCTGTCCACTGATCTGGCTCTATTTGACGGATGCCCGCGCAGGGGGCACCGTAGGCCATGAGGGCGGTGCGAGCTGCCCAGATTTGCCCGGCGAAGAGTGATTCGCCGTTCCGGTTCCGGGCCCGGCCGCGTACGGCCGCGTCGACCCGTCCTCGATCCCGAACCTGCCACGAGGAGTCCGCCATGCTGACCATGACCGACAACGCCGTCCTGGTGATCCGCGACCTCGCCGAACAGCAGGACGTCGCCGATGGTGGCGGGCTGCGCATCGCCGCCGACACCGACGCCGGCTCGCTCTCGATCGAGCTGGTGCCGCAGCCGGCGCAGGGCGACCAGGTGGTCGACACCGAGGGCGCCCGGATCTTCCTCGACGCCGACGCCGCCCAGCTGCTCAACGACACCTCCGTCGACGCGGTCGTCGACGAGGAGGGGATCGTCCAGTTCGGCTTCACCACAAAGGAGTGACGACCACCGGTCACCCGGCCCGGCGGTGAGTCTCACCGCCGCGGTGCGGCCGGCCGGAACGGCCCCGCTCAGGCCCGTCCGCGTGCCACGGATCGTCGCGCTGCTCCGGCCCGGCGGGGAGCAGCGCCGCCAGCACGTGCGCCAGGTGGTGCGAGGTGCTCCAGGCGATCCAGTTCGCCGTCGAGCCGGCCCCCGCACCCCGCCGGGCCCGGCGCAGGATCTCGTGATCGCCCCACGAGAAGCCGGCCCCGGCAACCGGCCAGTGCGGCGCTGCCACGAGCGTGCGGCACAGGTCGGCGAAGCGCTCGTCACCCCGGCCGCCCCGCCGCGACCAGCGATACAGCCACCACGCCCCGTCCGTGGTGTAGCGCAGCGTCGGCAGCCGGTCGCCCGGCCCCTCCGCGTCCGGCACCGCGCAGCAGACTCCGTAGTCGCCGTAGCCGACGCCGAGGTCGGCCAGCCGCTGCCAGAGCTGCCAGTCGAAGCGGTCCAGGCGGACCGGTTCGTCGGTGGGCAGCCGGGCCAGCGTCGGCGGCATCCCGCCGGCCACCACGGTCACCGAACGCCACGCGTGCCGCCGGGCCCACTCCGCCAGCCGCCGGACCCGAGACTCGGCCAGCCGGACGTCCGCCGGGCAGCAGACGTCCCCGGCGTCGATCAGCAGGTCGCACTGCTCCGGCACCAGCCGGGCCAGCCGCCACACCCGCTCCACCGCGCCGGTCGTCGCGTCCGGCCCGGCCCGGCCCTGACCGGTCCGCAGCCGCAGCACCGCCCGCTGGGCGTACGCCCGCGCGGCGGCGCCGTGCGCCACCAGCCGCCGGTGGCTCTCCGCGAGCCCGATCACCGGCACCAGCGGTACGCCCCAGCGGACCAGCTCGCTGCGCGGCCCGTCCGGCAGCGCCGACACATCGACCGAGGGAAGCAGCCCGGCCGGCAGCCGGCCGACCAGGTCCACGGTGTACGGCTCCACCGCGTGGACGTCGATGACCGGAGCGAGCAGCGGAGCGGTGACCTCGTCGAGATGGGCCAGCGCCTCCAGCTCACCCCGGCGGCCATTGAGTACAGGACGGTAGACCGCATCGGCCGCCCGACCCCCGTGGGCGGGCACCATACTTCAATGTATCGGGCGATTCGCGTTCGCCCACACTTTCGGCGGAATCGGGACGTCGTTGACGGCCGCTGACCAGCGGTGCTGGCACGGGCTGGCGTCGCCGGGCAGGACACCCTGACCACCTCCTGAGCCGACTGCCTGCTTGCGCGCTGGCATCCGGGGTCCGGGCAGACGATGTCCGCCCGGGCCCCGGAGCTGTGCGGCGGCTTGCTCAGTCGTCGTCGCGGTTTCGGGGCCGGTCCCCGCCGTGGTCGTCGCCGACGTCGTGGTTGCGGTCGTCGCTGCCGGTGCGGGTGCCGCCGTGGTCGTCGCCGCGGTCGTCGGTGCCGGTGCGGGGCCGGTCTCCGCCGTGGTCGTCGCCGATGTCGTGGTTGCGGTCGTCGCTGCCGCTGCGGGCGGCGGTGCGGTCGTCGCCGCGGCGATCGCCGTCGGCCCGCCGCTGCTCGATCTCGACCACGGTGCCGTCACCCCGGTCGACCTTCACCTCGTACGTGGTGCCGCCCTTGGCGACCTTGACGCTCCACACCCGACGGCCGTGCTCAAGCTCGGCCTCGATCTCCACGATCCGGCCGCCGCCGAGCCGGGCGAGCGCGATCTCGCCCGCCCGCTTGCCGCTCACCGCACCGTCGGCGGTGCCGCTCGGCGCCCCGCTGGACGTCGTGTCGTCGTCCGGCTTGGGGTTGTCGTCTGCGGTCGCTGCGGCGAGCGCGGGGCCGGGAGCCGGCCGGTCGGCCGCGGTCATGCCCAGCGCCACACCGGTCACCGCCAGCACCGCGGCCCCGCCGGCCGCCGCCAGGGCCAAAGAAGTCCGTCGCATCGTCTCCACCTTTCCTCGGTTGTGCCGTCGAGGATCGGTCCGGAGTGGATAGCGGCGCGCTACCCGCGTGATAAGCCCGGGTTAAGGCCGGGGCGGCCCGAGCCGCAGCAGCACGAGCGCCCCACCGCCGGGGGCGGTCTGCAGCTCCAGCCGGCCACCGCTGGCCCGGGCGGCCCGGTCGGCGATGTCCAGTCCCAGCCCGGTCGAACCCGCGTGGCTGGCGCCCCGCCGGACCGTTCCGGACGGCAGACCCGGGCCGGAGTCGGCGACGGTCAGCGCGACCTGCCCCGCTTCGGGGGCGAGCCGGACGGCGAACGGGGTGCCGTCCGACGTATGCGCGAAGACGTTGCCCAGTAGCGCGTCCACGGCTGCGGCCAGCTCGTCCCCGGGCACCCCGACCGGCAGCGGGCCGGGCGCCAGGTCGAGGGCGACGGTGCGGCCGGTGTCCTCGGCGAGCACCGACCAGAAGGCCACCCGCTCGCGGACGACCGCCGCCGCGTCGCAGCCGGGCCGGCCGTCCGATGCCGCGCTGCGCCACCGGGCCTGCCGGATCAGGCCGGTGACGGCCCGTTCCAGGCCGTCCACCGCGGTGGTCAGCCGGGCCGCGTCGTCCGGGTCGCGCAGCGACTCGGCCTCCAGCCGCAGCGCGGTCAGCGGGGTACGCAGCCGGTGCGACAGGTCCGCGACCTGTTCACGCTCCTCGCGTAGCAGCACCTGGATCCGGCCGGCCAGGTGGTTCAGCGCGCCGGCGACCTCCCGCAGCTCGGGCGGCCCGGCCGGGGTGACCCGGGCGTCGAGTTCGGCGTTGGCGAGCCGGTGCGAGACCGCGGAGAGTTCGCTGATCGGCCGGACCAGCGTGCGGGCCAGCCGATCGGCGACCGCCAGCCCGACCAGCACCAGCAGCACGCCGAGCAGGGCCAGCACCAGCCAGGCCCGGGTCACCCCGGCGGTGAGCTCCGACCGGGGCACCACGGTCCGGATCACCCCGGTCCCGGCATCGCGGCCCCGGACCGCGATGACCACCTCCCGGCCGTCGGCCGACTCGACGGTCAGGCTCTGCCCCCGTGCCGCGAGCGCCACCGCGGGCGTCCGTGGCACCGGCGTGCCGAGCACCGTGCCGTCGGGCAGGTACACGCTGATCGGTCGGCCCGAGTCGGCGGCACGCTGCTCGACGGTGAGCCGGATAGTGTCCGGGTCGGCCGTGCCGACCACCGGTACCAGGCTCTGCGCGTCGGCGGTGGCCTGGACGGTCGCCCGGTCCGCGGCGACGGTGCGCAGCAGCAGCGCCAGCGGCACCAGGAAGGCGGTCAGGACGAGCACGCTGACGGCGGCGACGAGCAGCGCCAGCCGGCCCCTCACCGGCTGGCCCCGGGAGCCTCCAGCCGCACTCCGACTCCCCGGATCGTGTGCAGGTAGCGCGGTTCCTGAGCGGTCTCGCCCAGCTTGCGGCGGAGCCAGGACAGGTGCACGTCGACGGTCTTGTCGGCGCCGCCGTACGGGATCTGCCAGACGTCGGTGAGCAGCTCCCGCTTGCTGACCACCTGCCCGGGGCGACCGGCGAGGTGGTGCAGCAGGTCGAACTCGCGCGGGGTCAGTTCGACCGCGACGCCGTCCAGGCTCACCTGCCGGGAGCGCGGGTCGATCCGCAGCCCGCCGACCACCAGCGCCGCGTCCTCCGCCCCGGGGTCGCCGGCCGACCGGCGCAGCACGGCCCGGACCCGGGCGTCCAGCTGCGCCGCGGTGAACGGTTTCACCAGATAGTCGTCGGCCCCGGCGTCGAGCAGCCGGACGATCTCGCTCTCGTCGTCCCGCGCGGTGGCCACGATTACCGGCACCGAGCTGACCGCGCGCAGCATCCGCAGCAGCTCACGACCGTCCAGGTCGGGCAGTCCCAGGTCGAGCACGACCAGGTCGGGCCGGTCGTCGAGTGCGTCGCGCAGCCCGGTCATCGCGGTCGAGGCGGCGGCCACCGCGTGCCCGCGCTCGCGCAGGGCCCGGATCAACGGGGTACGGATGGTCAGGTCGTCCTCGATGAGCAGCAGCCGGGGCACAGGGTGCACGGTAGCCCGCTGGAGCCGTCCGGGTCAGTCCTCGTCCGGGTTGTCGAGGCGGTCCGGTCTTCGACCGAACGCCCGATTGAGTCCGCAGAAATGTTAGCTGGGCTAATGATGCGGTTCGAGCTGCTCGGGTCGAGGGCTTGGCGGTGCGGGCAGCCCGGTCGGGATGATCGTTCCGATCGGTCGGACCAAGGTCCGCCCTGTCGCCGCTGATCTTGACACTGGCTGAGAGGCGGCTCACACTTCCGCCCAACTGTGGCAGCCGGAGGTCGTGCCGGACACTCCCCCACCAAGCGGCCCTCGGGAACCCCCTTGCCTGGAAGGACTCTCATGAGGAGTAGCAGAAAATCGGTCAGAACGGGCCGCTGGTTGGCCCTGCTCGCGCTACCGCTGGCGCTCGCCTTCAGCGCCCCCGGCCTCGCGATGACGTCGGACGGCGAGGTGGCCCCCGACAGGGTGTCGAGTGGTGCGCAGAACGGCGTCGGGCTGATGCGCATCGTGGTCGCCGACAAGTCGGGCATCGATCAGCTCAACGAGTTGGGTGTCGACCTCGCCGAGTACGTCAAGCCGGTCGACAACGGCATCGAGGTGCACGCAATCCTCAGCCCGGAGGAGAGCCAGGCGTTGCGGGACATGGGCTTCGACGTCCAGGACGCCATTTCCGACCAGAACGACTACGCGGAGAACATGACCGAACGGGCCGCCACGATGCGCGCCCTGACGGCTGCGGCGGCCAGCACGGACACCTTGACCATGCTGCGCGCGGAGTGGTTCACCAGCCTCGACAACCAGCTCTTCCTCAACATCGAGGTGAAGTCGAGCGCCGGCACCGACTCGACGACCGTGCTGACGGCGAGCTGGGACAGCGGAGCGGGTACCGAGATCGGCTCCGGTGGCACCGCCACCATGTCCCGGTTCACCGACGCCGGCCAGTACATGTACCACCGGTTCAGCAACCCGGTGGCCATCAGCGCCGCACCGGCCAAGGCAACCATCACCAGCAGCAAGGGCGGCTTGGTCACCGTCGACGTGAGCAAGTGGCTGGGCAGCCCGCGCAAGGTCACCGGCAACCACCCGTACGTGTCGGACTTCGTCGACCACTACATGGACGCGACCGAGGTCACCGCGCGGATCAGCAGCCTGGCCGCCGAGTTCCCGAAGCTGACCCAGCTGATCGACCTGCCGTACAAGACGAACGGCTACCGGCGCCAGGCGCAGGCTCAGTTCGGCACCGCCTCGGCGAGCATCGTCTACGTCACCTCCAAGGCGTACGGCTCCGAGGGCGGCAACGACATCACCATGTCGCTGGTCAACCCGGGCGTGGCGAACGCCCCGCTGACGGTCGGCGTGTCCGGCAGGGCCGTCACGGTGAACCTGGCCACCAACGTCTCCGGCGCGATCAGCAGCACCGCGGCGCAGGTCGTCGCCGCGGTGAACGGCAACGCCGACGCCGCGAAGCTGCTCACCGCCAGCACCTACCGGGGTAACGCCGGCGCCGGTGTGGTGGCCGCGGCGGCGGTCACCAGGCTGACCGACAACCTGAAGGCCCCGGCGAGTGTGTCCCGCGACCCGTTCCAGATGAAGGCGCTGCGGATCGGCAAGCAGCGGGACGGCTCGAAGGTCGGCGTCTTCCTCTACTGCCAGGAGCACGCCCGGGAGTGGGTGACCCCGCTGGTCTGCGTGGAGACGGCCGAGCGGCTGCTGCGCAACTACGCGAAGGACCCGAACACCCGCAAGCTCGTCGATGACCTGGACATCTTCATCCTGCCCACGGTCAACCCGGACGGCTCGCACTACAGCATGTACGACTACAACATGCAACGCCGGAACATGACCAACTACTGCCCGGCCACCTCGGCGGACCCGGCCAACCGCAACGCCTGGGGCGTGGACCTGAACCGGAACTTCTCGATCGGTTCGGTCTACGACGGCTACAACGGGGGCTCGACGAGCTGTACCAGTGACACCTACGCCGGTCCGAGCAAGTTGTCGGAGCCGGAGGCACGCAACGAGGTGTGGTTGGTCGACACCTTCCCGAACATCAAGTTCGCCATGAACAACCACTCCTACGGTGGTTACTTCATGTGGCCCCCGGGCGCGTACAAGACCGCCGGGCGGGAGGTGCTGCCGCGGGTGGACCAGGGCACCGAGGCCTTCTTCTGGACCTCGTCGGACTACATCCTCTCCCGCGTGCAGGAGCACCGGGGCACCGGGATCTGGCCGGGTCGCACCGGGCCGGTGACCGACGTGCTCTACTCGGCGGCCGGTAACAGCGCCGACGAGCACTGGTACAACCGGGGCATCATCGGCTGGGACTTCGAGGTCGGCGCGGACGTCTACAACCCGACGACCAAGCGGTTCACCGCGGTCGGCTTCCAGCCGTCCTTCGCCGAGGGTCACGAGGAGGCGATGGAGTTCGCCAACGGCAACATCGCCATCCTCGATGTCGCCCGGTCCTACGCGACGGACAAGCTCCAGCCGCGATCCGAGCTGAAGACCGTCAAGCAGGAACCTGGTGCCACGACCTTTACCTTCACCACCAGCGAGCCGGCGAACGTCTACTACACGCTCGACGGCAGCCGGCCGACGTTCGACTCCCCCAAGCTAGCGCTGGCCGGCATGCGGGAGGGCAACCAGACCCTCACGGTCAAGGGCAACACCACCGTCAACTGGTTCTCGATCGACATCGCCGGCAACGTGGAGAGCAACTACAAGCCGGACGGCAACGGCAAGAACTACAACAAGCAGACGGTAGCCATCCAGTAATCAACATCGATGGGAAGCGGTGGCCGTCGACCTCCGGTCGGCGGCCACCGCCGTTGTCCCGGCATGCCCGGCTCGGCTTCGTCCCCGCAGCCACCCCGATCACGCCCATCTCCGCTACCCACCGGAGCAACCGATGCACACCCACACCCGGCCGACCTCCCGGCCGCCGGTCGACCCGTCCCGCGACAGCGCGACCCGACGTCGGACCCTGCTGCTGCTCACTCTGATCCTGGCGCCGTTGGCCGCGGCGACGCTGCTCGGGATGGTGCTGCTCTGGCCGGACGGCAAGCCGGCGAGCGGTAGTGCCACCGCGAGCGCGCGCAGCCGGAGCCATCCCGAGGCGACGGTGCAGAGCGTCGCGACGTACGACTGCCCCGCCGGCAGTCAACAGCCCGGACCAGACGGCCGGCAACAGATGGTGACCTGCGCGTCGGTGCAGGCCCGGTTGGAGACCGGGCCGGAAAGTGGTGGCAGCGTGGCCGTCGACGTGCCGGCGGAGGTCTACCGCGCCGGCCTCGAACCCGGTGATCGGATCAAGCTGGTCCGCGTCTTCAACCACCAGAGCGGCCCGGCCATGTACGCCTTCTACGACTACTCCCGGACCCTGCCCATCTCACTGCTCGCGGCGGCCTTCGCCGTGGTCGTCATCGCAGTGGCCCGGATGCGCGGGCTGAAGGCCCTGATCGGGCTCGGCTTCGCTTATCTGATCATCGTCAAGTTCATGCTGCCCGCGCTGCTGACCGGTGAATCCGGCCTACTGGTCGGCGTGGTCGGCTCGTCGGCGATCATGTTCGTCGTCCTCTACCTGGCCCACGGATTCTCGGTGCGCACCACCTCCGCGCTGATCGGTACGCTGTTCGGCCTGCTGGCCACGGCCGGTATCGGGCTCTGGGCCACCAGCGCCGCCCACCTGACGGGCCTCGGTGACCACGACAGCGGTGCGCTCGCCCTCTTCGACACCCGGATCAACTTGCCGGAGATCGTGCTCTGTGGCGTCATCGTCGCCGGACTCGGCGTGCTCAACGACGTCACCATCACCCAGTCCTCGGCCGTGTGGGAGCTGCACGAACTGGGCTCGAACAGCTCCGCCCGACAACTGTTCGGCAGTGCCATGCGGATCGGCCGCGACCACATCGCCTCGACCGTCTACACCATGGCTTTCGCGTACGCCGGGGCGGCCCTACCCGTCCTGCTGCTGATCAACGCTTACGACCGCCCGCTGCTCAACGTGCTCACCACCGCCCAGATCGCCGAGGAGATCGTCCGGACGCTGGTCGCCTCCATCGGTTTGGTGCTCGCGATCCCGCTGACCACGGCGGTGGCCGTTGCGGTCGTCAAGGCCATCGGGAGCGCGACACCGACCCCTGCCCCGACCCCAGGCGGGATGCCGACCGCCACCGCCGCCGGATGACTAACTCGGCCGAACGGCTGCGGCCGTCGTCGAAGCCCCGCTGACTCATTTAACGTTCCCCAGTGCCGGCCTTAACCTTCCCTCGGGGACACTCGGCGCATGGGCCGTCGTCAGATCCTCGCCGCCGTCGGGTGGTTGGCCACCACCGTCGCCGCCACCCTCGTCGGGATGGCCGCGATCCAGTTGGTCGGCAAGGGCATCGCCGGCACCCCCGGCGGTGTACGCGACCAGCAGGAGGTCGAGCGGGCGCTCGCGTCCCCCGAGCCGGCACCCCCGCGGCCGACCCGAAGCCCGACCGGCTCGCCAGCCGTTGGCGCGACCGCCCCGGCGAGCCCGACGCCCACCGGCCGCCCGACCGGAGCCCGGAGCAGCTTCGCCACCCCGGGTGGCACAGCGGTGGCGGAGTGCGGGCCGGCTGGAGCCCGCCTGGTCACCTGGTCGCCCGCCCAGGGCTACCGGGAGAAGGAAGCCGAACCAGGACCGGACGACCACGTCAAGGTCCGGTTCGTCGGCCCCGGGGGCGAGTACGAGCTGAGGGTGCGCTGCGTCGGCGGGCAGCCGGTGGCCGACCCCCACGACTGAGCCGGCCGGCTGCCGGAACGGGCGCGCAGACGAGCGCACGGCGCCGCTCGACCGGGGTCGTAACGTCGCCGCGCTCTGGCCGTCTCCCACCACCGCAGCCGTACGGCGGTACGACAGCGGGGACTTGGCTCGACCGGCCAGGGTGCACCGGTCCTGGCGCAGCGGATGCCCGTCCAGAGGGGATCCAAACCAGGGCGGGTGGCAAATTCCACCATCCGCAAGTTTCGGCGTGACTGGTGCGGGCGATCGGGTATGTGCCCGCCATGGAGCATTTCACGATCGCGACCGTCGCCGAGAGGAGCCCGGACTTCCGGCGGGTGCTCTGGACCGGGCAGCACACCCAACTGGTGATCATGACGATCCCGCCGGGTGGGGAGATCGGCGAGGAGGTGCACGAGGGCATCGACCAGATCCTGACCTTCGTCAGCGGCACCGGGGAGGCCCGGGTGGCTGGAGAGAAGAAGGAGGTCGTCGCCGGCGACCTGGTGGTCGTACCCGCCGGCACCAGGCACAACTTCGTCAACACCGGCCCCAACCCGCTCGTCCTCTACACCGTCTACGGCCCGCCCGATCACGCCGACGGCGCGGTGCACCGGACCAAGGAGGAGGCCGACGCGGCCGAGGCCGCCGGCCAGGACGAGCCGCCCACCGGGTGACCGGCCAGGGATCGAGGTGCGGATCAGACCGCCACCAGCGGTACCCCGGAGACGTCCACCGTCTCCGGGTACTTCAGCCCGGCGCCGGTGTTCAACACCACCACCCGCTCGCCGGCCCGGATCCAGCCCCCGGCCCGCAGTTGCCGGGCGGCGGTCAGGCACGCGGCCCCCTCCGGGCAGAGCAGCAGCCCCTCCCGGGCGGCGAAGTCACGCAGGTCGGCGAGGATCTCGGCGTCGTCCACCGCGATCGCCGTCCCGCCGCTCTCCCGCAGCGCGGTGAGGATCAGCTCGTCGCCGAGCGGGGCCGGCACGGTGATGCCGAACGCCACGGTCCGCGCGTCGGCCCATGCGGTGGCGCGCGGCTCGCCGGCGGCGAACGCCCGGACGATCGGCGCGCAGCCGGTGGACTGTACCGCCACCAGCCGGGGCAGCCGGTCCTCCACCCAGCCCAGCTCGCGCAGCTCGTGCAGCGCCTTGTGGATGCCGATCAGCCCCACCCCGCCGCCGGTCGGATAGATGATCACATCGGGCACCTGCCAGCCGAGCTGCTCGACGATCTCGTACCCCATGGTCTTCTTGCCTTCCAGGCGGTACGGCTCGCGCAGCGTGCCGGCGTCGAAGATCCGCCCGCCCGACTCGGCGACCAGCCGGGCCACCCACCGGCCGGCGTCGCTGATCAGGCCGTCGACCAGCCGCAGGTCGGCCCCGGCCGCCAGGCACTCCCGCCGGCAGATGGTCGGGGCGTCCAGCGGCATGGCGATGGTCGCGCCCATCCCGGCCCGGGCCGCGTACGTCGCCCAGGCCGCGCCGGCGTTGCCGTTGGTCGGCATGGCGATCCGCTCGGCGCCCAGCTCCCGGGCCCGGCTCACCCCCACCGCCGCGCCCCGGGCCTTGAACGACCCGGTCGGGGTGAGCCCCTCGTCCTTCACGATCAGGTCCGGGATGCCGATCTCCTGGCCGTACCCGGGGACGCGCAGCAGCGGAGTCCAGCCCTCGCCCAGCGTGGTCACGAAGCGTTGGTCGGCCACCGGCAGCAGCTCCCGGTAGCGCCACAGGTCGGCCGGGCGGAGACCGAACTGCTCCGGGGTCACCGACGCGCCCACCGCGGCCAGGTCGTAGCGGGCCAGCAACGGGGATCCGCACTCGCACAGGTTCTGCAGCTTGTCGGCCGGATGCTCCCGGCCGCAGCGCGGGCACTCCAGGTGCGTCAGGTGCACGGTGGTCCTCAGCTCGGGTCGATGCTCAGCCAGAGCCGGCTGCGCCGACCCGGCTCGTACGGGGAGTCGAGCCGCTTGGCCACGACTCCCGGGAGCCCCTGTTCGTGGGCGGTCCGCAGGGCGTCCGCGCCGGCACCCGGGAACCACGGCGGAGTCTGCCAGTGCTTCCCGGCCAGCGCCAGACCGTCGAGCAGTTCGCGGCGCTGGGCGTACGGCACGTCGAGGGTGGTCACGCCCTCCAGCCAGAGCAGGTCGACGCCCAGGAACTGGCCGTCCCGCTTGGTGGGCGGCTTCACCCGCCCGGCCGGATCGATGCGGACCAGCACGCCGTCCAGCACCGCCTCGGTGGGGGCCAACTCCTCGGCCATCGCCCGCAGCCAGGGGTAGTCCCCGGTGACGTCCGCGTCCGACTCGTCGAGCAGCCGCAGCCGGCCGCCCGAGACGTACGCGACCGCCCGCAGCCCGGCCCAGCGCAGCTCGTACCCCCAGGCGGTCTCGTCCTTCGGCAGGCCCTTCCCCGGGGCGGCGTGCATCGGGCGGACCAGCTCGGGCATCGGGGCCCAGCCCTCGGGGGCGGGGTCGGTGCGGCGGACCATCCAGTCCCGCCCCCGGCCCCCGGTGGCGAAGAGCACGTACCGGCCCTTCGTCCGCTTCCCGTCGAGCACCACGATCACCTCGTCGTCGCGCCACTTCTCGGCGCGGTACGTCCCGGTGTCGTGGATGGTCATCTTCCCGCCGCCGTACTCGCCGGCCGGGATCTCGCCGTGGAAGGTGAGGTACTCCATCGGGTGGTCCTCGGTGTGCACGGCGAGGTGGTTGCGACCCGGGTCGCGGGGCAGGCCGCGCGGCACCGCCCAGGAGGCCAACACCCCGTCGTGCTCCAGCCGCAGGTCCCAGTGCAGGCTGCGGGCGTGGTGCTGCTGGATGACGAAGCGGGGCTTGCGCCGGGAGGTCCGCTTCCGCTCCGGGGCCGGTTCCGGCACCGGCTCGGGGGTACGCGCCGCGTCCCGCTTCCGCCGGTACTCCTCCAGCCGGTCAGCCACTCCCGCATTGTCCGGTACGCGGCGGCGCTCCGCAGGGGTGTCGTGGGGCGGATCGTCCCGTTTCCGCCGTCGGCGCCGGGCCCGTCCGCCGGCGGGTCGCCGGCATGGTGGGCCCGATCAGGGGTAGAACAGCCGCCATGACTGGTGTTGAGCAGCAACCCACCGTCCCGCTCTCCGGCGACGTCCGGATCCCGTTGCTCGGGTTCGGCACCTGGCAGGCCACCGGCCGGGCCGGTTACGACGCCGTGCTCGCCGCCCTCGACGCGGGCTACCGGATGATCGACACCGCCACCATGTACGGCAACGAGGAGGAGGTGGGCCGGGCGGTCAAGGAGAGCGGGCTGCGCCGGGAGGATGTCTTCCTCACCACCAAGATGCTGCCGGACCAGGTCGGCCGGGAGCGGGAGGCCATCGAGGCGAGCCTGCGGGCCCTCGACACCGACTACGTCGACCTGTGGCTGATCCACTGGCCGCCGTCCGCGCCCGGGGACAGCATCCCCGTGTGGCGGGAGTTCCTGGCCGCCCGGGACGAGGGCCTGGTCCGCACGGTGGGGGTGAGCAACTACAGCATCAGCCAGATCGACGAGCTGATCCAGGCCACCGAGGAGAATCCGGCGGTCAATCAGGTCCGGTGGAGCCCGACGCTGTACGACCGGCAGACGCACGCCGCCCACCGGGACCGGGGGGTGGTGCTGGAGGGCTACAGCCCGTTCAAGACCAGCGACCTCTCCGACCCGGTGCTGGTGCGCATCGCCCAGGCCCACGGCGTCTCCCCGGCGCAGGTGGTGCTCCGCTGGCACATCGACCACGAGATCGTGGTGATCCCCAAGTCGGTCCATCCGGAGCGGATCCAGGCCAACGCCGACGTCTTCCACTTCTCGCTCACCGCCGAGGAGATGCGCGACATCGACGCCCTCGGCGGCTGACTGCGGCGGGAAAAGGGACGGCGGGCGAGGTGACCTGGACCGCGTCCGGTAAGCCGACCCGGTGTCCTGAGCCGGGTGCTGGGCGCCGGGTGCCGGGCACCGGGGGCGCGGCCCCCACGGGCCGCGCCCCTTCTCCGCTCAGGCCCGCGCGCAGGTGACGCCGTTGAGGGTGAAGCTGGTCGGCGAGGAGTACGCCCCGCTCAGCGTGCCCTGGTAGCCGAAGCTGGTCGAGGCGCCCGGCGCCAGCGTCCCGTTGTAGCCGAGGTTCCGCGCGGTCACCGCGGAGCCGCTCTGGCTCACCGTGGCGTTCCAGGCGCTGGTGATCTGCTGTCCGGCTGGCAGGTTGTAGCTGAGCGTCCAGCCGTTGACCGTCGACGAGCCGGTGTTGGTGATCTGCACGTCGGCGGTGAAGCCGTTGTTCCAGGCGTTCGGGGTGTACTTCACCGCGCACCCGGTGCCGGACGGCGGGGTCGTGGTGGGCGGGGTGGTGCCGCCGCCGGTGTCGACGCTCTGCGAGAACGAGTTCACCGCCAGGCCGACGCCGCCCTGCCACGGCTCGAACCCGGCCTGGATGCTGGTCAGGTACCAGTCGGCGGTGATCGCGCCGCGGCTGCGGGTGTCGTTGATGAACGCCATGACGTCGAAGCTCATGCTGGTGATCGGCGACGGCGCCAGGTACGAGATGACGTTATTCGACCCGTTGCTGCCCCGCCAGACCTCCCAGGTCCGCCCGGCCACGGTGGTATTGCCCACCGGCGAGCCGATCGGCTGGATCGGGCCCTGCCGGTTGAACCAGATCATGATCTCCATCTGGTTGACCCCGTCCCGCTTCGGCGTGGGGTCGAGCCAGATGTCGTACGCCGCGTCATAGATCGCGCCGCTGACGTAGTTGTAGCTGATGCTGCTCGGCGCGCTGCTGATGTTCTTCACCTGGACCGGCAGGTTGGTGCCGGGCGAGCAGTTCGTGTAGTGGCAGCCCACGAAGATCGACGGGTAGGAGACCGGCGCGCCGCTGGTGTTCCCCACCCCGTCCTGCCGGGTGATCGAGAAGCCGGTGGACGTCACGTTGATGCACTGTTGCGCGCTGGTGCCCCACCGGTTGTTCTGCACGACGTACCGGCTGCCGATGACGGTCGAGCCGTACTGATCGCAGATCTGGGTGTCGGCGGAGGCGTTGCCGCCGGCGAGGACGACGGCGACGAGCGAACCGGCGGCCAGCAGGGCGGCGGCCGCGAGGGCTCTCAGTGGACGCTTCATGGTGCTCCTTGGGTGGCGGGAGGATGGCTGGTTCGGTCCGGGGAGCAAGGCCGGGAGCGCTCCCAAATTCCATTGCAACACATTTACATGTCTGAAAGCCTTCCGCAACCACCCGGTCGGATCCGTCCCGGATGTCGACGCCGGGTGACTGCCCACTCGCTCCCGCGCCGTGCGGCACGGCGCAACTTCCCCCGGTCGACGTGGGACTCCTGCTGGTGGGATCGCCGAGCCGCGCCGACGGGCGGTGCCGCCAGGGCCGATGGGCCCTTCCGCCTTTCGGTTGCGGGGAGTAGTGTCGTGCCTCCAACGCGTGCCGAACCCCTCCGGAGGCGTACCCCACCATGGGTGGTCCACCCCTGCGCATCCTCGTCGTCGGCGCAGGCATCGCCGGTCTCGCCGTGGCCCGAGCGCTGCGACTGGCGGGGTTCCGGCCCGACGTCACGGAGCGGCTGCCCCCCACCGAGCGGGCCGACACCGGCCTCTACCTCCCCGGAAACGCGGCCCGGGCGCTGCGCCGGCTCGACCTGGACGGCCCGCTCCGCCCGCTCGGCCAGGTCATCCACCGCCAGCGGTTCCTCGACGCGTCCGGCGCGCTGCTGTGCGAGGTGGACCTCGACGCCCTGTGGGCCGGGGTGGGGGAGTGCCGGGCGCTGCCCCGCGCCGAGCTGCACCGGGTGCTGCTCACCGGCGCGGGCGGGGCGGTCCGGCACGGCGCCGAGGTCAGCGCCGTCGAGCCGCGCCCCGGTGGCGTCACCGTCGGCTTCACCGACGGGACCTGCGGGGACTACGACCTGGTCATCGGCGCCGACGGGCCGCACTCCGCGGTGCGTACCCTGGGCGCGCTCGGCGGCCCGCCCCGCCCCGCCGGCCAGGTGGTCTACCGGGGGATCGTCCGCGGCGGCCCCCGGGTCGCCGACTGGACCGCCCTGCTCGGCCAGCGCGCCGGCTTCCTGGTGGTGCCCATCGGCGCCGGGCGGCTGCACTGCTACGCCGACGAGGCGGGCACCACCCTCCCGGCCGACCCCCTCGCCCGCCTGCACGAGCTGTTCGGCTCCTACGGCGGCCCGGTCCCCGAGATACTCGCCGCGCTGGACGACGTGCACGTCGAGATCACCGAGGAGGTCGAGCTGGGGCGCTGGTACCAGGGCCGGGTGCTGCTCGTCGGTGACGCGGCCCACGCCACCGCGCCGACCCTGTCCCAGGGTGCCGCCATGGCACTCGAGGACGCCGTGGTGCTCGCCGAGTCGCTGAAGGCCGCCGGCAGCGTGGAGGCCGCCCTGGTCGCGTACGAGAGCCGCCGCCGGCCGCGTACCCGCTGGGTGCGGGACCGCACCCGGGACCGCAACCGGACCCGCGACGTGCCGCCGGCGCTGCGCGACCCGTTGCTGCGCGGCCGCGGCGGGCGCATCTTCCAGGAGCACTACCGGCTTCTCGTGGACCCGCTCTGAGGCGCTGCGCCGGGCGGCGGTGATCGTAGCGGCCCACCCCCGGAGGCGGTGCCACCTGCCGGGGACTATCCTCCTTGCGGATGACGGCTGCGCAGATGACCAGCGTTTGCCGAGCGGGACAACCCAGAACCGGAGGCCACTCGTGACCACCGTCGCACCCAAGCCGGTCGTGACCCGGCCCTGGCCGGTCCGCGAGCCGGTCAAGGGGTCGGCCATCGCGCGGCTGCTGCGCACCACGGACGCGAAGCAGATCGGGATCATGTACATGGTCACCGCGTTCGCGTTCTTCATGATCGGCGGCCTGATGGCCCTGATCATGCGCGCCGAGCTGGCGCGACCGGGCCTGCAGTTCCTGTCGCCCGAGCAGTACAACCAGCTCTTCACCATGCACGGCACGATCATGCTGCTGTTCTTCGCGACGCCGATCGTGTTCGCCTTCGCGAACTACGTGGTGCCGCTGCAGATCGGCGCGCCCGACGTGTCGTTCCCCCGGCTGAACTCTTTCGCCTACTGGCTGTACCTGTTCGGCGGCACCATCGCAACCGCCGGCTTCATCGCCCCCGGTGGCGCGGCCGACTTCGGCTGGACGGCGTACACGCCGCTGAGCAACGGTGAGCACTCGCCGGGCGTCGGCGGGAACATGTGGGTGGTCGGCCTGGCGATCTCCGGTCTGGGCACCATCCTCGGCGCGGTCAACCTGATCACCACGATCCTGACCCTGCGCGCCCCTGGCATGACCATGTTCCGGATGCCGATCTTCACCTGGAACATGCTGGTCACCAGCCTGCTGGTGATCCTGGTCTTCCCGCTGCTCGCCGCCGCGCTCTTCGCGCTCGCCGCGGACCGGCTGATCGGCGCGCACGTGTACGACCCGGCCACCGGCGGCCCGATGCTGTGGCAGCACCTGTTCTGGTTCTTCGGTCACCCCGAGGTCTACATCATCGCGCTGCCGTTCTTCGGCATCATCTCCGAGATCATCCCGGTCTTCTCCCGGAAGCCGATCTTCGGTTACAAGGGCCTGGTCGCCGCGACCATCGCCATCGCCGCCCTGTCGATGAGCGTCTGGGCGCACCACATGTTCGCCACCGGCCAGGTGCTACTGCCGTTCTTCAGCTTCCTCAGCTACCTGATCGCCGTGCCGACCGGCATGAAGTTCTTCAACTGGATCGGCACCATGTGGCGGGGCCAGATCACCTTCGAGACGCCGATGCTGTTCTCCGTCGGCTTCCTGGTGACCTTCCTCTTCGGTGGCCTGACCGGTGTGCTGCTGGCCAGCCCGCCGCTGGACTTCCACCTCCAGGACTCGTACTTCGTGGTGGCGCACTTCCACTACGTGCTCTTCGGCACCATCGTGTTCGCCGTGTTCGCCGGCATCTACTTCTGGTTCCCGAAGATGTTCGGCCGGATGCTCGACGAGCGCCTGGGCAAGATCCACTTCTGGCTGACCATGATCGGCTTCCACACCACCTTCCTGGTGCAGCACTGGCTGGGCAACGAGGGCATGCCCCGGCGGTACGCCGACTACCTGCCCGACGACGGCTTCACCTTCCTGAACACGGTCTCCACGATCGGCGCCTTCATCACCGGTATCTCGACCCTGCCGTTCATCTACAACTGCTGGAAGTCGTACAAGGCTGGTCCGGTGGTCGAGGTCGACGACCCGTGGGGCTACGGCAACTCGCTCGAGTGGGCCACCACGTCCCCGCCGCCGCTGCGGAACTTCGACCGGATGCCGCGGATCCGCTCCGAGCGCCCGGCGTTCGACCTCAAGTTCCCGGAGCTGGCCGCCGGGCAGCAGAGCCTGGCCGGCCCGCCGGAGGGTGGCGCCAAGCCGCTGACGAGCGAGTCCAACGGTGGCGCCAGCTACCAGGAGGACGTCGCCAGCAACCTCGACCGGCGCTGACCCGCTGCCGGCACCGCGCCACGGGCGCCGCACCCCACCGGGTGCGGCGCCCGTCGCCGTTCCGGCCGAACCGGCCGTCCGGTGCCGCTTGGGTGCTGGCCGCGCGTGGGCGCTGGCCGCGCATGGGCGCTGGCCGCGGGCGGGCGCTGGCCGCAACTTCGGGGACGTTGCTGTCTCCGCGGCTGCGGAGGGGTCAACTGCCGCGATGTTGTGCGGATCTTGCCGCTCTGCACGGCCGGCGTCGCTGGCCCCGCGCGCCGAGAGGTGACTCCTCAGCCGCTACGAACTTGATGACGTAAACGATTCACCTCAATCGGGCCGCCCTGGTGATCCATCCACGTCATCAGGTTCGTAGGCGTACGAGAGCTAGTCGGGCCGCCACCCGGGCCAGTCGGCCCGGCACCTGGGCGCGCTGGTGTGATGACGCCCTTGGGAGCCGATGCCGCCAAGTGATCCGGCGCCCCGCCACCCGACGGCGGCCGCCCTCTTCAGGCAACGTCCGCCTGGCTGGGAACGGGGTAGCAGGCAACGTCCGCCCGGTGCCCGGTGCCCGGTGCCCGGTGCCCGGTGCCCGGTGCCCGGGTGCCGGGGTGCCGGGAGTCGGGTGGCCGGGGTGGGGAGGTGCCGGGGGATCAGACGGTGGCGGGGGCCAGTTCCGGGGCGGCCGGCTCGGCGGCGGCCTGGCGGCGGTGGCGCAGCTCGATCGGGAGCACCGCCAGGGCGACCAGCACGCCGATCGCGCCGGTGACCGCGAAGCCCCACGGCGGGGAGGAGGCGTCGATCACCGCGCCGGCGAGCGGCGCGCCGAGCGCGATGCCGACGGTGACGGCGGAGCCGTGCAGGCCCATCGCCTCACCGCGTACGCCGGCCGGGGTGAGCCGGCTGACCGCGTCGGCGGTCGACGCGATGGTGGGCGCGCAGAGCGCCCCGGTCGGGATGAGCGCCAGGCAGAGCAGCCACCAGTGCGCCCCGCCCAACCCGACCGGGATCGTGGTGAGGCTGAGCACCGCCATCAGGACCAGCGGGGAGAACGAGCGGGTGACCGCCCCGTACGCGAAGCCGCCCACCAGTGACGCCACCGCCCACATGGTCAGCACGGCCCCGGTCCACCCGACCTCGCCGCCGGCACGCAGCACGGCGACCACGGCGACGTCCGTGCCGCCGAGCACCAGGGTGGCGGCCAGGCTCACCGCCAGCACGGCGAGCAGCCGGGGCGTCAGCCATTCGCGGCGGGGCACCTTCCGGTGCGGGCCGGCCGGCTCGTCGGCGCTGCGGGTCGGCGGGTCGAGCAGCCAGAACCCGATCCCGGAGGCGACGATGCCGATCCCGACCGCCCACATGGTGAGCCGCGGGGAGACGGCGGTCGCCACGGCCACGGCCAGCGCCGGGCCGACCATGAACGACAGCTCCACCGACATCGAGTCCAGCGCGTACGCCGGGCGGCGCCGCTCGGCCGGCACCAGCGCGGCGACCGACTGGCGGACCACCGAGAAGACCGGCAGGGCGAACAGTCCGGCCAGGAACGCGGCCGGCAGCAGCACCGGGTACGACAGCGCCGGGGCACTGGCCCAGAAGATCCCCTCGGCGATCGTGGTCAGCAGGAGCACCGGGCGCAGCCCGCGCCGGTCGACCAGCCGCCCGAGCAGCGGAGAGCCGAGCGCGGCGCCGACGGTCGACGCGGCGCCGACCAGGCCCGCGGCGCCGTATCCCCGGCCGAGGTCGAGCACGACGTGAAAGGTGAGCGTCACGCCGGTCGCGGTGAGCGGGATGCGGGCCAGCACCGACACCAGCAGCAGCGACCGGAGACCGGGCAGGGCGAGCGCCTCCCGGTAAGGCTTCAAGTTCACGACGGTCCGTACCTCCGGCGCACATCCTCGACCGGGGGTACGACAATCAGCAACCGATTACCTGGTCAAGCGGCCCTGATCACAGGCGCGCCGACCATGGTGACCCCGGCGCCGTCCATGGCCCGCAGCGCCACGTCCAGCGTCTCGGGCGCCACGGCGGCGGTGAGGTCCAGCAGCACGGTGGTGCCGAACCCCTCCCGGGCGGCGTCCAGGGCGGTCGCCCGGACGCAGTGGTCGGTCGCGATGCCCACCACGTCGACCCGGTCGACGCCGTGCCGGCGCAGCCAGTCGGCCAGGCACTCGCCGTCCTCGGCGTGCCCCTCGAACCCGGAGTACGCGGCCGCGTACTCGCCCTTGTGGAAGATCGCCTCCACCCGGCCGGTCTCCAGGTCGGGGTGGAACTCCGACCCGGGAGTGCCGACCACGCAGTGCCGCGGCCAGGATTCGACGTAGTTCGGCGGCTCGCCGAAGTGCGCGCCCGGGTCGATGTGGTAGTCCTTCGTCGCCACCACGTGGTCCCACCGGTCCGGCTCGGCGGCGAGCAGCCGGGAGATGCCGGCCGCCACGCCCGCCCCGCCGGCCACGGCCAGCGAGCCGCCCTCGCAGAAGTCGTTCTGCACGTCCACGATGATCAACGCGTTGCTCACGCTGGCGGTCCTCCTCAGGTCGCGGGTACGACGGTGACCGGAACAGCCGGGTCGCCGCCGGAGAGCTTCAGGCCTTCCCATGGAATGGAGATCAGGCACTGCCGTAGGTGCTCCCGCGACTCGTCGAGGGTGGGCAGCGCCACCGGCTCGCCGTGCACGATGAAGGAGTGCTGGAGCAGCCGGTCGTTCGGCTGCCGGTCCGGCACACCCTGCGGCACGATGATCTCCTCGGTCGCGGTGCCGGTCGGCTTGTGCCGGCGTACCGCCACTTTCCGGCCGCCGATGGTGGCCTTGCGCTCGGAGCGCTTGACCACCGGGCGGCCGTCGACCTCGACCAGCTTGTAGACCAGGCCGGCGGTGGGCGCGCCCGAGCCGGTCACCACGGCGGTGCCGGCGCCGTACATGTCGACCGGCTCGGCCGCGAGCGCGGCGATGGCGTACTCGTCCAGGTCGCCGCTGACGATGATCTTCGTCTCGGTGGCGCCGAGCGAGTCGAGCAGCTCCCGGGACTGCTGGGCGATCACTGCGAGGTCGCCTGAGTCGATCCGGATGGCCCGCAGCTCCGGCCCGGCCACCGCGATGGCGTTGCGGATGCCCTCGCTGATGTCGTACGTGTCGACCAGCAGCGTGGTGTCCTTGCCCAGCGTGGTGACCTGCGAGGCGAACGCCGCCCGCTCGTCGTCGTGCAGCAGGGTGAAGGCGTGCGCGGCGGTGCCGGCCGTGGGGATGCCGTACTTGTGGCCCGCGGCGAGGTTGGAGGTGAACCGGAACCCGGCCAGGTACGCGGCCCGTGCGGCGGCCACCGCCGCCCCCTCGTGCGCCCGGCGGGAGCCCATCTCGATCAGCGTCCGGCCGCGGGCGGCGGTGACCATCCGGGCGGCCGCAGCGGCGACCGCGCAGTCGTGGTTGAGCACCGACAGCACCAGCGTTTCCAGCACCACGCACTCGGCGAACCCGCCGGAGACGGTGAGGATTGGCGAGCTGGGGAAGAAGAGGTCACCCTCGGCGTACCCGTCGATGTCACCGGTGAAGCGGTAGTTGGTCAGCCACTCGGCGGCCCGGTCGTCCACCACCCGGCTGCGGCGGAGGAACTCGACCTCCTCGGCGTCGAACCGGAAATCCCGGATCAGCTCGATCAGCCGCCCGGTTCCGGCGACCACTCCGTAGCGGCGGCCCGCCGGCAGCCGCCGGGTGAACACCTCGAAGACGCAGCGGCGATCGGCCGTGCCGTCGCGGAGCGCGGCGCTGACCATGGTCAGCTCGTAGTGGTCGGTCAGCAGCGCGGGGCGAAGGGTGCTCACGGCTCCAGCCTAAAGTTCAGGCCGGATCCCCGCCGTCGTGCCCCGGCATCGACCACAGTGCGGCCCGCAGCTCGGCCCGGCCGGTCACCCCGAGCTTGCTGTAGACCCGCTGGAGGTGGTTCTCCACGGTGCGGGTGGAGAGGTAGAGCCGCTCCGCGATGGCCCGGCTGGTGGCTCCCTCGGCCGCGAGCGTCGCGACCTCCCACTCGCGGTCGGTGAGTGCGGGCCGCAGCCGCCGCAGGGCCGGGGTGGAGATCTGGTCGCCGCGGCTGAGCAGTGCGGCGAGTCGTTCCCGGACCGGCGCGGTCGCCGCGGCCCGGCTCCGGCCGAGCCGGTGCAGGGCCATCGCGGTCGCCTCGGCGGCGTACACGGTCAGGTCCCGGGCGGCGAAGTCGTCGGCGACGGCCAGCAGCTCGGGGACGGAGTCCTCGACCGTGGCGCGGGCGTACCGGGCGACCAGCGGCGGCAGCGCCCCGTCGACCCGCTCGGAGAGCTCGGCCAGGCGTTGCGCCACGGTACGGCGGCCGCCGTCGGTGCACATCGGCCCGACCGGGGCGGCGGCCTGGTCCAGCCGGACCAGGTCGAGCAGGACGAGCAGCTCGTGGCCGGCGAGGGTGTCCTCGCGGAGCCGGTCGGCCAGCGCGCACAGGTGCTTGGCGGCGGTCGGCAGGTCACCGGTGGCCGCGTGCACGGCGGCTCGGGCCTGCTCCAGCCACGGATACAGCACCGCCATGCCCGGGGCGTGGGTCCGGTCCGCCTCGGCCATCGCCTCGACCGCGTGCGTGGCGTCGCCGCGCAGGGCCGCCGCCTGGGCGCGCTCGGCGTGCGCCAGCCCGGCGTACACCCGGCTGGTGGCGAGCACCGCGCAGGCGCCGAGGCTGGTCTTGAGCGCCTCGTCGCTGCGGCCGCGCAGCCGCGCCGCGTACGCCTGGAGGATGGCCAGGTAGCCGGTGCCGAGCCGGAAGTCACCCGCGCCGGCCAGGTCGGCGAACTCGTCGGCGACGATCGCGTCGATGCCGGCCAGGTCGCCGGAGAGCGCCAGCCGGGTGCCCCGGGCCAGCTCCATGGCGAGCTGGAGGTATGGCATGTCGCCCCGCCAGCGGGCCGCCTCCGCCTGCACCAGGGCGATGGCGGTGGCGCTGCGGTGGTATTGCCCCTGCGCGGCCTGGAGGTGGGCGATGGTGCAGCGGACCAGCTCCCGGGCCGCCATGGGTGAGGCCGGGCGGTCCAGCACGGCCTGGGCGAGCCGCAGCGCGGCGTCGGTGTCCAACCGGTGCAGTCGCATGATCGCCTCGAAGGCGCGGACCCGGGCCCGGTCGGCCGAGTCGGTCATCTCGTCGCCGCGGGCTGCGATCTCCTCCACCGTGGACTCGCGGCTGAGCCCCCAGTAGCTGACCATGCCACGGACCGTCAGCCAGCGGCTGCGCCGCCGGTCGCAGCCGATCTCCCCGGCGACCGAGTCGAGCACCTGGATGGCCTCGTCCGGCCGGTCGCCGAACATGAGGATGGTGGCGAGCAGTTCCGCGGCGTCGAAGCCGCCGTCGGCGTCCAGCGCGGCCCGGGCCAGCCGGGTCGCCAGCGGCACGTCGTACCGGCCGAAGGCCTGGGCGGCCGCGTCGAGCAGCAGGGCCGCGTCCTGCGCCGTACCCGAGTCGAGCCGCCACACCGCGACCCGGAGCAGGTCGTCCCGGCGGCGCTTGCCGACCTGTTCCAGCAGCTCGGCCAGGGTGGCCTGGAGCCGGCGGGTCCGGCTGACCGGGCACTGCCGCCGCATCACCTCGCCGTAGAGGGGGTGGGCGAGCCGGACGTCCAACCGGCGGTCGTCGTGGACCATGGTGATCAGGCCGCGTTCCTCGGCGGCCTCCACGTCGGCCGGGTCGACCGCCTTCTGCAGCAGTTGCAGGCCGAGCGGCTCGCCGAACGCGACCAGCTCGACCACCGACCGCACGCCGGGGGTGAGCTGGCCGATCCGGATGTCGATCAGGTCGGTGAGGTTGGGGGCCAGCTCCAGCCGGCCGGTCCACTTCCACATCCCGTACGTCCGGCTCAGCTCGTCGCCGCCGGAGGCGGCCAGCACCAGCTCGCGCAGCAGCAGCGGGTTGCCCGCGGAGAGCTGGAACAGCCGCTCGGACGACTTGTCGTCGACCGGGCCGCCCAGGATCGCGGCGAGCAGGCCGCCGGTCTCGGCCGGGCCGAGCGGGGCCAGCTCGACCAGGTCGACCAGATCGTCGGTCCACAGGGCGCGGATCGGCAGCGGGATCTGCTCGCCGTTGCGCAGGGTGCCGATCACGGTCGCGTTCTCCGCCCGGGCGAGCAGATGCACCAGCGCGGCCGAGGGCGGGTCGAGCAGGTGCGCGTCGTCGATCGCGAGCACGATCGGTCGGCCGGCAGCCTGCTGCTGGAGCATGTCCACGGCCCAGCGGAGGACACCGGCGGGGGAGAGCCCCTGCGGCTGCTCGGCCGGGAGCACCTGCACCAGGCCGCCGAAGGGCAGCGTGGCGGTGGTGGCGCTGGCCGCGACGGACCAGATCGCGTACCGGTCGGTGGGGAGGGCGGCCACCCCTTCGCGCAGCAGTCGGCTCTTGCCGACCCCGGCGCTGCCGCTGAAGAACAACCCGCGCCCCTCGGGGTCGCCGACCGTTGACAACAGACGGTTGAGCTCTTCCGTCCGGCCGACGAACTCCCACCGACTCATCCCAGCAGCATATCGACGGTAATCCGTCCGCGCGCAGAGCGTCACGCACCGAAGTTGAGTAACTGGCCGATCAGCCCTGAGTATCGGGAGTGTTCGCTGTCGGACTTGCGACAGAAGTACTCTTCCGGCAGCCCAGATTAACCGCAGGATTTCCCACGCGACGCGGTCCGCAACCCGGTCGCCTGGTTGGGAGGCCATCTCATGAAGCGGCGTCCGCTGCCCTCGGTCGACGTGTCCGAACCGGGCGCGCCGGCCGAGCGAACCCGCTGCGCCCCGCTGCCCACCCGGCTCGGGGTGACCGAGCCCTGCCCCGAGGAGCCGCTGGCCGTCGTCGTCGCGGGTCCGGCCGGCGCCGGTCGGCGCGAGCTGCTCGCCGGCCTGCTCGAGGTGGCGCCCGGCATGCTGGCCGTGCCCGCCGGCAGTTGCCTGCTCGTCAACCACGCCAAGGTGCCGACCCGCGCCGCGTACGTGCCGGGCTACCGCCAGCCGCACTCGTACGGCGCGGATCCGCTCGCGGCCGGCCCCGCACTGGCCCGTCCGCCGCGCCGGGTGGAGCTGAGCCTGCCCGACCCGCTGCTGCGCCATTTTTCGGTGCTCGACACGCCGGACACCGGCTCCCTCGGCGTCGCCGGTGACCAGGTGCTGCTCGACGCGGTCGGCCGGGCCGGCGCCCTGCTCTTCGTGATCTCCGCCGACCAGGCGTTCACCGCCGCCGAGCTGCACCTGCTGGCGGAGGTGGCCCGGGCCCGGGTCGAGGTGTTCTTCGCGGTCACCCCCGGGGCAGCCGGCTGGGCGGCCCCGGCGGCCGGCCCGACGACGACGGAGGACCCGGGGGCGTCCGTCGCGTCGGCCGGTCGTGCCCGGCCGCCCGGGCCGCGTGCGGCGGACCGCCGGGTCGACCCGGCGGAGGTCTCCCTGGCGGCGCACCGGGCGGCCCTGCTGTCCGCGGTGCCCGGCCTCGCCTCGGCCCGCTGGTACCCGGTGCGGCAGGCGGACCACTCGGCCCTGCGCCGCGCCCTGGTGGGCTGGGCGGCGGACGAGGGACTGCGGCGGGCCAGCGCCCACCCGCCGGAGCCGCCCGGCGTGCACCACCGGGTGGCCGTCCTGCCCGGGCTCGACCCGGGCGACCTCACCGATCGCCTCGACCGTCAGGCCCGCTCGTGCGCCCAGCGGATCCGCCAGCACCTCGCCCTGGAACTGGCCAACATCCACCTCCGGGTGGTGCAGGAGATCGTCTTCGGGGTCGGCTGCGCGGGCCTGCCGCAGCTGCTCGACCGGGAGATGGAGGCGTTGTCGCTGCTCGCCACCGCCCAGTGCGACGAGGCGGTCCGGAGCATCGTCGATGACCTGGCGGCCCGGGTCTTCGGCGCGCCCCTGGCGGAGGGGGTGCGGCGCCGGATCACCCACGCCGTCCGGTGGGGCCTCGCCGACCAGCCGGTCGGCGGGGAGCTGGACCGGGTGCTCCTGGTCACCAGCACGGCCGGGGTGGCCGGGCTGAGCGGCACCGGGGCGACGGACGCCCTGGCCGGCTTCCCCGGTGCGGCCCGCGACGAGGTGCTGCCGCCCATCGGGGTGGCGCTCTCCGGCGGCTGCTGGCAGCACTGGCGCGTTCCCGGCAACGACGACCCGAACAGCGCCCGCTCCTGGTCGCAGCGGGCACTGCGGGAGGTCGAGCTGGAACTGTCCCGCGAGGTGTCCCGTCGCTTCGAGGTGATCCGGCTCTCGCTGGGGGCGGTGCTCACCGATGCTGTCGACCACGGCATCCTGCTCGCCTGAGGTCGGGCTCGCCGGCCGGCCGGCCGGGTCGCCGTGGGCGGCCCGGGCGGGTGATCCGGGCCGGGGTGACGTTCCGGTTCATCGGTTCCCCGGATCCGGTGGCACGATGGGGGGCATGGCGGCTCCACAGGTTGCGCCGGTCGAGACGCCGGACACTGAAGAGGTGCCGGCTTCCGACCGGCCCTGGGTGACCATCGTCTGGGACGATCCGGTCAACCTCATGACGTACGTGACCTGGGTGTTCCAGAAGCTCTTCGGGTACAGCCGAGAGAAGGCCGAGCAGCTCATGCTGGATGTGCACCACAAGGGCAAGGCGGTCGTCTCCAGTGGCGCCCGGGAGCGGATGGAGCACGACGCGTCGCAGCTGCACGCGTACGGCCTGTGGGCGACGGTGGACCGGTCGTGAGCATGTTCCGTCGCCAGGGCGACCGCTACGTGGCCACCTTCGCGGTGGACGAGGTCCGGGTGCTGCGCAAGGTCGCCTCCGAGGTGGTCGGCCTGCTCACCGACGGCTTCGACCACGGCGACCCGGTGGTCGGCCGGCTGTTCCCCGCGGTCTACCCGGAGGACGCGGCGAGCGCCGCGGAGTTCCGCCGCTACACCGAGGGTGACCTCAAGACCGCCAAGATCGACCAGGCTGGCGCCATCCTCGCCGCGCTGCCCGACGGTGAGGCCGGCGGCGAGGTGCGCCTCGACGCGGAGGCGGCCGAGGCGTGGCTGCGGGCGCTCAACGACGCCCGGCTGGCCATGGGGGTCCGGCTGGAGATCAAGGACGGCATGGACCTCGGGGAGGAGCTCGACGACGCGGTCGCCGCGGACCCGACCTCCTCCCGGGTGTTCCAACTGTCGGTCTACGCGTACCTCGGGTATCTGCAGGAATCCCTGCTCAACGCCCTGATCGACTGATTCGTGACGGTCACCACCTCGCCGCCCGTGACGCCCAGGCGCTAGGCTGGTCGGCGTGCTGAGCATCGACCGGTCGATCATCGACGCGATCGTGGCCCACGCGCGTCGGGACCACCCGGACGAGGCGTGCGGCGTGGTCGCCGGTCCCGCCGGCAGCGACACCCCGACCCGGCACATCCCGATGGAGAACGCCGCCCGCTCCATGACCTTCTACGAGTTCGACTCGATGGAGCAGCTGCGGTTGTGGCGGGAGATGGACGACCGTGACGAGGAGCCGGTCGTCATCTACCACTCGCACACCGCGACGGAGGCGTATCCGTCCCGGACGGACATCTCCTTCGCCGGTGAGCCGGGAGCGCACTACCTGCTCGTCTCGACCCGCGAACCCGACACGGAGGAGATCCGCTCCTTCCGCATCGTCGACGGGGTGGTGACCGAGGAGCCGGTCCGGATCGTGGATGCCGCCGTGGACCCGCACGCCGTCCAGTCCTACATGTTCGGGCAGAGCCCGGCGACGGTCGACTACGAGTGTTCCGGCCGCTGACCTTTCAGCGCCGGCACCTCCTTCTTTCCCCCCGTCACCTGGCACTACCCGTTCAAGGAGCACGAGACATCATGGCCATCGAGGTTCGCATCCCCACCATCCTGCGCAGCTACACCGGCGGCGCGAAGGTCGTCGAGGGCACCGGCGACACGCTCGCCGACCTGCTCACCGACCTGGACGCCCGGCACGCCGGCCTGAAGGCCCGGCTGGTCACCGACGCCGGCGCGCTGCACCGGTTCGTCAACGTCTACGTCAACGACGAGGACGTCCGTTTCCTCGGCGCGCTCGACGCCAAGCTCAACGACGGTGACAGCGTCACCATCCTGCCGGCCGTGGCGGGCGGCGCGTTCGGCTTCGCCGCCGCCGCGGCGATCGCGCAGCACAGTGCGGCGGCAGCCGCGATCGCGCAGCACGGTGCCGCCGCGGCGGCTGGCGTGCGCGCAGCGCGCCGCTGACGGCGGCCGTCATGGCGCGGTACGACAGCCTGCTCGATGCCTGCGGCGGTACGCCCCTGATCGGGTTGCCCCGGCTCTCGCCGACGGTGCCCGACGGGGCGCCGCAGGTGCGGCTCTGGGCCAAGTTGGAGGACCGGAACCCGACCGGCAGCATCAAGGACCGGGCCGCCCTGTTCATGGTCCGCGCGGCCGAGGCGGCGGGGCAGCTCCGGCCGGGTGACACCATCCTGGAACCGACCAGCGGCAACACCGGAATCTCCCTGGCCATGGTGGCCAAGCTGCGCGGATACCGGCTGGTCTGCGTGATGCCGGAGAACGTCTCCACCGAGCGCGTCCAGCTGCTCCGGATGTACGGCGCGGAGATCATCTTCTCGCCGGCCGCCGGCGGCTCGAATCAGGCCGTCGCCACCGCGAAGCAGATCGCCGCCGAGCACCCCGACTGGGTGATGCTCTATCAGTACGGCAACGAGGCGAACGCCCGGGCGCACTACGAGACGACCGGGCCGGAGCTGCTGCACGACCTGCCCACGATCACCCACTTCGTGGCCGGTCTGGGCACCACCGGCACCCTGATGGGCACCGGACGCTTCCTGCGGGAGAAGGTCGACGGCATCCAGATCGTCGCCGCCGAGCCCCGTTACGGCGAGCTGGTCTACGGCCTGCGCAACATCGACGAGGGCTACGTCCCCGAGCTCTACGACGCGGGGGTGCTCTCCCGGCGGTTCTCGGTGGGCACCCGGGACGCGGTGCTGCGTACCCGGCAGCTTGTCGAGGTGGAGGGGATCTTCGCCGGCTTCTCCACCGGCGCGATCCTGCACGCCGCCCTGGCGGTGGCGCACGAGGCGGTCCGGGCGGGCCGCCCGGCCGACGTCGCGTTCGTGGTCGCCGACGGCGGCTGGAAATACCTGTCGACCGGGGCGTACGGGGGCACCCTGGCGGACGCCGAGGACGCTCTCGAGGGGCAGCTCTGGGCCTGACCGTTGGCGGTTCGGGCCGGTTGGCGTCATCCGCCGGCCGGCCCGCCCCCGCCGTGTCGGCATCGGACGTGTACGGGTGTCACGTTGATGACAACTTCCGTTGGATCATTCTTGCCCGCCCGGACCGACGCGTAGGCTGCGCAGCGTGGCGTACGCGTCGGTTGTGATCATCGGCGGAGCGACTGCCGGCGTTTCGACTACGAAGCGTGACATCAGGGCGACCGGATGCGACTGACCGTCCTCGGCTGCGCGGGCAGCTTCCCCGGCCCCGAGTCCCCCTGCTCCGCCTACCTGGTGGAGGCGGAGGGCTTCCGCCTCCTGATCGATTTCGGCCCGGGGGCGCTCTCCACCCTCCAGCGCTACGTCGGGCTGCACGCCCCCGACGCCATCCTCCTCACCCACCTGCACTGCGACCACATGCTCGACGCGGCGTCCTACGTGGTGGTGCGCCGCTACGCCCCGGACGGCCCATACCCGCCCCTGCCGGTCTACGCCCCCTCCGGCGCGCCGGACCGGATCGCCGGCGCGTACGGGCAGGAGGACAGCACGGTCGAGGACGTCTACCAGTTCTACGGGCTCCAGCCCGGCACCTTCCCGATCGGCCCGTTCACCGTCACCGTCGACCGGATGAACCACCCGGTCGAGACGTACGGCGTGCGGCTGGAACACAACGGCCGGGTGTTCTGCTACTCGGCGGACACCGCGCCCTGCGACGCGCTGCTGCGCCTCGCCCAGGGCGCCGACCTCTTCCTCTGCGAGGCCAGCTACCTCGACGGCGTGGAGAATCCGCCGGACCTGCACCTGACCGGCCGGGAGGCCGGCGAGGCGGCCACCAAGGCAGGGGTGGGTCGGCTGCTGCTCACCCATCTGGTGGCGGCCTGGGGCAGCGAGGCGCACACCGTCGAGTCGGCGGCCGGGGCGTACGTCGGGCCGCTGGACGTGGTCCGCCCCGGCGCCTGCTACGACGTCTGACCACGACGGCGGCGCGCCGCGTTGCCGTAGTGTTCGCCGATCCGTCAGCGGCTGGTCGCCTGACGCACCCGTCCGGCCCGCACCCTCGGGCCATGCGGATCGCCATCGTGACCGAGTCGTTCCCGCCGGACGTGAACGGCGTGGCGAACTCCGTCGTCCGGACCGCCGAACACCTCGTGGCGCGGGGACACGAGCCGCTCGTCATCGCGCCCGCGCCGGCCCGGGGCCGGCACCGACCCACCGAACCGCACCCCTACCCCGTGGTGCGGATCCCCAGCCTGCCGCTGCCGCGCTACCAGGGCTTCCGGCTCGGCGTACCGACCGCCGGGCTGGCCGCCGCCCTGCTCGGCCACCGGCCGGACGTCGTCCACCTCGCCAGCCCGTTCGTCCTCGGCGCGGCGGGGGCGACCCTGGCCGTCCGGCACGACCTGCCCGTCGTCGCCGTCTACCAGACCGACGTGGCCTCCTACGCCCGCGCGTACCGGGTCGGCTGGGGTGAGGCCGCGGCCTGGCGCCGGCTCCGCGAGATCCACAACTGCGCGCAGCGCAACCTCGCGCCGTCGACCCGCGCCGCCGCCGACCTGATCGCCAACGGGATCCAGCGGATCTGGCTCTGGCGGCGGGGCGTGGACGCCGACCTGTTCCACCCGACCCGGCGCAGCGACCCGCTGCGCCGGACCCTGGCGCCCGACGGCGAACTCCTCGTCGGCTACGTGGGCCGCCTCGCCCCCGAGAAGCGGGTGGAACTGCTCGCGGCGACGGCCCGGCTGCCCGGCGTACGGGTGGTGGTGGCCGGCGACGGCCCGGCCCGCCGGCAACTCGAACGCGCCCTGCCCGGGGTGCGGTTCCTCGGCGTGCAGCACGGGGAAGCGCTGGCCCGCCTCTACGCCAGCCTCGACGTGTTCGTCCACACCGGCCCGCACGAGACGTTCGGGCAGACGCTGCAGGAGGCCGCCGCCAGCGGGGTGCCGGTGGTGGCGCCGGCCAGCGGTGGACCGGTCGACCTGGTCGAGTCCGGCGTGACCGGGCTGCTGGTCCCGCCCGACGACGGGGACGCGCTCGCCGCCGCCGTGGCCGAGTTGGTCGCCGACGCCGACCGCCGGACCCGGTACGGCACCGCCGCCCGGGCGGCGGTCAGCCGCCGCAGCTGGAGCGCCGTCGGGGACGAGCTGGTCGGGCACTACCAGGCCGCCGTCGCCGGCACGTCGCTCGCCGGCCTCCGGGCCCCCAGGTGAGCGGGGTACGCATCGTCCGGGTGGCCAACTTCGTGACCGGCCGCTCCGGCGGGCTGCGTACCGCCCTGCGGCACCTCGGCGAGGGCTACCTGGCCGCCGGCCACGAACCGGTGCTGGTGATCCCCGGCGAGCGGTACGGCGACACCCGGCAGCCGTGGGGCCGCGTGGTCACGCTGCCGGGACCGGTGCTGCCGGGCAGCGGCGGGTACCGGCTGCTGACCGACCGGCGCCGGCTCGCCGGGATGCTCGCCGACCTGGCGCCCGACCGGCTGGAGGTCTCCGACCGGAGCACCCTGCGCTGGACCGGCCGGTGGGCCCGGGCGCACGGCGTGCCGTCGGTGATGGTCTCGCACGAGAGCCTGACCGGGCTGCTCGGGCAGTGGCGGCTGCCGGGCGCCGCGGCCCGGCGGGTCGCCGACCGGCTCAACCGGGAGACCCTGCGCCACTACGACCGGGTGGTCTGCACCACCCGCTGGGCGGCGGAGGAGTTCGACCGGCTCGCCGGCCCGCCCGTCGACCTGGTGCCGCTCGGGGTCGACCTGACCACGTTCCATCCCGACCGCACCGACCCGGTGCTGCGCGAGCGGTACGCCGACCACACCGAGGTGCTGCTGGTGCACTGCGCCCGGCTGTCGGTGGAGAAACGCCCCGAGCTGGCGGTGGCCGCCCTCGCCCGGCTGCGCCGCGCCGGCGTACCCGCGGTGCTGGTGATGGTCGGCGACGGGCCGCTGCGGGCGACGCTGGCCCGGCGCGCGGCCGGCCTGCCGGTGCACTTCGCCGGCTTCCTGCCCGACCGGGCCGCCATCGCCGCGCTGCTGGCCAGCGCGGACGTGGTGCTCGCACCCGGTCCGGTGGAGACCTTCGGCCTGGCCGGGCTGGAGGCGCTGGCCAGCGGCACCCCGGTGGTGGCCAACGCGGCCAGTGCGCTGCCGGAGGTGATCGGGCCGGGCGGGCTGGCCGCCTACGGCACCCCGTCGGCAATCGCCGCCGCGGTCGTCCGGCTGCTTCAGCGCCCCGAGGCGGCGCGGCGGTCGGCCGCCCGGCGCCGGGCCGAGGAGTTCGGCTGGCCCGCCGCAGTCGCCGGTTTCCTCCGCGCGCACGGCGTTGCACCGGTCCCCGCCGAGCCCGCCACGGAGGCACCCGGCCCGCCCTGACCCGTGCCACTCCGCTCGTTCCGGCGGCGAGCTGGGCCCCCGCCACTGCCGGGTCGGACGGAACCGACCGGCCCGCGCTTCAGGCCCGGGCCACCGACCCGCCCAGGCAGAGGGCACACCGCGGCGCGCTTCGATCACGACACCGCATAAGGTGCAGGCATGGCGCGACCTGACGGGCGGCGGCCCGACCAACTCCGACCGGTGACCCTGACCCGGGGCTGGAGCACCCACCCGGAGGGCTCGGTCCTCGTCGAGTTCGGCGCGACCCGGGTGCTCTGCACGGCGAGCGTGACCGAGGGGGTGCCCCGCTGGCGCAAGGGCTCCGGGCTGGGCTGGGTCACCGCCGAGTACGCGATGCTGCCCCGGGCCACCAACACCCGCTCCGACCGGGAGAGCGTGCGCGGGAAGATCGGCGGGCGTACCCACGAGATCTCCCGGCTGATCGGCCGCAGCCTGCGCGCCTCCATCGACCTGAAGGCGCTCGGCGAGAACTCGATCGTGCTCGACTGCGACGTGCTCCAGGCCGACGGCGGCACCCGGACCGCGGCGATCACCGGCGCGTACGTGGCGCTGCACGACGCGGTGACCTGGCTGGCCGAGCGCAAGGCCCTGGCCGGCAAGGTGGAGAAGGTGATGCACCGTTCGGTGGCCGCGGTCAGCGTCGGCATCATCGCCGGCGAGCCGCGCCTGGACCTCTGCTACGAGGAGGACGTGGCCGCCGAGGTCGACATGAACGTGGTCTGCACCGGGACCGGCGACTTCGTCGAGGTGCAGGGGACGGGCGAGGCCGGCGTCTTCGCCCGGGAGCAGCTCGACGCCCTGCTGGACCTGGGCGTGGTGGGCTGCCTGGAACTGGCCGACGCGCAGCGGAAGGCGCTCCAGTGAGCGCGAGGAGCGAGCTTGTGAGCCCCGCAGTCGCGAACGAAGGTGATCTCTCATGAACACGGTCCTGCTCGCCACCCGGAACCGGAAGAAGCTCGTCGAGCTCCAGCGGATCCTCGACGGCGCGCTCGGCGCGCACCGGATCGCCCTGCTCGGGCTGGACGACGTCGAGGAGTATCCGGAGCTGCCGGAGACCGGCCTGACCTTCGGCGAGAACGCGCTGATCAAGGCGCGGGAGGGCTGCCGGCGTACCGGCCTGCCGACCATCGCCGACGACTCCGGGCTCGCCGTGGACGCGCTCAACGGCATGCCGGGCGTGTTCAGCGCCCGCTGGGCCGGCCGGCACGGCGACGACCGGGCCAACTTCCAGCTGGTGCTGGACCAGATCGCCGACCTGGCGGACGAGCACCGGGGCGCCGCCTTCGTCTGCACGGTGGCGCTGGTGCTGCCGAGCGGCAAGGAGCACCTGGTCGACGGCCGGCAGTCGGGCCGGCTGCTGCGGGCGCCCCGCGGCGACGGCGGCTTCGGGTACGACCCGATCTTCCTGGGCGACGGTCAGGAGCGGACCAACGCGGAGCTGACCCCGGAGGAGAAGGACGCGGTCAGCCACCGTGGCAAGGCGCTGCGCGAGCTGGCCAAGCTGGCCGCCAAGGTGCTCCTGCCGGCGGCCTGACCGAGCGTCGGCGCGGGTGCCTGGTCAGCCGGTCACCCGCGCCAGCAGCGCCGCCAGGGCCGGGTTCTGGTGGCCGGTGCGCCACACGCAGTGCAGCTTCACCGTGCCCTCCTCGATGTCGGTCACGTCGAGGAAGGCCAGGTTCTCCAGCCGCAGCGCGGACGCCGAGCGCGGCACCAGGGCCACCCCCAGGCCGGCGTTGACCACCGACAGCAGGGTGTGCACCTGGCTGATGTGCTGGACGTACCGGGGGGCGACGCCGGCCTGGTGGAACGCGGCGACCACCAGCTCGTAGAAGTACCACGCCTCCGAGGGCGAGTAGGTGACCACGTCGTGTTCGGCGACGTCGGCGAGCCGGGGCGGGCGGCCGAGCCGGGTCAGCGGGTGGTCGCGGGGCGCCGCCAGCACCAGCGACTCGGTGTGCACCAGCCGGGAGGCGAGCAGCTCGCTGCGCGGCACCTCGCGGACCAGCCCCACCTCCAGCTCGCCGGCGAGGATCGCGTCGAGCTGGACCCGGGTGACCATCTCGGAGAGCACCAGGTCCACGCCGGGCAGGTGTTCGGCCGCGGTGGCGATCCAGCGCCCGAGCACGGTCAGCGCCGACACGGCGGTGAAGCCGATCCGGATCGACCCGGCGGTGCCGTCGGCGACCCGGCGCGCGGTCAGCGGCGCGGTGGCGGCCAGCGTGAGCAGCCGCCGCGCCTCGTCGAGGAAGACCCGGCCAGCGGGGGTGAGGGTGACGCCGGTGGACGTCCGCTCGAACAGCAGCAGCCCGGTGGCGCGCTCCAGCCGCTGGATCTGGCGGCTCAGCGGCGGCTGGGTCATCCGCAGCCGGGCGGCCGCCCGCCCGACGTGGCCTTCCTCGGCGACCGCCACGAAGCCCCGCAGCTGATCGAGGGTGAACATGGCACCTCCAGCGATGATGCCGGGAAGGTATCAGCCAATGCCCAACTCGTGTTGGACCGGTATCACCCGAGGTGCTTAACCTCCTGGTCACCTACCCGAAACAGGAGTCCAGCGAGATGACGCGACACACGCCGGAAGAGCTTCAGCGCGTGCTGGGGAGCGGATTGCTGTCCTTCCCCGTCACCCACTTCACCCCCGAGCTGGAGTTCGACGAGGCCGCGTACCGGGAGAACCTGAGCTGGCTCGCCTCGTACCCGGCGGCGGGGCTGTTCGCCGCGGGCGGCACCGGGGAGTTCTTCTCCCTGACCCCGGACGAGATCGCCCGGGTGGTGCGGGCGGCGGTGGCGGCAAGCGGCGGCACGACGCCGATCATCGCGCCGGCCGGCTTCGGCACCGCCCAGGCGGTCGACCTGGCCCGCGACGCCGAGCGGGCCGGCGCCGACGGCATCCTGCTCTTTCCGCCGTACCTGACCGAGTCGAGCCAGGACGGCCTCGCCGCCCACGTCCGGGCGGTCTGTGCGGCCACCTCGCTGGGCGTGGTCGTCTACCACCGGGCCAACGGCCGGTTCACCGTGCCGACCATGGAGCAGCTGGTGGCGACCTGCCCCAACCTGATCGGCTTCAAGGACGGCGTCGGCGACATCGAGCTGATGACCCGGCTGTACGCCACGATCGGCGACCGGCTGCTCTACATCGGCGGCCTGCCCACCGCGGAGACGTTCGCTCTGCCCTACCTGGAGCTGGGCGTCACCACCTACTCGTCCGCGATCTTCAACTTCGCCCCCACCTTCGCGCTGGAGTTCTACGCCGCCGTGCGGGCCCAGGACCGGGCCGGCGTCTACACCCGGCTCAACGAGTTCGTGCTGCCGTACCTGGAGATCAGGAACCGCAAGGCCGGCTACGCGGTCTCGATCATCAAGGCCGGGATGCGGATCGTCGGCCGCCCCGCCGGCCCGGTCCGGCCGCCGCTGACCGACCTCACCGCCGACGAGCAGGGCGCGCTGGCCACCCTCATCGAGAAGCTGGGCTGACCGCCATGACCACCACCGAGACCACGCCGCTCACCGGCGCCATGCTGATCGGTTCCGCCGAGGTCCACGGCAACGAGGGCGAGGTCCGGGCCGTCGACCCGCGTAGCGGGCGGACGCTGGAACCGGCGTACGGCCTGGGCGGCGCCGCCGAGGTCGACCGCGCCGCCGAACTCGCCTGGACCGCGTTCGACGGCTACCGGCACGCCGACCTGGCGACCCGGGCCGCGTTCCTGGAGAGCATCGCCGCCAACCTCGAGGCGCTCGGCGACACCCTGATCGAGCGGGTGGTGGCCGAGACCGGCATCCCGGCGGCCCGGGTGCTCGCCGAACGAGCCCGTACCTGCAACCAGCTCCGGCTCTTCGCCTCGGTCGTCCGCGACGGCGACTGGCTCAACGTCCGGATCGATCCCGCCCAGCCCGACCGGGTCCCGCTGCCCCGACCGGACCTGCGGCAGCGTCGTGTCCCGCTCGGCCCGGTCGCGGTCTTCGGCGCGAGCAACTTCCCGCTGGCCTTCTCCGTCGCCGGCGGCGACACCGCCTCGGCGCTGGCCGCCGGCGCCCCCGTGGTGGTGAAGGCGCACGAGGCCCACCCCGGCACGTCCGAGCTGGTCGGCCGGGCCGTCCAGGCCGCGGTACGCGAGCACGGCCTGCCCGAAGGCACCTTCTCCCTGCTGTACGGCGACGGCCCGGGGCTGGGCGCCGCCCTGGTCCGCCACCCCCGGATCCGGGCGGTCGGGTTCACCGGCTCCCGCGCCGCCGGGCTGGCCCTGGTCGCCGCAGCCGCCGCCCGCCCAGAACCCATCCCGGTGTACGCCGAGATGTCCAGCGTCAACCCGGTGTTCGTGCTGCCCGGCGCGTTGGCCGAGCGGGGCGCCGAGCTGGGCGCCGCCCTGATCGGCTCGGTGACCGTCGGCGTCGGCCAGCTCTGCACCAGCCCCGGCCTGGTCTTCCTGCCCGACGGCGACGGGTTCGACGAGTTCGTCGCGGCCGCCGCCGAGGCCGTCCGGGGCGTCCCGGCGGCGCCGATGCTGACCGCCGGCATCCACGCCGCGTACGACCGGGGCGTCGACCGACTGGCCGCGCTCCACGGGGTACGCGCCGTGGCCCGGGGCGCCGCGGACGCGGGCATCGCCTGCGCCGGCCGGACCGGCCTGCTGGTCACCGACGGCGCGACGTTCCTGGCCGAGCCGGCTCTGCGCGAGGAGGTCTTCGGCGCGGTGACCGTGGTGGTCCGGGTGACCGGCGACGACCAGCTGCGGGAGATCGTCGACCGGCTCGACGGGCAGCTCACCGCCACCGTGCACGCGGCCCCCGCCGACCACCCGCAGGCCCGCCGACTGCTCGCCGAGCTGGAGCTCAAAGCCGGCCGGGTGCTGGTCAACGGCTGGCCCACCGGGGTCGAGGTGGGGCACGCCGTGGTCCACGGCGGCCCCTTCCCGGCCACCTCCGACCCGCGGAGCACCTCGGTGGGCACCCTGGCGATCGACCGTTTCCTGCGTCCGGTGAGCTACCAGAACGTGCCGGCCGACCTGCTGCCCGCCGAACTCGCCGACGACAATCCGCTGGGGCTGTGGCGACGCGTCGACGGCCATCCGGGACGGGACTGAGCCATGACCAGCCAACTTGCCGAGGTGCCCACCGTGACCCCGCCCCGCACCCCCGTGGTGACCGGGATGCGGGTCGTGCCGGTCGCCGGGCACGACTCCATGCTGCTGAACCTCAGCGGCGCGCACGCCCCCTTCTTCACCCGCAACCTGGTGCTCCTCACCGACAGCGAGGGACGGCTCGGCGTCGGCGAGGTGCCCGGCGGCCCGGCCATCACGCAGACCCTCTCCGACGCCCGGGACCTGGTGCTCGGCCGGCCCGTCGGGCAGCACCACGGCGTGCTGGCCGCCGTCCGGGCACGCTTCGCCGACCGCGACGCCGGCGGCCGAGGCGCGCAGACGTACGACCTGCGGACCACCGTGCACGTGGTGACCGCGCTGGAGGCGGCGCTGCTGGACCTGCTCGGCCAGCACCTGGAGGTGCCGGTGGCCGCCCTGCTCGGCGACGGCCAGCAGCGCAGCAGCGTGCCCACCCTCGGGTACCTGTTCTTCGTCGGCGACCGCAACCGGACCGACCTGCCGTACCGGAGCGAGCCGGACGCGGCCGACGACTGGCTGCGGCTGCGGCACGAGGAGGCGCTGACGCCGGAGGCCGTCGTCGCCCTGGCCGAGGCGGCCCGGGCCCGCTACGGCTTCCGCGACTTCAAACTCAAGGGCGGGGTGCTGCCCGGCCCGGTCGAGGCCGAGGCGGTGCGGGCGCTGGCCGGCCGATTCCCGGACGCCCGGATCACGCTCGACCCCAACGGCGGCTGGCTCCTCCGGGACGCCGTCGCGCTCTGCCGCGAGCTGCGCGACGTGCTCGCGTATGCCGAGGACCCGTGCGGCGCCGAGGGGGTCTTCTCGGCCCGCGAGGTGCTGGCCGAGTTCCGCCGGGCCACCGGCCTGCGTACGGCCACCAACATGGTCGCCACCGACTGGCGGGAGCTGGGCCACGCGATCCGCGCCGACGCGGTCGACATCCCGCTGGCCGACCCGCACTTCTGGACCATGGCCGGCTCGGTGCGCGTCGCCCAGCTGTGCGACGCCTGGGGGCTGACCTGGGGCTCGCACTCCAACAATCACTTCGACGTGTCGCTGGCGATGTTCACCCACGTCGCGGCCGCCGCGCCCGGCGAGATCACCGCCATCGACACCCACTGGATCTGGCAGGACGGCCAGCGGCTCACGAAGAACCCGCTGACCATCGCCGACGGCGCCATCGCGGTCCCCACCGCGCCGGGCCTCGGCGTCGAGCTCGACCTGGACCGGGTCGAGGCGGCCCACCAGCTCTACCTGGAACACGGCCTCGGCGCCCGCGACGACGCCGAGGCGATGCGCTACCTCATCCCCGACTGGACGTTCCACCCCAAACGTCCGTGCCTGGTCCGGGGCTGACCCCCACCACCCCCACACACGCACGAGGAGTCGTCATGAGATCCCCCCTCCCGTCCCCGTCCCGCCGCCGGCTGCTGGCCGCCCTCGCCGCGCTCGCCGTGCTGCCGGTCGCCGCCTGCTCCGGCGTGCAGGGCGGCAAGGACGCCGCGGACAGCAACTACCCGACCCGCGCGGTCCAGTTCACCGTGCCGTTCGCCCCGGGCGGCAGCGGCGACCTGATCAGCCGGGCCATCGGCAAGGCCGCCGAGAAGCCGCTCGGACAGTCGGTGGTCGTCACCAACAAGCCGGGCGCCAACGGCGCCGTCGGCGGCAAGGAGGTGCTGGCGTCCGCGCCGGACGGCTACAACATCGCCCTGCTGGTGAAGTCGCTCTTCGCGATCACCCCGCTGGCCGTGCAGGACCCCACCGCCATCCAGCCGGACAAGATGACCATCCTCACCACGCTCACCCAGGAGGACTACGTCCTCGTGGTCAACGCGGCCTCGCCGTACCAGACGCTGGAGGACCTGCTCAAGGCCCCGTCCCTCCGGTACGCCACCACCGGCGTGGGCACCGGCGCCCAGCTCTCCCAGGCCCTGCTGTTCAAGGCGGCCAACGTCAAGGCCACCGACGTGCCCTTCGACGGGGGCGCGCCGGCCGCGACCGCCCTGCTCGGCAAGCAAGTGGACGTTCTCTCCGGCTCCCTCGCCGAGACCATGCCGCAGATCAAGGCCGGCAAGTTCCGCCCGCTCGCGATCTTCTCCGAGAAGCGCAGCAGCTACCTGCCCGACGTGCCGACCGCCCCGGAGAAGGGCTTCGACGTGGTGGTCGACCAGCGCCGCTTCATCGTCGCGCCCACCGGCCTGCCGGACGCGGTCGCCAAGAAGCTGACCGACTCCTTCGCCGAGGCACGCAAGGACGCCGCGTACGACAAGTTCCTCAAGGACAACTACATGGAGCGCTGGGAGGTTTCCGACCAGGAGGCGCGCCAGCACCTGACCGACGCCGCCAAGGAGTACGCCGACCTGAGCAAGAAGTTCGGCCTCACCTTCGGATCCGGGAAATGACGGTGAGCGACACCCGACCGGCCGCCCGGGCCGACGCCGTACCGCCCGAGACGCCGGGCGGGTCGGCCGCCGTGCCGCAGGAGGCCGCGGAGCCCGCGACCGCGCCGCCCGGGGAGGAGATCTCCCCGGGCGGCCCGGTCCTCGCCACCGTGGCGGGCGCGGTGCCAGTGCTGCTCGGGCTGGCCACCCTCTGGCTGGCCCACGGGCTGGGGCTCGGCACGCTGACCGAGCCCGGCCCAGGCCTGTGGCCGACGATCGTCGCGGTGCTGCTGCTGGTCAGCGGGGTGGCCCTGGTGCTGCGCGCCCGCGGGACGACGGACACCGAGGCCTTCACCCGGGGCGCCGGCGTGGTGCTCGTCGGCGCCGCCAGTCTCGCCCTCTACGCGTTCCTGTTCGAGCTCGTCGGCTTCGAGATCCCCACCGTGCTGGTGCTGGTGCTCTGGCTGCGGTTCTTCGGGCGCGAGGGATGGCGCACCACCGCGCTGGTGTCGGTGCTCACGACGGCCGCCCTGTACGGGCTCTTCATCACCGCGCTCGGGGTGCCGCTGCCCCACCTGATCGTCATCTGACCCTCCGCCAGAGAGGAGATCCACCATGGACCTGACCCCCGTGCTGTCCGGGTTCGCGGTGGTGTTCGAACCGCAGAACCTGCTCTACTGCCTGCTCGGCGTGACGCTGGGCATGCTGGTGGGGGTGCTGCCCGGGCTGGGACCCGCGGCCACCATCGCCATCCTGCTGCCGGTCACGTACGGCATCGAGCCCGCCGCGGCGGTCATCCTCCTGGCCGGCATCTTCTACGGCGCCCAGTACGGCGGCACCATCACCTCGGTGCTGCTCCGGCTGCCCGGCGAGGCGTCGACCGTGGTCTCCGCGCTCGACGGCTACCAGATGGCCCGCAAGGGCCGGGCCGGTTCGGCGCTGGGCATCGCCGCGATCGGCTCGTTCATCGGCGGCACCGCCTCGATCATCCTGCTCACCCTCATCGCGCCGCTGGTCGCCGACTTCGCCCTGCAGTTCGGACCGGCCGAGTACACCCTGCTGGCGCTGATCGGCATCTTCATGGTCGCCACCCTCGGCAGCGGCTCCCTGGTCAAGAGCGTGGCCGCCGCCGGCGTCGGCCTGCTGCTGGCCACCGTGGGCCTGGACCCGATGGTGGGCACCCCCCGCTTCACCTTCGGCAGCGACCAGCTCGCCGACGGCATCGACTTCGTCATCGTCGCCATGGGGCTGTTCGGGGTGGGGGAGATCCTCTACAACCTGGAACACCGGCTGCGACCCCAACCGGCCGTGCTGTCCTTCGGGCGAGCGATCCCGACCCGGCCGGAGTGGCTGCGGTCCCGGCTGGCCGTGCTGCGCGGCTCCGTGGTCGGCTTCGTCCTCGGGGTGCTCCCCGGCGGGGGCGCCACCATGTCCTCGCTGGTCGCGTACGCCGTGGAGAAGCGGGCGGCGAAGGACCCGTCCCGGTTCGGCAAGGGCGCCATCGAGGGCGTCGCCGGCCCGGAGAGCGCCAACAACGCCGCCGCGACCTCGTCCTTCATCCCGCTGCTGACCCTCGGCGTACCGGCGAACGCGACCATGGCGGTGCTCTTCGGCGCGCTGCTGCTGCAGGGCATCCCGCCCGGGCCGCAGCTCATCACCGAGCACCCGGACGTGTTCTGGGGCGTGGTCAACTCCATGTACGTGGGGAACATCTTCCTGCTGCTGCTGAGCATCCCGCTGATCGGCGTCTTCGTCCGCCTGCTGCGGGTACGGGCCGGTATCCTGGCCCCGCTCACCGTGCTGATCACCATGGTCGGCGTCTACAGCATCCGGAACAACGTCTTCGACATGTTCCTCGTGGTCGCGCTCGGCCTGGTCGGCTACGGGATGAAGAAGCTCGGTTTCGAGCCCGGCCCGTTCGTGCTGGCGTTCGTCCTCGGCGAGCTGCTCGAGTCGTCGTTCCGCCGATCGATGCGCCTCTTCGAGGGCGACTTCACCGGCTTCGTCCAGCGTCCCGTCTCGGCGGCGCTGGTCGCCCTGCTGGTGCTGACCGTGGTCGTCGTACCGGCGCTGCGGGCCGTCCGCGGCCGGCAGGCCGCCCAGGTCGAGCACCAGGTGACCACCCCAGACGGCGGCCTCGCCGTCGCCGCCACCCGAACCGAGGAGTGATGGTGACCTCTCCCGCCCCGGCGCACCCGGCCGCCGCTTCGTCCCCTGCCGCCTCCGGCGACCGCATCGCCTGGGTCGGCCTGCGCCTGGTGTACCTGCCGCTGCGCACCCCGATCAGCGACGCCAAGGTGCTCACCGGCCGGCAGAAGCCGCTGACCGAGGTGGCGTTCCTCTTCGCCGACGTGGTCACCGCCGACGGCCACCACGGCCTGGGCTTCAGCTACTCGAAGCGGGCCGGCGGCCGGGGCCTGTTCGCCCACGCCGCCGAGGTGGCACCGGAGCTTGTCGGCGAGGACCCCAACGACATCGCCCGGCTGTGGCAGAAGCTGGTCTGGGCCGGCGCCTCGGTCGGCCGCAGCGGCCTGGCCACCCAGGCGATCGCCGCGCTCGACATCGCCCTGTGGGACCTCAAGGCGAAGCGGGCCGGCCTGCCGCTGGCCAAGCTGCTCGGCGCCCACCGCGACTCGGTGCCCTGCTACAACACCTCCGGCGGCTTCCTGTCCAGCCCGCTGGAGGAGGTGCTGGACAACGCCCGGGCGCTGGTCGCCGGCGGCATCGGCGGCATCAAGATCAAGGTGGGGCAGCCGGACACCGCGGCCGACCTCAAGCGGGTTACCGCGGTCCGGGAGACGCTCGGCGACCGGTTCCCCCTCATGATCGACGCCAACCAGCAGTGGGACCGGCGCACCGCCCAGCGGTTCGGCCGGGCCATGGAACCGCTGAACCTGGTCTGGATCGAGGAGCCGCTGGACGCGTACGACGTCGAGGGGCACGCCCGGCTGGCCGCCACCCTGGACACCCCCATCGCCACCGGGGAGATGCTGACCAGCCCGGCCGAGCACTGGCGGCTGATCGAGGCCGACGCGGTGGACTTCATCCAGCCGGACGCGCCCCGGGTCGGCGGCATCACCCAGTTCCTGCGGATCACCACCCTGGCCGACCACAAGGGACTGTCGATGGCCCCGCACTTCGCCATGGAGATCCACCTGCACCTGTCCGCCGCGTACCCGGGGGAGACCTGGGTGGAACACTTCGACTGGCTGGGGCCGCTCTTCAACGAGCGGCTGGAGCTGCGGGACGGCCGGATGGTCGTCCCCGACCGGCCCGGCCTCGGCGTCACGCTCAGCGAGCAGGCCGAGGCCTGGACGGTGGCCCGGACGGAGACCGGCGCGCGGCCCTGACCGGCCCGGCAGGCGGAGAAAGGCCCACGTGCAGGGTGTGCTGAACGGCTTCGCCGTCATCGTGGCCGTGATCGCCGTCGGCTACCTGCTCGGGCGCGGCGGGGTGCTCGGCCCGGAGGCGGGCGGCGTGCTGTCCCGGGTGGCGTTCCTCGTCGCCACCCCGGCGCTGCTCTTCACCACGGTGGCCCGGGCCGACATCCACGCGGTCATCTCGTCCGTCCTGGTCGTCACGCTGGTCAGCGCGACCGCCGTGGCGACCCTGTTCGTGCTGATCGCGAAGCTGTGGTGGCGCCGGCCGGTGGCCGAGACGACGATCGGCGCGCTCGCCTCGTCGTACGTCAACGCGGCCAACATCGGCATCCCGATCGCCGTGTACGTGCTGGGTGACGCCTCCTACGTGGCGCCGGTGCTGATGTTCCAGCTCGTGGTGATGGCGCCGCTGGCGTTCGTGGTCCTGGATAACGCGACCGGGCCACGGCGACGCTCGCTGCTCGCGACAGTCACCCAGCCGCTCGCCAACCCGATCACCATCGCCTGCGTCCTGGGCCTGGTGGTCAGCCTCACCGACTGGATGCCGCCGGAGCCGCTCATGCGGCCCGTCGAACTGGTCGCCGCGATGGCCGTGCCGGCCACCCTGCTCGCGTACGGCCTGTCGCTGCACGGCGCCCCGGTGCCCGGCTCCGGCGACACCGGGCCGGAGGTACGGCTCGCGGTGGCGCTCAAGGCGGTGGCCCAACCGGTGGTGGCCTACCTGGTCGCCCGGTTCGCGCTGGGCCTGCCGCACGTGCTCGTGCTGGCCTGTACGATCACCGCCGCGCTGCCCACCGCGCAGAACGTCTTCGTCTACGCGGCCCACTACGGGCGCGGCACGGTCCTGGCCCGGGACTCGGTCCTGCTGTCGACCGTGGCGGCGCTGCCCGTGCTGATCGGCGTGGCGGTGCTGGCCACCTGACCCGGGTGCCTCGCGGGAGGCCGGGCGGTCGGGACGGCAATCCGGGCCGCACGCCCGACAGTTCGGTCCGGGGCAGTGCTGGCAGGCGCGACCCGATACGCTCACCGCCGCCATACCGCTGCGGCCAGCAGTGGCTTGAACCCCTGCCCGTACGGTCGTTGTGAGGATCAGTGAACGTCTCCAGGGACACACCCCGCGGAGTGCTGCGGCCGGAGATCCAGGCGCTCCGGGCGCTCGCCGTGCTGCTGGTGCTGCTGTTCCATTTCTGGCCGCACCGGATTCCGGGCGGCTACGTCGGTGTCGACGTCTTCTTCGTCATCAGTGGTTTCCTCATCACCGCACACCTGGTGCGGGAGGTGCAGAAATCGGGCTCGGTCCGACTTGGTGCTTTCTGGGCCCGCCGCATCCGGCGTCTGCTGCCGGCTTCCCTGCTCGTGCTCGTCGCCACCGCAGCAGCCGTGTTCATCTGGGTGCCACAGCTCTACTGGCCGCAGATCCTCCGCGAGATCGCGGCAGCGACCGTCTATGCCGAAAACTGGCAGCTGGCGCACGACGCGGTGGACTACCTCGCCGCGGAGAACGTCCAGTCACCGGTGCAGCACTACTGGTCGCTCTCCGTGGAGGAGCAGTTCTATCTGGTCTGGCCCCTGTTGATCGTGATCGCGATCATGGTCGCCCGCCGGATCCGGCAGGCGAACCCGATCGGCGCGATCCGGGTCACGCTCGCCGTGATCGTCCTGGCATCCTTCGCCTACTCCGTCTACGAGACGTCGGCGAACGGCGCCGCCGCGTACTTCGTCACGCCCACCCGGGCCTGGGAGTTCGGGGCCGGAGCGCTGTTGGCGACGCTGCCGGCGTTCGGCCGGTTGTCCGGCGACCGTACCCGGGCGGCCGTCTCCTGGCTGGGACTGCTCATGATCGGCGTGGCGGCGTTCGCCCTCGACGCCGCCACCACCCCGTTCCCGGGCTACGCGGCGGCGCTGCCGGTCGTCGGCACACTCTGCGCCATCTGGGCGGGCGCTCCCGCACTGCGGTGGTCGCCGCTGGGGTTGATGAAGTCAGCGCCGGTGCAGAAGCTCGGCGACTGGTCCTACTCCGTCTACCTCTGGCACTGGCCGCCTATCGTGATCTTCGCGCTGGCGACCGGCGACAAGATGACCTGGCCGGTGAAGTTCCTCGCCATCGCCGGTGTCGTGGCGCTGGCCGCGCTGACCAAGCGCTTCGTCGAAGACCCGGTACGGTTCCGCGCGTTCGCCGGCGGGCGCCGACTCTGGCCGCAGTACGGCGCCGCCGCGGTCTCGATGGTGATGGTCTTGTCCGTCGTCTTCGTCGGCAACCAGCTGCTCGAGCAGAGCAGCCGGGCCAACAACTCGCGCCTCGATCAGCTCCTGGCCGGCGGGACACCCTGCCTGGGGGCGGAGGCCATGCTCGCGGCTGAACGTTGTGCCGACGGCCCCCTCGGCTCGCAGCTGTACCCCGAGATGTCGACGCTCACCAAGGACACCGGCTCCGCGTACCGGTGCTACGACCAGAAGCCGGCGGCCGACCTCTCGTCGTGTCGCATCGGCTCCCAGCGGCCGGACGCGACCAAGGTCGCCCTCGTCGGCGACTCGCACGCCGCGATGCTCATCCCGGCGATCGAGGGTCACCTCGAAGCCCACAACTGGACTGTCGACACCTATGTCGCCCGTGGGTGCATCTGGGCGAAGGTGGACGCCGCCGACCAGGCCGACCCGTGCTACGCGCGGCGGCACGCCATGGCGCAGCGGCTGGGGACCGGCCCGAAGTACGACCTTGTCATCGTCACCGGGAGGCGGAGCGCCAGCGGCGATCGACCGACCGCGGACGGGCAGATCCGCGGGTACCTCGACGCGTGGCAGCCGGTGCTGGAGCGGGGGACCAGGATCGTCGTGGTGGCGGACAATCCGGGGCTCGGCGAGGACGACATGAGCTGTCTCGTCGACGACGCGGCGAACGGCGGGGATCCGACCCGGTGCGCCGTCGACCGCAAGGCCGGGCTCGGCACCCGCGACGCTCTTGCGGACGCCGCGCGGCGGACCGACGGCAAGGTCCGCGTCGTCGACCTCACCGACCTGTTCTGCACCGAGACCGAGTGCCCGTTGGTGATCGGTAACGTCATCGTCTACCGGGACAGTCACCACATCACCGCGACCTACGCGCGTACCCTGGGCCCGCACCTGGTCGAGCGGATCACCGGTGCCCTCGCGTCGTAACCCCTCACTGCCGTCCCTGCTGGGACCCGGCGCCGTAAGGAATGGTGATCACCGATGACCCCGCCCCTGTTCATCTCGTGGAAGCGCTATCAGCGGCGCTCGGACGTGCTCGCCGAGGCGCTCGGTGCGGAGATGGTGTGGCGGCCGCACCGGGCGAAGGGCAAGCTGTTGCGGCCCGGTGACTACCTCGCGCACGCCCGGCAGGACCTGGCCCGGATCCGGGCCGAGCGACCGCGGTACGTCATCGCTCAGACCCAGCCCCACTTCACCGCGCTCGCGCCTCACCTGGCCGGCGTGCCGTACGTCGTCGACGCGCACAACGGTCAGTTCCAGTCCTGGTGGCGGCGGGTTCCCGGCACCGAGCAGGTGCTTCGCGGGGCGCGCCTGGTGCTGACCCACAACCGGGAGGCGGATCGGATCGCTCGCGCCGCCTTCCCGGGGCTGCGGACGCTGGTGGTGCATGATCCGCTCCGGGAGATCCCCCCGGCGTCGCCCCGTGACTGGGTCTTCATCGTCGCGACGGCCGCGCCGGACGAGCCGATGGACGTCCTCATCGACGCCATCGAGGCGCTGCCGGACGTCGGCTTCGCCACCACCGCTCCCCTGCACAAGCTTCCCGAGCCGTTGCGCGAGCGGGCGGCGCGACTGCCCAACCTGCGGACGCTGGGCTTCCTCGACCTCCCGGACTACGAGGCGGCGTTGGCCGGATCCCGCGCCGTCGTCGTCCTCACCGACCGGGAGGGGTGTCAGCCGAGCGGGGCCTGCGAGGCGCTCAGCGCAGGTCGACCGCTGGTCCTGTCCCGGACCAGCACCACCGAGGAGCTGTTCGGCAGCTTCGCCACGCTGGTGCCGAACGAGTCGGTGGCGCTGGCTGCTGGTATCCGTGAGGCGCTGGATGAGGATCCGACCAGGGCAGCGCGGATCGCGGCGGCCCGGACCGCCTGGACGGCCCGAACGGCGGCCGAACTGGCGGAGCTGGCGTCGGCTCTGCCGGCGGAGGTGGCACCGTGACGATGGCTGGCGGGCTCGCCCTCCTCGGCGCTGCCGAGTTCTGGCGGTAGTGCTTGAGGCGCGCGGCTCCCGCGCGCCCGGCCGGGTCGGTCCATCGGCTGCCCCGGACCGTCTGACTGGCCGCCCGGCCAGCTTGCGTGAAAGGGGGAGAAATTGCCACCAGTCGGGGTGATCGCCGTTGGTTCGCAGCCGACGGAGGCGATCTCTGATGGTCGTGTCCTTCCCGTATAGTGCCCGAGAATGTAGCGCGGAGGAGATCGCAAGATGGACATATGCCTCGAAATGTGGTGGCCATCCGGACGATGGGAAGTGGCTGGCGTCTGATGGGTAACACCGCGTTCTCCGCCACCGCCGGGCACCGTTCTTCGGATGGTGTCCCGGCCGGGCGTTCTTCTTGGTCTACGGCCACCCAGATCATGGTCGTGCTCGCCATGGCGGTGATTGGCGTAAAGCCATTCATCGACGTATTCGGCGCGAAGGTCCCCGAGGATACCGTGGACGCCGGCATGGTGGCGACGGTGATCGGTGCCCTTCTCATGGCAGGCGCCTTTGTCGCCGTGGCGGTGATGTCCAAGCGGCTGCCGAGAGGTCTGACACCCGCACTCGCCGCGCTGCTGCTCATCGGCCTGTTCTCGGTAATCGACCTGCTGGCCGTCTCGGCCCGGGACGACTTCCTTCAGATCTTCACCACGACCCACGTACGCGAAATCTTCGGGCCGTACATTCGGCCAGAAGGTGGGATCATTACGGCGGCTGCTCAGCTGGCGGTCGGGTTCGCTCCGGTCGCGTTGTTGGCGGTCATGCTCGTCAAGCCGGAATGGTTCTCCCTCGATCGGCTGCGTTGGTTCCTTCTCCTCGTGGTCATCGGCACCGTCGTGCATTGTGTGATCGCCTGGCTGCAGGTCGCCGGCGTCGTGGACTACACCTACTTCTTCAACGAGCCGACCGGAAGAGTCGGGCGGGCATCCGGCGGCTACTTTCATCCGGCGTCGCTCGGTCGCCTTTTGATCTTCGCGGTGTTCATTCTCTACGCCGCCGGTGACCGGCTCCGGCTCAGCCCCCTGGCCCGTTACGCCGTGCTCGCCCTGCTGGTAGCCACCTCGGTCGTCAGCACCCACCGGATAACCATTGTCTGCGTGCTGTTCGTGATAGTGGCGTTCGAGATGCGCCGGCTCCCTGAGCTCACTCGACAGATATCCAATCTGCCGTTCCGTACCGCCGTCTGGGGGGCCGTCGTTCTCGTCGCGCTGGTGATCGTGTCGGCGATCCGCTGGGGGGCGTACCTGCTCGACCGCGCGCTGTTCGTCCTCACCCGGGTCGGCTCGCTCAACCCGGCAAACGACGAGTTCCTGCACGGCCGCGGGCAGATCTGGTTCCGGGTAGCGGAGGTGTGGCAGGACGCGACCCCGGACATCTGGCTCATCGGACTGGGCTACGAACCGTGGAACACGCATCTGGACCCGTTGCGGGTCTTCGTGGTCTGGGGATTCCTCGGGATCGTTCTCATGGCGGTGGTCTTCGTCAACCTCTGGCGGCTGACGAGACGTCTTGTCGGGGTCGAGGCGAGGTGGATGCTGACGGTCCTTTTCGCGCTGGTGGCCGTCAACGCCCTGACCCAGAAGCCGACCTCCTACTCGTACTTCATGTGGTTGTTCTTCCTCTGCCTCATGCTGATAGTCGCGTCCTTCCCCCGCGTGACGGTGCCGGGCGCCATGGCGACGGAGGCCAGCGGTGAACGCAAATGAACGCCCGGGTGGCTCGCGATGATCGAAACTGACCTGCGGAGCAGCACGGCGACACCGCGCCGGTCTGGAAGCGGCATGGCACGCCGCCTCCGGCAGTTGGGCATGCTCGGGGTCAGTCAAGCCGGCGTCACGCTGACCGCGTTCGTCACCCAGGTGCTGCTCGCCCGTAGCCTGCCGCAGGCGCAGTTCGGTGCCTTCATGTCGGTCATGTCGCTGGTGACGCTGGCCGCGCCACTGGCCACCTTCGGGGTCGCTGACTTCTGGTTGCAGCGCTTCGGCCGGGAAGGGCCAAGGGCGTTCCGTTGGGTGCGGCCGTCCATCGTGCTGGTCGCCGTCAGTTCCGGCCTGCTGGTCGCGGCGCTGGTCGGCTGGGGCCTGGTCGAACTGGATGAACCTGCCGACGCCGGGCTACGCATCGCGCTCGCCCCGATCATCCTGTCGCTCGTCGCCATGGCGCTCTCCGGGGCGGCCCTCCAACTGCGGGGTGCCTACGGGCAGCTCGCGGCGCTGCAACTTGCGCCGCAGGTGGGTCGACTCCTCGTGGCGCTACTGACCGGGATCCTCGGACTGTCGGCGCTCATGGTGGCGCTGGGCTACGCTCTCGTGGCTGTCGTCACGGTGGTCATGAGCGTCCTGGTGATCGCGCCGTTCTGGCACGGGCGAGCGACGCTGGAGGGCCACCCACCGGCACCCCGTCCTTCCACCCGCCGACCCCGGGTGGATCACCTCGTCGCCGGTACCGGCCTGTTCCTGCTCGGCAGCCTGTTCTATCAGCTGGGCATGAACCTGGGCGTCGTCACCTCCGCCGAGTTTCTGAGCCCGGAGGACGCCGCGGTGCTCGCGGTGCCGATGACCCTGTTGACCGCGATCTATCTCCTGCCACGCATCGTGTATCAGCAGTACTTCCTGGCGAAACTGCACCGGTGGTCCCGCTCCAACCGCAACGCGGTCCTCATCGCATACCGGGCCGGCACGATCGGGATGATCGGTCTCGGGGTGCTGCTCGGCGTGGTGGTTGCGGTCGCGGGCCGGTTTGCCATTCCGCTGATCTTCGGTTCGCAGTACCGTGCGTCCGTCCCGGTGATGGCCGTCCTCGCGATTGCGATCCCACTCCGCTTCGGCGCAGCCAGTGTCGAATCGCTGCTGACCAGCAACGGGCTGGTGCGGCAGAAGGTGCTGTATCAGGGGCTGGGATCGCTCGCCTTCCTGGCCGCGCTGGCCACCGCGATCCCGCTGTTCGGCGCCGCCGGCGCCGCTTGGGCGACGGTGTTGTCCGAGGCGATACTGCTCACCCTGTTCTGGGCAAAGGCGAAGCGGAAGGTCGTTGCGGACGCCGAGCTCCCGTCCTGGGCAGAGATCCGGCGGACCTTCGCCAGAAGCTGATCTTCAGCCGTACCAGATCGCCACGAAACCGGCGATGATCTGCGTCCGTGGCGGTCACCGGGTCACCAGCCAGGCGTCGGGCAGCAGGACGGCGGCGGCCGCCGGCCCGGTGAGCGGGCGGGCGGCCGCCGCGACCAGGGCGCACCCGATGACGGCCGGCCAGACCAGCCGGCGCCACCGGTGCGGCGCCAGCGAGCCTGGGTGCTTTGCTCCATCCTTCCAGGGTGGACTCGCCCGGCCGGGATCCGGTCAGCCGAGCGGGCCGACCTCCCGCTCGATCGCCGCGCGCAGCTCGGGACCGCGCACCACCTCGCGGGCGGCCTCCATGAGCGGGGCCAGGAACACGTCCGGTCCCGGCTCGCCCACCACCTCGCGCAGCGCGGCCAGCGCCGCCCGGCCCGCTGGCGACGGGGTCAGCGGCGCGCGGAGCTGGAGCCCGCGTACGGCGGCCAGCAGCTCCACGGCGAGCAGGCTGGTCAGGTTGTCCAGCACGGTCCGCAGCTTCTTGGCCGCCGCCCAGCCCATCGAGACGTGGTCCTCCTGCATGCCGCTGGTGGGCAGCGAGTCCACCGACGCGGGCGCGGCCAGCCGCCGGTTCTCGGCGACGATCCCGGCCGCCGTGTACTGGGCGATCATCAGCCCGGAGTTGACCCCGGCGTCGGGGGAGAGGAACGCGGGCAGCTCCCGGGAGCGGGTGACGTCGAGCAGCCGGTCCACCCGGCGTTCGGCGATCGCGCCCACCTCGGCCGCGCCGATGGCCAGGTAGTCGGCGGCGAAGCCGAGCGGCGCGCCGTGGAAGTTGCCGGTCGACTCGACCCGCCCGTCCGGCAGCACCACCGGGTTGTCCACCACCGACAGCAGCTCCCGGCCGGCGACGGTCGCGACGAAGTCCAGGGTGTCCCGGGCTGCCCCGGCCACCTGCGGAGCGCACCGCATCGAGTACGCGTCCTGCACCGCGTGCGCCAGGTCGTCCCGGTGCGAGTCCATCACCGCCGACTGCTGCAGCAGCCGATGGATGTTCGCCGCCGACTCCGCCTGGCCCGGATGCGGTCGGATGGCGTGCAGCTCGGGCAGGAACGGCCGCTCCGAACCGAGCATCGCCTCGATCGCCAGCGCGGCGGTGACGTCGGCCATGGTGAACAGGTGCCGGGCGTCGTGGATGGCCAGCAGCAGCATGCCGAGCATGCCGTCGGTGCCGTTGATCAGCGCCAGCCCCTCCTTGGCGGCCAGCTCGATCGGGGCGAGGCCGACCCGGCGCAGCGCCTCACCGCCGGGGATCCGCTCCCCGGCCGGGCCGAGCACCCAGCCCTCGCCGAGCAGCACCAGCGCGCAGTGCGCCAGCGGGGCCAGATCACCGGAGGCGCCGAGCGAGCCGTGCTCGGGCACCCACGGGGTGACCTCGTGGTTGAGCAGGTCCACCAGGGCCTCGGCGACCAGCGGCCGGACCCCGGAGCGGCCGAGGGCGAGCGAGCGTACCCGCAGCAGCATCATCGCCCGGACCACCTCGCGGGGCATCGGCGCGCCCACCCCGGCGGCGTGCGAGCGGATCAGCGCGTGCTGCAGCTCGGCCCGCCGCTCGGGCGCCACGAAGGTGTTGGCGAGCGCCCCGAAGCCGGTGGAGACGCCGTAGACGGGCCGGCCGGCCGCCTCGATGCCGTCCACGATGGACCGGCTGGCCGCCATCGCGTCCACGGTGGCCGGGTCGAGCACGACCTTGGCGGTGCCGCGGGCCACGGCGAGCACGTCGGCGGGGTAGACCCCGGTGGGCTGAATGCTTACGGTCGACATTGCGGCACTCCATCGTGCAGAACCTGGCGGATCAAGGGGACACCAGGCCGGTAGGCCAGGTGCAGGTGGGAGGGGGCGTCGAGGATCATCAGGTCGGCCCGAGCGCCCCGGGTCAGCCGCCCGACGTCGGTGCGGCGCAGCGCCGCCGCCCCGCCGGCGGTCGCGGCCCAGACCGCCTCCGCCGGGGTCATCCGCATCTCGCGTACGGCGAGGGCGATGCAGAACGGCATCGACGACGTGTACGACGACCCGGGGTTGCAGTCGGTCGCCAGCGCCACGGTCACCCCCGCGTCGAGCAGCCGCCGGGCGTCCGGATACGGCGACCGGGTGGAGAACTCCGCGCCGGGCAGCAGGGTGGCGACGGTGGCGGTGTGCCCGCCCTCGGCGCACATGCAGTCGACCCGCTGCGCGGCGAGCGCCTCGACGTCGGCGTCGGACAGGTGGGTGCAGTGGTCCACGCTGGCCGCGCCGAGTTCCACCCCGAGCTGCACGCCCGGACCGGGGCCGAGCTGGTTGGCGTGCACCCGCACCCCCAGCCCGACCGCCTGCCCGCAGGCGAGGATCGCCCGGGCGTGGTCCACGTCGAAGGCGCCCCGCTCGCAGAACACGTCGATCCAGCGGGCGTACGGGGCGGCGGCGGCCAGCATCGGCCCGCACACCATGCCCACGTAGTCGTCGGGGCGGTCGGCGTACTCGGCGGGGACCACGTGCGCGCCGAGGAACGTGGTGTCCTCGCTGAACTCGGCGGCGATCCGCAGCGAGCGGGCCTCGTCGGCAACGGTGAGCCCGTACCCGCTCTTGATCTCGATGGTGGTGGTGCCCTGCCGCATCGCCTCGGTGCGCAGCCGCTGCACGGTGGCCCGCAGCTCGTCGTCGGGGGCGGCGCGGGTGGCGCCGACGGTGGTGCGGATGCCACCCCCGGTGTACGGCTCGCCGGCCATCCGGGCGGCGAACTCGACGGCCCGGTCCCCGGCGAAGACCAGGTGGGCGTGGCTGTCCACGAAGCCGGGCAGCACCGCCGCTCCCTCGGCGTCGATCCGCCGGTCGGCGGCCGGGGTGTCGCGGGCCGACCCGACCCAGGCCACCACGCCGTCCTCGACCAGCAGGGCGGCGTTGCGCCGGATGCCCAGCGGGCCGCCCTCGCCCGCCCCGAAGCAGTTGGTGACCAACTCCCCGATGTTGTCCACCAGCAGGCTGCCCGAGTTCCGCACCGCCGGCCGCAGCCGGTCGCCCGGTCGCACCGGCCGCTCCCGGAAGCCGGTCATGAGGTCACCTCCTCGATGGCGGCGCGCAGCTCGGTGGGCACGTCGACGGTGCGGTGCCGGCCGTCGGCGACCACCGTCCGCCCGTCGACCACCACGTGCGTGACGTCCGCCGCGGTGGCCGCGAAGAACGCCCCGACCGGCGGCACCCCGGCGGTCCGGGCGCTGTCCAGCCGTACGGTGACCAGGTCGGCCCGGTCGCCGACCGACAGCCGGCCGGCGTCACCCCAGCCCAGCGCGGCGTGCCCGCCGACGGTGGCGGCGGTGAGCAGCTCGGCGGCGGTGAAGTGCCCCCGTCTGCGGGTCCGCAGCCGCTCGTCCAGCTCCACGGCGCGGGCCTCCTCGAACAGGTCGACCACGGCGTGGCTGTCGCTGCCGAGGCTGAGCGGGCTGCCCGCCTCGGCCATCCGCCGGGCCGGCCCGATCCCGTCGGCGAGGTCCCGCTCCGTGGTGGGGCAGAGGCAGATCCCGGTCCGGCTCTCCGCGAGCAACGTGATGTCGGCGCTGGTCGGGTGGGTGGCGTGCACGGCGGTGGTGTGCCGGCCGAGCACCCCGTGGTCGGCCAGCAGCCGGGTCGGCGTGCAGCCGTGCACGGCCCGGCAGGCGTCGTTCTCGGCCGGCTGTTCGGACAGGTGCACGTGCAGCGGCCGGCCCTGGCGGTCCGCCCAGCCGGCCACCGTGGCGAGCTGCTCCGCCGGCACCGCGCGCACCGAGTGGATCGCCGCACCGACGCGGGCGTGGTCGTTGCCCGGGGTGAACCCGCTGACCCGCTCCGCCCAGCGCAGCGCGTCCCCATCGCCGAACCGCCGCTGCGGCCCGGCCAGCGGCGCGCCGTCCACCCCCGCGGTCAGGTACGCGGTGTCCAGCAGGGTGATCCGGATGCCCGCATGCGCGGCCGCCTCGACCAGCGCCGCCGACATCGCGTTCGGGTCGTCGTACGCCGTCCCGTCCGGCGCGTGGTGCAGGTAGTGGAACTCGCCGACGCAGGTGATCCCGGCGAGCGCCATCTCCGCGTACGCGGCCCGGGCCAGGGCCAGGTAGGACTCCGGGTCGAGCCGGGCGGCCACGTCGTACATGACCTCCCGCCAGCTCCAGAAGTCGCCCCGCCCGCGGTGGGTACGCCCGCGCAGTGCCCGGTGGAACGCGTGCGAGTGGGCGTTGGCCAGGCCGGGCAGGGTGAGCCCGGGCAGCCGTACCGCGTCGTGCAGCACCTTCACCCCGGCGGTCGGCGTGCCGCCGCCGACCAGCGGGGTGACCGCGGTGATCCGGCCGCCCTCGGCCTCGATCAGCACGTCGGGCGTGGGTTCGGCGTGGTCGGGCAGCCAGGCGTACTCGGCCAGCCAGCGGGTCAGCGGCATGCCAGCTCCTCCAGCACCCGGGCCAGGGCGGTCACCCCGGCGGCGCAGTCGGCGTCGGTGGCGGACTCGGCGGGGGAGTGTGACACCCCGGTCGGGTTGCGGACGAAGAGCATCGCGGTGGGCAGGTGCGCGGCGAGCACTCCCGCGTCGTGCCCCGCCCCGGTGGGCAGCACCGGCGCGTCGAGCAGCCGGGCCAGCCGGTCGGCCAACCCGCCGTCGAACGCCACCAGCGGGGTCGCCGACTCCTCGGTGCAGGTCAGCTCGGTGCCGTCCCGCCGCGCCCGCTCGGCGGCCTTGTCCCGCACCGCCGCGACGAGGCCGTGCAGCGTCTCCGGCTCGGCCGCCCGGGCGTCCAGCCAACCGGTCACCCGGGACGGGATCGCGTTGGTGGCGTTCGGCTCGACGGCCACCCGGCCGACCGTGGCGTGCGCGTCGCGCAGCCGGGCCTCCTTGTTCGCCGCCAGCACGGTGAACGCGTAGGTGAGCATCGGGTCGCGGCGGTCGGCCATCCGGGTCGTACCCGCGTGGTTTCCCTCGCCGTGGAAGTCGAAGCGCCAGCGGCCGTGCGGCCAGATGGCGCTGGCCACGGCGACCGGCGCGGCCTGGTCGACCAGCGCGCGGCCCTGCTCGACGTGTAGCTCCACGAAGGCCGCGAACTGGCCGAGCAGTGCCGGGTCGGCGCCCGCCGGCCGGTCGCCCAGCGCCTCGGCGAAGCTCACCCCGTCGGTGTCGCGCAGCCCGGCCGCGCGGTCCACCGCGATCTCGCCGGTGAGCAGCCGCGACCCCAGGCAGGGTACGCCGAACCGGCCCCCCTCCTCCTCCACGAACGCGGCCACCGCCACCGGGCGGACCGGGGCGACGCCGGCCGCCCGCAGCTCGTCCACGGCGAGGAACGCGCTGACGATGCCGAGCGGCCCGTCGTACGCGCCGCCGTGCGGCACCGAGTCGAAGTGGCTGCCGGTGAGCACCGCCCCGCCCGCCACCGGGTCACCCCACCAGGCGAAGAGGTTGCCGTTGCCGTCCTCCTGCACGGGCATGCCCCGCTGCTCGGCCTGCTCGCGGAACCACGCCCGCAGCCGCAGCTCCGGCTCGGTCAGCGCGTACCGCAGGTAGCCGCCGCTGCCCGCGTCGCGCCCGACCGGGGCCAGCTCGTCCCACAGCTTCCGGAACCGGGCCACCAGGTCCGTCACGCCGCACCCCGGTTGTTCGCGGCTGCGGGGCTCCGCTGCGCTGCACTCCTCGCGCTCACGCCGTACCCCCGGTTGTTCGCGACTGCGGGGCTCCGCTGCGCTGCACTCCTCGCGCTCACGCCGTTCCCTCCGCCATCGGCACCCGGACGCCGGTGCGGACGGCGACCTCGCGGGCGTCGTCGTAGCCGGCGTCGACGTGCCGGATGACGCCCATGGCCGGGTCGTTGGTGAGCACCCGTTCGATCTTCTGCCCGGCCAGCGCGCTGCCGTCGGCGACGCAGACCTGGCCGGCGTGGATGGACCGGCCGATGCCCACCCCGCCGCCGTGGTGGATCGACACCCAGGACGCCCCGCTGGCCGTGTTGACCAGCGCGTTGAGCAGCGGCCAGTCGGCGATCGCGTCGGACCCGTCGGCCATCGCCTCGGTCTCCCGGTAGGGGCTCGCGACGCTGCCGCAGTCCAGGTGGTCCCGGCCGATCACCACCGGCGCGCTCAGCTCGCGGGCGGCGACCATCTCGTTGAACCGCACCCCGGCCTTGTCCCGCTCGCCGTAGCCGAGCCAGCAGATCCGTGCCGGCAGGCCCTGGAAGGCGACCCGCTCGCCGGCCATCCGGATCCACCGGGCGAGGGACTCGTTCTCCGGGAACAGGTCGAGGATGGCCCGGTCGGTGGCCGCGATGTCGGCCGGGTCGCCGGAGAGCGCCGCCCAGCGGAACGGGCCCTTGCCCTCGCAGAACAGCGGCCGGATGTACGCCGGCACGAAGCCGGGGAAGTCGAACGCCCGCTCGTAGCCGCCGAGCTTCGCCTCGCCACGGATCGAGTTGCCGTAGTCGAAGACCTCCGCACCCGCGTCGAGGAAGCCCACCATCGCCTCGACGTGCTTCGCCATCGACGCCCGGGCCCGGTCGGTGAACTCGGCCGGCTTCGCCTTCGCGTAGTCGCGGGCGTCGGCCAGCTCCACCCCCTCCGGCAGGTACGACAGCGGGTCGTGCGCGCTGGTCTGGTCGGTGACGATGTCGATGGCGACGCCCCGGCGCAGCAGCTCCGGGAAGACGGTGGCAGCGTTGCCCACCACACCGACGCTGAGTGCCCGGCGGTCCCGCTTCGCGGCGAGCACCCGCTCGACCGCGTCGTCCAGCGAGTCGGCGATCTCGTCCAGGTAGCGGTCGTGCGCCCGGCGCTCCAGCCGGCTACGGTCCACGTCCACGATCAGGCAGACGCCGCCGTTCATGGTGACCGCGAGGGGCTGCGCGCCGCCCATCCCGCCGCAGCCGCCGGTCAGCGTCAGCGTGCCGGCCAGGGTACCGCCGAAGCGCTTGGCCGCGACGGCGGCGAACGTCTCGTAGGTGCCCTGGAGGATGCCCTGGGTGCCGATGTAGATCCAGGAGCCGGCGGTCATCTGCCCGTACATGGTCAGGCCGAGCTGCTCCAGCCGGCGGAACTCCGGCCAGGTGGCCCAGTCGCCGACCAGGTTCGAGTTGGCCAGCAGCACCCGGGGCGCCCACTCGTGGGTGCGCATGACGCCGACCGGACGGCCGGACTGCACCAGCATCGTCTCGTCGTCGCGCAGCTCGGTGAGCGTCCGGACCAAGGCGTGGTACGACGGCCAGTCCCGCGCGGCCTTGCCGGTGCCGCCGTAGACCACCAGGTCCTCGGGGCGCTCGGCCACGTCCGGGTCGAGGTTGTTCATCAGCATCCGCAGCGCGGCCTCCTGCGGCCACCCCTTCGCGGTGCGTGCGGTGCCGCGGGCGGCGCGGACGGGCTGGTGCATTTCCTACTCCTCTCAGCCGAGGAACAACTGACGGCGGGCGGCGGACGACTCGAACGCCTCGAGTCGGGCCTGGGTCTCGGCCGGGGCGGCGTCGCAGATCGCCTGGAGCACCACCATGGCCAGGGTCATCGGCGCGGTGTGCAGGTCGAAGACCAGGTCGGTGCCGACGGCGGCGGGGAGCACCACCTCGGCGTGGTCGGTGGCCGGACTCACCGGGGAGTCGGTGATCGCGACGACGGTCAGCCCGGCGTCCCGGGCCTCGCGCAGCGCGTCCAGGGTCTCCCGGGGGTAGCGGGGCAGCACGAACGCGAGCAGCGCGGTCGCCCCGGCGGCGGCGGCCTGTTCGAGCCGGTCGGCGAGGAGGCTGCCACCGTCGTCGAGGACCCGCACGTCCGGGTGCACCTTCGCGGCGAAGTACGCGAAGTACGCGGCCAGCGGCGCGGCGGCACGCAGCCCGAGCACCGGCAGCGGCCGGCTGGCCGCGAGCAGCTTCCCCACTTCGGCGATCCGGCCGGCGTCGGCGAGCTGGGTGGCGAGCCGGTCGAGGTTGCCCAGCTCGGCGCGGACCGCCCGCTGGAGGGCGTTGCCGGCGTCGGCCGGGTCGGCGGCGCCGGTGGTCAGCTCCCGCAGCCGGCGGCGCAGCGCGGGGTAGCCGTCGTGCCCGAGCGCCATGGCGAACCGGGTCACCGACGGCTGGCTGACCCCGGCCAGCTCGGCGACCTCCGCCGCGGACAGGTACGCCGCCGCGCCCGCGTGCTGCACCAGGCAGTGCGCGATCCGGCGCTGGGTGGGGGTGAGCCGTACGCCGTGGAACAGGTCGAGCAGGCGGTCGGTGGGTGCCGCACCGCTTTCATTCATGGCGCGACTCTATGCATAAAAACTTTCAGAAGCAACGGCGGTCCCACCCCACGGCTGTCTCCGACCTGCCTGACCCGGGTGTCCATGGAGGACCGAAGCCTCCTTCCTGAGCGCATTGTCACGCTCCGGCCACTCTCTGGCGCAGTGTGGCAGTCGCGCCGCGTTGGCCTGCTGTCGAACGGGTGACCGGCGGACGGAATGGTCGGCGGCTTCTCTGTACTATCCGCACGGCGGGGTGAACAGAGGAGTGGGCAATGCAGTCGGTCGGGCCGTACAGGTTCACCGAGGCGCTGGGCGTCTGTCAGGTCGGCACGGCGTGGTGGGCCGTCGACGGGCAGGATCGGCTGGTGACGTTGGCCCTGCTCGAGGGCGCGGCGGCGACCGATCAGCCCTGGCGGGAGGCCTTCGCCAACGCGGCGAACGCCATGGCGCAGGCGCCGGGCGGTCAGCGGTACGTCAAAGCGGACCTCGCAGCGGCCCAGCCCTGGGTGGCGTACCCGGCCCAGGAGGGGATGGGTGCGCAGCGCCTGTTCCAGTCCCTCGGCATGGAGTTGCACTCCGCCGAGTCGCGATCCGACGTCCTGATCCCGGCCACCGGCACGGTCGCCACGCCCCCGCGGCCGGTGTCCGGCGCCCCGGTGTCCGGCGCTCCCGCCCCGGTCTCCGGCCCGCCGCAGCTGCCGTGGGCGATGCACGCCACCGTTCCGCAGCAGCCGCAGCCCGAACCGCAGGCCGTGCCGACTTCGCCCGCCCCGCCCGGACCGGCCCCCGCCCACCCGGCGCCGGCCGATCCGTTCGCCGTGTCGCCGCCCCGCATCCAGCCTTCGACCGCCGCGGCGGCTCGACGCGGCGCCGTTACCTGGCTCGCGGTCGCTGCCCTGCTGCTCGCGATGGTCGCGGCGGTCGGTGGGGTCGGGGTCGGGATCTCCGGTGGTGAGGACCGGACGGCCCCGGCGTTGGTCGAGAACTTTCCGGCCGAGTCCCCGGCCGAACCCGGATTGCGTCCGTGGGCGCAGTTCCCGCCGTCCAGCCCGCAGGAGCGGGCGCTCGCCGTCGCCGGGCCGTCGCTGGTCTTCATCGAGGCGATCTTCACCGGCCTCCTGCGCGATCGGGACACCAACGCGCCGCTGAGCGCCACTCCGCTGTTCGTCAACCGCCGCTGCACCGGTTTCGTGGTGAACGCGGACGGCCACGCCCTCACCAGCAGTTCGTGTGTGCAGCCTGGGGAGGAGACCGTGCGGCGAAGCGCGCTCGACGCCCTGGCGAGGACGATGGTCCGCGAGGGCAAGCTCGCCGCGGGGCAGATGGCCAGCTTCATCACCACCAACCTGGAGAAGACTGTTTTCACCGGCACCGGGCCGGGCACCGCGGCCAGCGCCAGGATCTACGCCCAGCTGAACGAGGCCAAGGGAAACACCAAGGCTGAACCGGCCGTTCCCGTCCAAGTGGTCAAGGGACAGGCCGTCGACAGCGGCAACCTCGCGCTTGTCAAACTCGCCAAGGGCAGTCTGCCGACGGTGGAACTCGTGCCGACGGCGGCCGCGACGGAGAGCGGGACGCTGCTGGTGGTCGCCTTCGCCACCAGCGACACCGACCTCCGCGCTGCCACGTACCGTCCGCAGGCCAAGGTGGTGAAGGTCGCCGGCACCAGCCGGCGAGGCGCCCTGACGATGCAGCGGATGGGTGACGACCTCGGCGCCACCTCGCAGGGGGGTGTGGCAATCGACCCGTCCGGACGCGTCGTGGGCATGATCGACCAGGATCTGGCCAGCCCCGATCGGGCGAACCGGTTGGTGCTGCCGGCATCGGCGTTCGACGGGTTGCTGACCGAGGGCGGCGTGCGACCCGCCCTCGGAGAGCCGGACCGGCTCTACCGTACTGCTCTCGACGCCTACTTCACCGGCCGCTTCGGCGCTGCGGCTGACGACCTCGCCAGGGTCGTCCAACAGTCGCCGGACAACAGACTGGCCGACGGGTACCGGCAGAACGCTGCCATCCGGCAGCAGTTGGAGGGGGACCCGGCCGGCGTGCCGGCTTGGGCTCGGTGGCTGCTCGCCGGTGCCGGGACCGCGCTGCTGGTCGTGCTCGTGCTGCTCGTCGCGGCGCTGCTCCGGCGGCGTGCGTGAGCACCGCCACCTCGTCGACCGGCCGCCGTCGTCCCGTCGAGTCGCCGCGACCGCTGTCGCACCTGCTCTCCACCGCGATCGTGCTGGTCGTCGGGATCCTGCTGGTGCACGTGCTCTTCGAGACATGGGCCGAGGTCCTGAGCGGGCCCACCGACGACGAGGCCCGCGCCCTCGACAGCGCGCCTCGATGGCCCGATCAGCTCCAGACCTTGCTCTACCTGGGGCTGGCCGCGCTCAGCGTGGTCAAGGTGGTGGTTGACCGGCTGTGGGACCGGTTCCGGACCGCCGCCGACCTGGCGCTGCTCGTGCTCGGCCTGGTCATGGTCCTCGCCGGGCTGGTCAACGACTCCTCGCCGAGCCTGATGAGCGAGGCACTCTTCGTCTACTTCCGGGGCGTTCTGGTCTTCTACGCCCTGCGGGCGGCCGACCTACGACCCGCCGTGCTCCGCAGACTGCTGCTGGTGGTGGCCGCAGTGGTCGGGTTGAACGTGTTCCTTGCGCTGGTGCAGACGGTGGTCGGCCCGCCGGCCTACCGCGCGTTGGGGTGGGTGGATCTCACCTGGGCCGACCAGAGCCAGGCCCAGGGCCTGCAATCGCACCCGGACCACCTCGCGCATCTGCTCGGCCTCACCATGCTGGGCTTCATGGCCTGGGCAGCGGTGCAGCAGCGGGTCCGCCGCGCCTGGTGGGCGGTGGCCGCGATGATCGCCCTGGCCCTGTCGGCCACCCAGTCCGTGGCCTCGCTGCTCGGCGTCCTGGTGGCCGGGGTGCTGATCGCCGTCCTGGTGCGGGTCAGCGCCCGCCGGGTGCTCGCCGTCTGCCTCGTCGTAGTGCTCTGCACCGTGGTGCAGGTCGCGCTCCGGCCCGACGAGTGGGCGCGGCACATGGGCAACCCCTTCACGGGCCACCAACAGCCGGCTGGCAGCGAAGAGCGGCCGACCACACCGACGTCACCCGATCCCGCGGTCTCCCCGGCACCCGCCTCCCGGCCGTCCGCGGCGTCCCCGCTCCCGTCGAAAACCGGCGCTCCCGCGGTCGCCGCCGGCACGCCGTCCTCGGCCTCATCGCCCACCACTGTGCGCGAGATCCAGGTGCGCCACCTTGAGCCGGCCGCCGACATCCTGCCCCGGCAGCCGCTGCTCGGCTTCGGTATCGGCCAGTTCGGCGGGGTCGTCGCCGAGAAGAACGATCCCGACTGGCACAAGAACCCGAAGTTCGGGCCGGACGGCTTCGACGGGTACGGCGCGCAGTCGGTCCAGATCGAATCGTTCTGGCTGCACCTGGTCATGGAGGCCGGTGCCTTCGGGCTGATCGCGTTCCTCGTCTGGCTCTTCTTCATCGTGCAGCCACTCGTGCGCGCGACGCGAGGGGGCCGGCGGGGCTCGCGGCAGTCGCCGCCGGCGGCGGCCCTGCTGTGGGGCATCGGAGCGATGCTCTTCGCCGGGCTCGTGGCGTTCCGCTCGCCAGCCTTCGAGGATCCCATTTTCCCGGCCCTGCTGTGGACCGTTCTCGGCCTCGCGTGGTGGACGTGCCGCCGGTCGCGGGAGGAACAGGCCTCGCTCTACAACGCGCCCACCGCGATGTTGCCGGTCGTTCGCGACCCGTCGGATGTCCGAGAAATCGACACCCGGATCCTGGATACCGACGAAATCCTCGCGCTCGCCCGGCGGATCCGCGCCCAGCGGGGTGCCGACGGCGGCGCGCCGGACGTCGGGGACCTGGACACGGAGTTCCTCACCGCTGACGAGATCCTGGCTTTCGCCCGGCAGATCCGGCGCAGTGGCGGCGCCGCCCCCCGGGACGGCAGTGGCCAGACACGCACGTAGAACGGCCCTTTCGGATGGTATTCGGATCAGCCTTCCGCTGCTTAAACTCCGTGATGTCGCACGATTGCAGTTGGCTGGCCGGGCGGCACATCGGTGTGACCACCGATCACCGGGTTGGATCACGTCGAGACGACAAACGCACACGGGGGTGGCGGAGAGTATGAAGGCACTAGACGAGGCGCTGTCCCGGGGCGCCAAGGGGGTGCTGGGCCCGGTCGCGGTGGGTGCCGAGCGTCCATGATGGCGTCCCCGCCCACTATCCCGACGGAGCCGCCCAACAAGATCCTGGAGCCTGCTCCGTCGTACGGGCCCCGACCTCCGGGCATTCCGGCGCCGATCGCCGCCGACGCCGCCAGCCCGGCAAATCCCGCTCCACCGAGCATCTCGGTCTGCATCGCGGTGCGCAACCGACCGGCTCTGCTGGTGAAGTCGGTGCGCAGCATCCTCGACAACGGGTTTGACGACTTCGAGGTGGTCATCGTCGACGACGGCTCCGCCGTGCCGGTCCAGGAAGGGCTGGCGGAGGCGGGCCTTCTCGCCGACGACCGCATCCGGCTGGTGCGGCAGCCCCCGTCGGGCATCAGCGCCGCCCGCAACACCGCGCTGAAGGTTGCCCGGGGTCGCTACATCACCGTCCTCGACTCCGACGACGAACTCGCGCCGGATGGTCTGCACCGGATTCACGAGTTCCTCAGCCGGACGGGTGCGCAGTGGATCTACACCGACTACGAGGAACTCGTCGGCACCGCGGGCCGGATCATCCGGTTGCCCGCCTACCCTTCCGCGCGGCGGATGCTCTGGTCCGTCCTGACCCGGCCCCGCCTGCCGTTCAAGCACTCCGGCATGTCGATCGACCGGGAACTGCTCGTTCGTCTCGGCGGGTATGACGAGAACACGCCCATCAAGGTGGACGTCGAGCTGGTGTTGCGGGCGCTGGCGAGTGACGTGCGGCTCGTACATCTCGCGTACCCGGTCGTGCGTTTCCACCGGCACGGCGACAACATCAGCCGCAAGCGGCTCGCCGGCCTCTCGGTGTGGCACCGGCTCATCACCACCTACACGCGGCCCCGGATACCGGGCCTGGCGCTGGCGGTGGTGGCGCTCCGTGGCGTGAGCGAAGTCGGCAAGGCACTGGTCACGTCGTTCGACCGCTGAGGCCGACCCCGGTGCCCCGCGGTGCCGCCAGCCGGCAGCGCGTCCGGCGCGGCGGCGTATTCTCCGGGCGGCGCACCCTCTCGGGCGGTACGCCGTCGGCGACGCCAGACCGCCGGCCCGCCCGGGCCACGAACGGAGATGCGGGGGCCGTCCGCGATGGGAGAAGCGCCGACGCGGCAAGCCAGCGCGGACGCCGATCCGGGCCCGGCCCTAGGATGGGGTGGCCGACCGGATTAATCCGTCATGCCGTAGTCGCTGCATCACCTGAGGATGGTAATGGCCGAAAGCGCCCATGGCGGTGCCGTGCCCGCCACCGTGCCGAGCGAGACCGCCGGCCCGAAGGCGCGATCATCGGCGACTGCGGTGGCCGGGCCACCGTCACCCGCCGGCCGGGTCCGTCGGGCACGCCGCTGGATGGCGCTGGCGGCGGTGGTGACGCTCCTGCTCGGTGTCGCGGTGTCCTGTGTCCGAGGCCGTTCCGCCGATACTGACGAGCCGCACGTGAATGCCCCCGCATGGCGGGCGCCCTCGGCCTCGGAGCCCACCCTGCGCGGCCTCGCACTGCCGAACGTCCGGATGGGCACGGCCGTTGACGACCGCCTGCTGGCCGAGGACGAGCGGTACCGCACCACCCTGGCCTCGCAGTTCAACGCGATCACACCCGAGAACGCCATGAAGTGGTCGGTGCTGGAGCCCGCGCCGGACCACTACGACTGGGGCGCCGCCGACCGTCTGGTCGAGTTCGCCGAGGCCAACGGACAGGCCGTGTACGGCCACACGCTGGTGTGGTACGGCAGCCTCCCGTCGTGGATTGACGAGTCGTGGTCGCCGTCCCAGGTGCGCGCGGTGCTGCGCAAGCACGTCACCACCGTGGCATCCCGATACCGGGGCCGGGTCTGGGCCTGGGACGTGGTGAACGAGGTACTGGCCGAGGACGGCTCGTTGCGCGACACCATCTGGCTGCGCAAACTCGGGCCCGGATACATCGCCGACGCGTTCCGCTGGGCGCGCGAGGCCGACCCGGACGCCCGACTGTTCATCAACGAGTACGGCACTGAGGGCCGGACCAAGAAGTCGGACGCCCTGTGGCGATTGGTCCGTGACCTACGCGCCCAGGGCGTGCCGATCCAGGGAGTGGGCTTCCAGAGCCACCTCCGGGCGGACCAGCCCCCGACCGACATCCTGGGCAACTTGCGCCGCTTCGCCGCCCTCGGCGTGGTGGTGGCTGTCACGGAGCTGGACGTCCGGCTGAAGCTGCCGGCGACTCCGGAGAAGCTGGTCAGCCAGGCGTCGCTGTACCAGCGTGTGCTGGCCGCCTGCCTCGCCGTGCCCACCTGCGAGTCGTTCACCGTCTGGGGCTTCACCGACGCCGGCAGCTGGATCCCGCACCGCTACCAGGGGTACGGCGCCGCCTGTGTGTTCGACATGGGCATGCGGCCGAAGCCGGCTCACGGGGCGCTGGTGGCGGAGCTGCGCGAGCGAGAGTCGGCCTCGCCGGGCTGACCCGCGGCGCTTGCCGGCCGCCAGGTGTCCGGATCGCAGTGATCCGCAGTCGCGCTCGCCCACCGAGTGGGCCGCTCCACCACACACAATCCACCGAACCGCCAATGGTCAGCGAAACTGGCCAGGCATAAGGTGCACGTCGCGATCTGCCGACGGGGGCTGACGTAGGAAGGAAGATCGTGTCCCTGGATACCCGATCGCCCGCACCGTCCGCGCCGTCGAATACGGCGGCGAACCACGGTGCCGGCGTGATAACACCGTCGAACGGCTTTGCCCGGTCGGCCTTTGGGCGCCCGGCCACCCCACGTGTGAGCTGGCACCGGCCGTACGTGCTCTGGCTGCTGCTGCTCGACCTGCTCGCCGCGCTGGCGGCCAGCCGGACCGCGATAGACCTGCTTGAAGAGGCCGACGCCGGCTTCCGGAACCCGGCGGCGCCCGGCGGGGTCGACGGGGTCTTCGTGTTGGTGGCCAACCTCGGTATCCCGGTGGGATGGGTCCTGCTGCTCGCCGCCTGCGGTGCGTACGACCGCCGTGCGCTCGGCATCGGCACCGAGGAACTCAAGCGGGTGGTGCGGGCCGACATCGCGATGGCCGCGACCGTGTCCCTGCTTGCGCTCGGCTTCAAGAAGGACCTGTCCCGGTTGACGGTGCTCCTGGTCGTGCTGGCAGCCTTGGGCTACACGCTGATCGGCCGCTTCGTGGCCCGCACCGTGCTGCATTTCCTGCGCCGACACGGATCGCACGCGTCGCAGAAGATCCTCCTCGTCGGGAAGCTCTCCGACGCGATGGCGCTCTACGACGTGGCGATCCGCAATCCCGCCGCTGGGCTGCACCCGATCGCCATCCATTTGCCGCACCACCCGCGCCCCGGGGAGACGGTGACCGCACCTGTGCCGGTCTACGTCGGCTGGGAACTGGTGCCGCTCGTGCAGGAAATCGGCGCAGACACCATCGCCGTCTGCGGTCCAGCCAGCCTGGAGTCGTACGAGCTGCGCAAGCTGGCCTGGCAGATCGAGGGCACCGGGCTGGACCTCGTGGTGGTGCCTCAGGTCACCGACGTCACCGGCCCGCGCATCCACGTGCGTCCGGTGGAGGGCCTGCCCCTGCTCAACGTGGAGGAGCCGACGCTGTCGGGCCTGTCGCTGGTGGCCAAGGCGACCCTCGACCGGTTCACCGCCCTGGTCGGCCTGATTCTGCTGAGCCCGGTGCTGCTCGGCATCGCGCTGGCCATCAAGCTGACCGACCCGGGGCCGGTGATGTTCCGGCAGACCCGCATCGGGCACAAGGGCAAGGCATTCAAGGTCTGGAAGTTCCGGACCATGTACACCGATGCGGAACAGCGGCTCGAGGCCCTGCAGGACCAGAACGAGAGCGACGGGCTGCTGTTCAAGATGAAGGACGACCCCCGGGTCACGCCGATCGGCCGCCACCTCCGCGCGTTGTCGCTGGACGAGCTACCCCAGCTCATCAACGTGCTGATGGGCCAGATGTCGCTGGTCGGTCCGCGGCCGCTGCCCACCGAGGATGACGACTACCAGGGCGATGTGCGTCGACGCCTGCTCGTGCGGCCCGGCATCACCGGGCTCTGGCAAATCTCCGGCCGGTCGGACCTGACCTGGGACGACGCGGTACGCCTGGACCTGCACTACGTGGACAACTGGTCTCTGGCCTACGACCTCGGAATCCTGTGGCGGACCGTGAGCGTGGTCCTGGCTCGGCGCGGCGCCTACTGACGCCAAGGGGCGGCAGGATCACTCGACCCTGCCGCCCCGTTCACGTCGTCGTCCCGCCCACCGGGGCGGTCACTTCCGGGCGTACTGCTTGATCTCCTCCACCGCGTCCCGGCGCACCGCGTCGTAGCAGGCCTTCGCCCGGGCGGTGTCGGCGAGCACCACGCTCTCGGTGCCCTTCCGGCCGGTGCCCTTGGTCGGGCTGGTGAGGAACGACAGGTTGCTGCCCCGCACCCCGCGCATCTGCGTCCCCATGTCGAGCAACGACATGCCCTTGTCCACCGACACCGAACTCGACGTCGCCTTGACGAACGAGTTCAACTTGGCGGGGTTGGTGAGGATGCCACCGGAGGCGGCCTTGTCCAGGATGGCCTTGATGACCTGCTGCTGGTGGCGGATGCGGGCGAAGTCACCGTCCGCGAATTGCTTGCGCTGGCGGGAGTAGTCCAGCGCCGCCTCGCCGTCAAGCTGCTGCGGCCCGGCCTGGAAGGAGCGGTACGGCGGGTGGATCGACTTGAACGACTTCTCCACGTCGACGGTCACACCGCCGAGCGCGTCGATGATCTCCTTGAAGCCGGCGAAGTCGATGATCGCCACGTGGTCGATCCGGACCCCGGTGAACTTCTCCACCGTCTGCACCATGAGCGGTACACCGCCCCAGGCGAAAGCGGCGTTGATCTTCGCCTCCCGACCGCCGTGCTGGCCGTCCGCCGATCGCGGCACCGACACCCACGTGTCCCGGGGGATGGAGATCAGCTGGGCGCTCGACCGGTCGGCCGGAAGGTGCGCCACGATGATCGAGTCCGTACGCGACCCCTCGGTCTTCTCCGGGTCACGCGAGTCGCTGCCGAGAATCAGCAGGTTCTGGGCCCCCTGGGCGCCGGCCGCCGGCCGCTCCGCCTCGGGCACCCCGGTGAAGGCGTCGACCCGGTCGATGCCGGACTCCACCGACTTCAGGTAGATGCCACCGGCGATCAGGCCGCCACCACCCAAAAGCACCACCACCAGGAAGGTGATGAGCAGGACGCGCCGCCAGCGACGCCGGGGACGCTTCTGCGCGGCAGGCTCCACCTCGGACGGAACCTGGGTCGGGCCGGTTGGATCCACGTACGCCGGCTGATCGGCGTGCTGCTGGCCAGGAAACATGCGGGCGATGCTACTTACTCACGCTCTGCCGCGCGGACCCTCGTCCGACCGGCCACCTGCCGGCCACCCGGTTGGCGACAAAACTTTCCTCGCCAGTCGCCACCCCAACCTGATAAAACCGCACAGGTGGACGCAACGAAGCTCCGTCGGGCCATCGCCCGCACCCGGCTGGCCCCGGTCGCCGCCTTCCCGACCCGCCTGGCCAAGGTCGCCCGGCACGACGGCAAGGTGCTGCGCGCCTCCGCCCGCTGGCTGCTCACCTCTCGCGAGCATCACAACTACACGTACGACCTGACCAGCCTGAGCCAGCACCACCTCGCCTGGTTCGTCAGCGTCGTCTGCGACGTCCCCGTCGGGCAGGTGCGCGGCTGGTTCGCCGAACTCGAAGGCGACGACAAGCTGCGCGGGCACATCGAGACCGCCACCGTCACCGCGTCCCGGCGCGGCCTGGCCGACCGGCAGGTCCGCTACGCCCGCCGGATCGGCTGGTACGCCATCGTCCGCGCCCGCAAACCCGCCCACGTCGTCGAGACCGGCGTGGACAAGGGCCTCGGCAGCTGCGTCCTGGCCGCCGCCCTGCTGCGCAACACCGCCGAAGGGCACCCCGGCCGCCTCACCTCGCTCGACATCAACCCCGAGGCCGGCTACCTCGCCAAAACCACCCCGTGGGCCGACGTGGTCGACCTCGTCATCGGCGACTCCATCGCCTCCATCAACGCACTGGACCGGCCGGTCGACCTCTTCCTGCACGACAGCGACCACAGCCGGGGGCACGAGCAGCGCGAGTTCGCCGCGATCGAGCCGCAACTCGCCCCCGCGGCGATGCTGCTCACCGACAACGCCACGATCACCAACGTCCTCGCCCAGCACGCCGAACGCACCGGTCGCCGGTTCCTCGCATACCGGGAGACCCCGGCCCGGCACTGGTACCCCGGCGACGGGATCGGCGTCGCCTGGTGACGGTCGCGCCTTAACTCTCGGTCAGGCCGCTTGTCCGGGCCGCCAGAGCTCCGGCAGCATCGACCGCCCGGCTGCGGCTGCCGACATTGCCGGAATGGTCAGGCCGCTGCGGTGCCCAGGTCGAGCCACATCAAGACCTCGTCCCGCTCGTCGCCGGGGACGAGGCGCAGCGCGGCGGGGAGCCGGCCCACCTCCCGGTAGCCGAGCCGGCCGTAGAACGCGCCCAGACCCAGGCCGTCCCGCACCGTCACGTGCAGCGCCGCCAGGCCCAACTCCCGGCCGATCCGCTCGGCCTCGCGCATCAGCGCCGCGCCGTACCCCCGGCCCTGGGTGTCGGGATGGACCATCACCCGCTTGAGCACCCGCCAGTGCGTCTTCAGGTGGAACCGGTTGTCGGAGATGATCAGGATGCCGACCAGGTGGTCCCCCGCGTAGCCCACCAGCAGCCGGTCCGGCCCGTCGGCCAGACCCGCGAAGGTCTCCTCGGCGAGGGGTTGGACCTCGGTCGCCGTCACCGGGGCGACGAAGCCGACCGCGCCGCCGGCGTTGGTGACGTCCACCCAGAGCGCGACGATCTGCTCGCGCAACTCGGGGGTGAGTTCGGGGTCGAGGACGAAGCGCAGGTTCACGCCCGCCATCCTGCGGGAATGGCGCGGCGTGAACCCACCTTCGTGACCTTCACGACACCAGCTGACGCGGCGCCATGGAGACGTAGGGCCGGCGGGACTCGAACCCGCACTGGTGCGGACCTAAACCGCATGCCTCCTGCCAGTTGGGCTACGGCCCCTTCACGTGAACACTGTCGTCTTCCACGGCCATTCTGGCCTACGCCGCAGGCGTCTGCCGATCGGGGAAGCCGGTCGGTGTCACAGCCTCCGGATCGTAGACCACATCCGGAGCCACCACAGCCGCCAGGCGGTTGCCGGAGTAGGTGGCGGTCTGGACAGGTTCAGTCCAGGCCGAGGTCCCGGCGGAGCTTGGCGACGTGCCCGGTGGCCTTGACGTTGTAGAGCGCCCGCTCGATCTTCCCATCCTCGTCGATGACGAAGGTCGAGCGGATCACCCCGGTCACCGTCTTGCCGTACAGCTGCTTCTCGCCGTACGCGCCGTACGCGGTCAGCACGGCCTTGTCGGTGTCGGCGACCAGCGGGAAGGTGATGGCGTCCCGGTCGCGGAACTTCGCCAGCTTCTCGGGCTTGTCCGGCGAGATGCCCACCACCTCGAAGCCGGCGGACTGGAGCGAGGCGAGCGAGTCGCGGAAGTCGCACGCCTGCTTGGTGCAGCCGGGCGTCATGGCGGCCGGGTACGCGTACAGGATGACCTTGCGGCCACGCAGGTCGGCCAGGGAGAGGCTCCCGCCGCTGTCGGTGGGGAGGGTGAATTCGGGGGCGGGGTCGCCGGGGCTGAGGCGGTCGGTCATGGCGCAGACGATACCGCCGCATGGCCGGACCGGGACGGTGGCGACGCGCGGTGGCGTGATGGTCACCATGGCTTGTTGCAAGGGATTGGCAACAACAGGTCGTCGCAAATAAGCTGACCGTGTCGGCGTGGATCGTCCCGCCGCGTCCGGGGAGGTCGAGTGGACACACTGGCGATGCACATCTCGAACGGGATCATCGACGGTCCCGTCGCCGCGATCTTCGCCGCGTTCGCGCTCGCCGTGCTCGCCTTCTGCGTGCTGCGCGGGCGCCGCGACCTCGACGACCGGCTGGCCCCCATGGCGGGCCTGGTGGCCGCGTTCATCTTCGCCGTGCAGATGCTCAACTTCCCGATCTTCACCGCCGGCGTCAGTGGCCACCTGCTCGGTGGCGCCCTCGCCGCGCTGCTGGTCGGGCCGTGGGTCGGGGCGCTCTGCGTGGCCGTGGTCCTTGTCGTGCAGGCGCTCGTCTTCGGCGACGGCGGGGTGGCCATGCTCGGCCTCAACATCACCAACATGGCGATCCTCGGCACCGCCGCCGCGTACCTGCTGATCGCGCTGCTGCTGCGGGTGCTGCCGCGCACCACGGCCGGTCTCGGCGTCACCGGCTTCGTCGCCGCGCTGGTCAGCGTGGTGGTCGCCAGCCAGGGCTTCGTCCTGCAGTACTGGCTGGGCGGCACCGCCGACCTGGGCGGCAACCTCGCCGGCCTGGCCGGCACGATGGCCGGCGTCCACCTGCTGATCGGCATCGGCGAGGGCCTGATCACCGCGACCACGGTGGTCACCGTCGCGAAGGTCCGTCCCGATCTGGTGTACGCGCTGCGCGCCCGCAAGCCGGCTGTGCCGGCTCCCGCCGTCCCGGCCGCCGGAGGTGTCCGATGAGCAAGCGTCCCTGGCCCTTCATCCTCGGCGGCCTGCTGGTCGCCCTGCTGCTCGCCGGCGTGGTGAGCAACTACGCCTCGTCGCACCCGGACGGGCTCGACTCGTCGCTGCTGAAGGGCTGCACGGTGAACGCCGAGGACGAGATCACCGGCGGGAGCTGCCCGGCCCAGCAGGCCAAGGACCACGAGTTGGCCGACAGCCCGTTGGCCGACTACGGCGTCCGGGGCGTCGGCAACGGGTTCCTCTCGACCGGCATCTCCGGCGTGATCGGCGTGCTGCTCACCTTCGCCCTGGGCGGCGGCCTGTTCTGGCTGGCCCGCCGCCGGGGCCCGGCCAACGGCGCCCTCACCGATCCGGCCAACGGCGTCCCGACCGATCCGGCCGGTGGCGCCCGGACCGGGTCGGCGGCACGGGACGCCGGCGCGCGCCCCGCCGGCACCCGCTGAGGGACCCGCCGTCATGGGTGCCGGGCACGTGCACGTGCTCTATCGCGAGTGCGCCTCACCGGTGCACCGCCTCGCGCCGGAGGTGAAGATCGCCGCGATGGTGCTCTTCACCGTCGCGGTGGTCGCCACGCCCCGGGAGGCGTACTGGGCTTTCGGCGCCTACGCCCTGCTGGTCGCCGCCGTGGCGGCGTTGGCCCGGGTCGGGCCGCGCTGGCTGCTCAGCCGGGCGCTGATCGAGCTGCCGTTCGTGCTCTTCGCCTTCGCGCTGCCGTTCCTCGGCACCGGGGAGCGGGTCGAGGTGGCCGGGCTGAGCCTGTCCGTCGACGGGCTGCACGGCGCGTGGAACATCCTGGCCAAGGGCACGCTCGGCGTACTCGCGTCGCTGCTGCTGGCGGCGACCACGACGACGCGTGACCTGATCGTCGGCCTGGACCGGCTGCGCTGCCCGCAGATCCTCACCCAGATCGCCACGTTCATGCTGCGCTACCTGGACGTGCTGGTGGGCGAGGCCCGGCGGATGCGGGTGGCCCGGGTGTCCCGGGGCGACGATCCACGGTTCCTCTGGCAGCTCCGCGGTTTCGCCGCCGGGGTGGGCGCGCTCTTCCTGCGCGCCTTCGAACGTGGCGAGCGGGTCTACCTGGCGATGGTCTCCCGTGGCTACACCGGGCGGATGCCGGCGGTGTGGCAGGGCGCCGGCGCGGCCACCGCCGGGCAGTGGGTGGCCGCCGCGACGGTGCCGCTGGCTGCGGCCACCATCGCCGCCGTCGCGGTCGTCCTGAGATGATCGGGCACGTGCAGACACCTCCCTCGCTGGACGTACGCGGCGTCCGGTACGCGTACCCGGACGGCCACGTCGCCCTGCACGGGGTGGATCTGACCGTGCCGCGCGGGGAGCGGGTGGCGCTGCTCGGGCCGAACGGCGCTGGCAAGACCACGCTGGTGCTGCATCTCAACGGCATCCTCACCGCGACGGAGGGGACGGTCAGCGTCGGCGGCCTGACGGTGGGCCGGGACCGGGACACCCTCGCCGAGATCCGCCGCCGGGTGGGCATCGTCTTCCAGGACCCGGACGATCAACTGTTCCTGCCCACCGTCGCCGAGGACGTCGCGTTCGGGCCGGCCAACCTGGGGCTGCGCGGGGCGGAGCTGGCAGCCCGGGTCGACGAGGCCTTGGCCGCCGTGGGGATGAGCGAGCACCGGGACCGGGCGCCGCACCACCTCTCGTTCGGGCAGCGCCGCCGGGTGGCGGTGGCCACCGTGCTCGCCATGCACCCGGAGATCCTGGTCCTCGACGAGCCGTCGTCCAACCTCGACCCGGCCGCCCGGCGGGAGCTGGCGGAGATCCTGCGTGCGCTGCCGGTGACCCTGCTGATGGTCACCCACGACCTGCCGTACGCGGCGGAACTCTGCGACCGTTCGGTGATCCTGGACGCCGGCCGGATCGTCGCCGACGCCCCCACGCCCGAGATCCTCACCGACGACGCCCTGCTGGCGGCCCACCGCCTCGAGCTTCCCTACGGCTTCGACCCCCGCACCGCAGCCCGCCCCGCCTGACCCACCTCACCGGGCCAGCGTTGCGGTGGGGCGTGGGTCGCCCGGTGTGTGCCGCGCGGCGCGGGAGGCGGCGTGCAGGCGCAGGACGCCGGCGGCGACCGCACCCGCCCCGGTGGCCAGGATCACCGTCACCAGCACCCGGGCCAGGCCCGCCGGCCACAGCACCGGCACCACCGAGCGGGACAGCACGGCCAGGTTCGCCACCCCGGCGAAGAGGGCCAGGCAGGCCCCGGCCAGGGCGAGCGCGAAGTCGGCGGCCTCCCGGCGAGCCAGGGCGTATCCGCCGGCGGCGAGCGCGCCGAGCCCGGTGAGCAGCGTCCACACCTGCCCGCTGACCAGCTCGAGCAGCACCCCACCGGCGCCGGCGGCCCCGGCGTCCAGCGCCCGGCCGACGGTGAGCGCCACCGTGGCCAGCCCGCCGGCGGCGAGCAGCGCGCCCGCCGCCCGCAACGAGCGCGTACCGGCCGTCGAGCCGGCGGGGACCAGCCCCGCCGCGCCGATCAGCAGGAAGCCGAGCGTGGCGGCCACCCACCACGGGTAGGCGTCCGGCGGCGGCACCCAGTCCAGCGTGCCGCGTACCTCGATGGGCTGGTCGCCGGTGCGCAGCGGCACCACCCAGGCGCGGACCTGCTGCTCCCGGGCCGGGTCGGCGGTGACCTGCGGCGGCGGCGCCGACTCCAGCCAGAGCGTGCGCTGGTCGTGCCAGCGGGCCGTCGGCCCGGCGGAGATCCGCTGCCAGGTCGGCGTCGCCGCCGGGTCGGCCTGCGGGGGGAGCTGGGTGTCGCCGGCGATGGTCCGGTTCAGGTAGGTGGCGGGGGAGCGGGTGTTCTCATATACCCCGCCCGGCCCGATCCGCAGGTACGGCTCGCCGGAGTAGCCGATCACCTCGACGTCCCGCCCGGTGTGGTTGGTCAGCTCGAGCCGGGCGCCCGCCTCGACCATCCGGGCGGTGAGTCCGGGCGGGGCGGGGCTGAGCTCGATCACCGCGGCCCGGTAGTTGGTGCCGTCGGGGGCGTCCGCCCCGTGCGCGGCGGCCGGGGCGGCGAGGGCGAGGAGTGCGGTGAGAGCGGCGGTGAGCACCACCGCCGCCCGGCGCAGCGGTCGGGGGCTCACTTGCCGGCCGCCGCCACCGCTGCCTTGATCCCCTCGGGGCTCTTGTCCGTGAGCTCCTTGCCGTTGACCTTGATGGTCGGGGTGCCGGTGACGCCCGACTTGCTGGCGTCGTCCGTGACGTGTGCGGTCCACGCCTTGAACGTGCCGTTGTTGACGCACGCGCCGAAGTCGTCCCGGTTCAGCCCGACGCCGGCGCCGATGTCGATCAGCTCGGCGTCGCTCAGCCCGGCGCTGCCCTCCGGCGGCTGCTTGGCGAAGAGCTCGTTGGTGAACTCCTTGAACCTCGAGCCCTTGGCGGCGCAGCCGGCGGCGGCCGAGGCGCGGGTGGAGTACTGGGTGGTGGAGAAGCGGTTCAGGAAGGCCACCGGGTGGAAGATCACCCGCACCTTGTGGTCCCTGACCAACTCGTCGATGGTCGCCCCGTTGACCTGCTGGAACTGCTTGCAGACCGGGCAGAGGTAGTCCTCGTACAGGTCGATGGTGACGGGGCCGTTCCCGTCGAGGATGCCGGTGCCGCCGGCGTTGGCGCCGGGCGGGGCGGTGAATGTCTTCGACTGCTGGCTGGAGTAGACGGCCCAGCCGATCAGCCCGGCGATCACCAGCACCACCACCGCGGCGATCGACGTGATGATCGTGCGGGTGCGCCGCTTCTCCCGGGCGATCTGCGCGCGGACCACCTGGGCCGCCTTCTTCTGGCCCTTCCGACTACTCATCCTCGCCCTCCTCGGGTGCCGCGCCCGCCAGCCAGCCGTCCACCGAGAACGGGGTGCGGGGCCAGATCAGCAGGAATCCGGCCATGACCAGGAATCCCAGGTCCCGGAGGATCTCCGGGAGGTAGCTCGGGGCCTGCCCGGCGGCGAGTTGGCCGCCGCTGCCGAAGCACCCGCAGTCGATGGCCAGGCCGCGCGCCCAGGCCGAGGCGATGCCGGTGATGAAGACCACCAGCAGCGCCGTGGAGACGCCGGCGACCAGGCGGCTGGCCAGCCCGACGAGCAGGAGTACGCCGAGCGCCAGCTCCACGAAGGGCAGCGCGGCGCCGATCACGGTGGCCACCTCGTACGGCATGACCTGGTACGCGTTGACGGCGCGACCGGAGGCGGCCAGGTCGCCGACCTTGGTGGCGCCGGCGAACAACCAGACGGCGGCCAGCCCGAGCCGGACGGCGATGCCGAGCCAGGGTCGGACGGCGGGCCAGCGGATGGCCCGGGTGCTCGGTGCGGTCACGGTCATTGGTCGCCCCGGATCCGAGAAAAGTTCCGCCATCATCCGGCGAGGGCGTCGCCGACGGCGTCGATCAGCTCGCTGCGGGCCCGGGCGACGCGGGACCTGATGGTGCCCACCGGCACCCCCTCCACGGCGGCGGCCTCGGCGTAGGACAGGCCGAGCAGCTGGGTGAGCACGAACGCGCCGCGCCGTTCGGCGGGCAGCCGGCGGATCAGGTCGGTGGCGCCGAGCTGCCCGGCGGGGTCGGGGTACGGCCGCTCGGTGGCCGCGTGCGCGGCGAGCCGCTCGTCGAGCCGCCGCCGGCGGACCACGGTGCGCAGGTGGTCGGCGCAGGCCCGCCGGGCGATGCCGAGCAGCCAGGTACGCGCGGTGGACCGTCCCTCGAAGGCGGGCAGCGCCCGGAACGCCCGCAGGTACGTCTCCTGGGTCAGGTCGTCGGCACTGTCCGGGTCGACCAGGGCGGCGGCGAAGCGCCACACCTCGGCCTGGGTGGCCCGGACGAAGGCGGCCTGGGCCACCGGATCGCCGTCGCGGGCGGCCAGCGCCCAGTGCGTCGCCGGATCCGGCGCAGCGTCGAGCCCCGCCGCACGGTGGCCGGCGGAGCTGTCGCGCGGGGCGGGGATCACGACTGACGAGGTTACGCGGCGTACCGGGGTCGGGCAGGGTCCTTCGGCCCTTTCCGTGGTCCCGCCCACGTCGGGAACTTTTCCCCTCGGCTCTCCGACTACCCGCTCATGACGTGCGACGACGTGCGCGTGGCGCTCTCGGCCCGGCTGGACGGGGAGGACCCGCAGGCCCCGGCGGCGGCCCTGGAGGCGCACACCGGGTCCTGCCCGGGCTGCCGCTCCTGGCTGGCCCACGCCGAGCGGGTGACCCGGCTCACCCGGTTGCAGGCGGTGGACGTACCCGATCTGACCGCCCCGGTGCTGGCCGCCGTCGCCGCGGACCGGGCGGCGGCGCGGGCCGGTGCCGCGGCCGCCGGGCGGGCCCGGCGCCAGGTGCTCCGGGTGGCCGTGGCGGTGGCCGCGGCGGCGCAGTTCGCCATCGCGCTGCCGATCCTGCTGGCCGGGCTGGGCGTCGACGCGGACCCGCACACCAGCCGGGAGATGGCCTCCTTCGACGCGGCCCTCGCGGTCGGCTTCGCGCTCGCCGCCTGGCGGCCGGAGCGGGCCCGGGCGTTCCTGCCGGTGGCCCTGGTGCTGGCGGTCTGCCTGGCCGGCACCAGCCTGGTGGACATCGCCGCGTCGACCACCGCCGCCGTGCACGAGCTGGGCCACCTGGCCGCCGTGGTGCAGGCCGGCCTGCTCTGGGCGCTGGGCCGGGTCAGCGGCGAGCCGGACCGGCCCCGCTCCACCGCGCTCGCCGCCGGACGCGGATGATCAGGGGTCGCCGATCGCCGGTCGCGTCGGGAAGCATGTTGGTCATGACTGCTGCCGTACGCCGCCGGCCCGTGCCCGCCGCCGACCGCCGCCGGGCCGACCGACGGGCCGCCGCCGACCGCCACTGGGCCGCCCGGCTGGGGATCGTCGCCGGCCTGCTGGTCGTCCTGGTCGCCCTGCTGGTCGCCCCGGCCACCCCGGCCAGCGCCCACGCGGTGCTGGTGAGCACCAGCCCGACCGCCTCCGCCGTGGTGCCCGGCGCGCCGGCCGAGGTGGTGCTGACCTTCAGCGAGGGGGTCCGCAAGGTCCCGGGCAAGATCCGGGTGATCGCCCCCGACGGCTCCCGGGCCGACCGGGGCGAGCCGACGTTCAAGGACACGGTGGTGACCATCCCGGTCGACCCGTCCGGCGCGCGTGGCACCTACCTGGTCAGCTACCGGGTGATCTCCGCCGACAGCCACCCGGTCTCCGGCGCCTTCACCTACTCGGTGGGCGCCCCGTCGACGCCACCGACCGACACCGGTACGGACAGCCGCGCGAATCCGGTGGTGGAGAACGCGGTGAAGGTGGCGAAGTACGTCGGCTACCTGGGTCTGCTGCTGCTGGTCGGCCCGGCCCTGGTGCTGGCCCTGCTCTGGCCGCGCCGGCTGTCCCGACGCGGGCCGGCCCGGCTGGCCTGGTCGGGCCTGGGCCTGCTGGCCGTCGCGACCGTGGCCGAGCTGTGGTTGCAGGTGCCGTACACGGCCGGTGGTGGCCTGTTCGCCGTCACCGGGTCCGGTTTCGGCGACGTGCTGGGCAGTGCGTACGGCACCGCGCACCTGGTCCGGCTCGGTCTGCTCGCCGCGGCGGCGTTCCTGCTGCGGCCGCTCTTTGCCGGGCCGGTCGGCCGGACCGACGGGATCATCCTGGCCATCCTCGGCGGGGCGGCGCTGTTCACCTGGCCGCTGGCCGGCCACCCGGCCGCCTCGCCGGTGCCGGCGGTCTCGGTCGTGGTGGACGCGGTGCACCTGGGCAGCATGGCCGTCTGGCTGGGCGGCCTGGTGATGCTCGCGGTCTTCCTGCTGCGCCGGGCCGACGAGCGGGAGCTGGACGCGATCCTGCCGATCTGGTCCCGCTGGGCGGCCCTGGCGGTCGCGGCGCTGCTGCTCGCCGGCACCGTGCAGGGGCTGATCGAGGTGGCCACCCCGCAGGCGCTTTTCGACACCACGTACGGGCAGTTGCTGCTCGCCAAGATCGCTCTGTTCGTGCTGGTGATCGGGGTGGCCGCGTACTCCCGGTCGCTGGTGCGGCGGCGCACCGCGGCGGGCCGGCCCGGTTCGATGCGCCGGGCGGTGGTGGCCGAGCTGGCGATCACCGCGGTGGTGCTCGGCGTCACGGCCAACCTGGTGCAGACCACGCCGGCCCGCACCGAGGCCGCCAACGTGGCCGGTACACCCACCGGCTACTTCTCCACCACGCTGACCAGCCCGCTCTACTCGCTGCAGGTGGAGCTGGACCCGGCCCAGCGCGGCAACAACTCGATGCACCTGTACGCGTACACCAGCGACAACCGACCGCAGCCGGTGCAGGAGTGGAAGGCCACCGCCGCGCTGCCGTCGGCCGGGATCGAGCCGATCGAGATCCCGCTGCTGCCGCTGACCGACAACCACGCCACCGGTGAGATCAACCTGCCGGCGGCGGGGCAGTGGGTGTTCCGATTCACCGTCCGCACGTCCGACATCGACCAGGCCACGGTGACCGCCACCGTGCCGATCAAGTAGGAGAGGCTTCCGCCCATGTTCCGTCTTCGGCGTCCCGCCACCGCGGCCGCGCTCGCCCTCGCCGCCGTCGCCACCGCCGTGCTCGGCCTCGCCGGGCCGGCCTCGGCGCACGTCACGGTCAACCCGAAGGAGGCGACCCAGGGTGGCTACGGCCGCTTCGCCTTCCGGGTGCCGAACGAGAGCGACACGGCCTCGACCACCAAGGTGGAGGTCTTCCTGCCGGAGGACGCACCGGTCGGCTCGGTCTCCACCATGCCGGTGCCGGGGTGGACGGTGCAGGCGGAGAAGCGCAAGGTCGACCCGCCGATCGACGTGCACGGCAGCCAGCTCACCGAGGCGGTGGCCAAGCTGACCTTCACCGCGGCGTCGGGCGGCGGGGTCAAGCCGGGCGAGTTCCAGGAGTTCCCGGTGTCGATGGGGCCGCTGCCGCAGGTCGACCAGATGGTGTTCAAGGTGATCCAGACCTACTCGGACGGTAATGTGTCCCGCTGGATCGAGGTACCGACGCCGGGCAAGGAGGAGCCGGAGCACCCGGCCCCGGTCCTTAAGCTGACCGCCGCGTCGCCGTCCGCCTCGCCGGCGGCGAACGTGGCCGCGAACGCCTCGCCGGCCGCGTCCGGCGGTGACGACGACTCCGACGGGAGCGCCGGCACGGCCCTCGGCGTGGTCGGTCTGGTCGCCGGCCTCGCCGGTCTGGTCCTCGGTGGGCTCGCCTTCCTGCGTACCCGTCGGGAGCCCACGCCGAAGTCCTGACCTGCGCAGGTGCCGCCGGCCCGTCGGATCTTCCGACGGGCCGGCGTGCTTTCTGCGGTCCTGGGGGTGCTTGCCGTGGATATCCGGCGATTGTGCGGTTCGCGTCGGTAAGGTCGGCGGGTGGTTGGCTACCGAGGGAGAGGACGCGAATGCGGTTCGTGCGAACGATCGCCGGCATGCTGCTGTTGGCTGTGGGAATCCCGGCGCTCCTCGTGGGGGCCGGGCTCTGGACCGCGGCCCGGCACGCGAACCCGGACGGCGGCTTCGGCGCCCGCTTCGAGACGATCCGCACGCCCGGGCAGGCCGTCGTGGTCACCGACGTGGACGACCTGCTCCGCGCCGAGGCGCCCTTCGCCCGGACCGCACAGGCCCGCCTACGGCTGATCGCGCGGACCGCCGACGGGCCGGCCTTCCTCGGCCTGGCCCCGGCCGACCAGGTGGCCCGCTGGCTGGCGGCCGCCCCGCACGCCACCGTCAGCCGGGTCGCGTTGGCCCGCGGCCCGCTGCCGGTCCGCCTGGAGCCTGCCGGCCCGGCCACCGCCGGCACCGCCGCCACCGTCCCCGCCGAGCAGGGCTTCTGGGCACGCGAGGGGATCGGCGCGCTGGAGTGGAGCCCCGCCGAGCTGGCCGGCCGGTCGCTGAGCCTGGTGGTGATGCGGCCGGACGCGCGGGCCGACCTCGCCCTGGACCTGCGTGCCGAGCTGCGCGCCGGCTGGTTCCCCGGGATGGCGTGGGCGCTGCTCGCCGGTGGGGTGCTGCTGGTGGTGCTCGCCGTGCTGCTCCTGCTGCGCCCGGTCCGCCCGCGCGAGGTGGTCTTCGTCGTCGAGCCTGACCAGGTGCCGGTGCTCGCCGGACGGCTCGGGGTCAGCTCGCTCAGCGGGCTGGGTACGCCCGACGGGGTGGGGGAGCGGCCGGCCTGGCCGGAGCGGCAGCTGGTCGCCGTCGGCTCGGCGCCCACCGCGCGGTCCCGGGCCGCGATCGGCCCGGTGCCGAGCGGGCGCCCGAAGACCCTGGCGGACCTGCCCGCCGATCCGGCGTGGTCCTGGCCCCCGGCCGCCATGCCGGCGGCCCCCCGTCCGGTGGAGGTCCCGCCACGGGCGGCGTCGCCGCTGGACGCCGGGCCGGACGCGCTGGAGCCCGCCGACGGATAGCGCCGGCTTCCTGCGGCGTGGTGTCGCCACCCCCTCGGGCCGGCTGCCTGGGGCGTGGTTTCGGGAAACCGGCCCTGTGTCAGGCCGACAACGGCGGGTGGCCCTCCGCGCTGCCGACGCGGAGGGCCACCGTCACCGGGGGAATCGGTGCTACCTGGGAGAAACTTGAGGTAGTTGTGACCAGATTAGCGCCGAACGCCGCTGGTCGCGATGTCTGTCCATTTGGTGCAAGTTTCAGCTTGCCCCGGTCCGGTCCCTGGCCGGCCGCCGGGTTGGCAGCGCCGCCAGCAGCACCAGGCTGAGCAGCACGTACGCGTTGCGCGCGACGAACTCGCCGAAGCTGTCGGTACGCGCCGGCGCCACCCCCCAGTCCAGGAAGGTGACCACCCCGTAGATGATCACGAAGGCGCCGCCGATCGCGACGCTGAGCTGCCAGCGGCGCCGCCGGGCACCCGCCACCGTGCCCCGGTCGGCGTCCAGCGCCGAGTCGACCAGCACCACCACCGCCGGGATGAACCAGTACAGGTGGTGCGTCCAGGTGATCGGGCTGACCAGGCCGCCGACCAGGCCGGTCAGGGTGACCCCGACCAACGCGTCCCCGGCCCGGGCGGCGCGGGCGGCCCGCCACAGCCCGTACCCGGCGACCACGACGACCAGCAGCAGCCAGGGCAGCTGAGCCGGCTTCTCCGGGGCGGTGATCCGGCTGAGCAGGCCGAACAGCGACTGGTTCCCGGTGTAGTCGGTGCGACCCACCCGGTCGGTCGCCCACAGCTCGTGGGTCCAGAACCGCCACGAGTCGCTCGGCGCCACCGCCGCGGCCAGCAGGGTGGCCAGCGCCGCGGTCGCCGAGGCGACCACCGCCGCCCGCCAGCGCCGGGTGGCCAGCAGGTAGAGCACGAAGATGCCGGGAAAGAGCTTGAGCGCCGCCGCCAACCCCACGCCCACCCCGGCCCAGGACCGCCCCCCGGGTACGGCGAAGAGCAGGTCGGCCAGGATCAGCACCACCAGCAGCATGTTGATCTGCCCGAAGGTGAGGGTCTCCCGGGTGCTCTCCACCGCGAACACCAGCAGCACGGCCACCGTGAGGGTGAACAGCCGGGGCAGGTCGTGCCGCTTGATGACCGGGATCACCAGCCAGCGGGTCGTCACCACCACGCCCAGCACGGTCAGCACCGTGAAGATGGTCACGGTGGCGCCGAGCGGTAACAGCGCGAACGGCCGCAGCAGCAGCGCGGCGAACGGTGGGTAGGTGAAGTAGAGCGCCCCCTGCACCCGGTCCGGCTGGACGTAGTCGTAGAGCGGGTGGCCGGCCGCCCACCAGTCCATCGCCCGCATGTAGATCTTCAGGTCGAAGAAGTCGTGGACCGTGCCGGGCAGGTAGAGCGCCGGCAGCACCGCCGCGAGCGCCACCACCGTGACGAGCCGACGGGCCGTACGGCCGCCCGGATCGTCCTCGGTGACGGCGGGTGGTGCGACAGGTTCGGCTGGCACGGGGCAAACCCTACTGGTCCATCTCTGCCATGGTGCCGAGGCGCGGGCGGATCGGTGGCGCGTAGTCTGATCCGGTGGCTGATCTTCTCGTCTGGATCGACTGTGAGATGACCGGGTTGGACCTCGGCCGGGACGCGCTGATCGAGGTCGCCGCGCTCGTCACCGACCCCGACCTGAACGTGCTCGGGGAGGGCGTGGACGTGGTCATCCACGCCGACGACGCGGCGCTGGACGGGATGCCGGAGATCGTGCAGACCATGCACGCCAAGTCCGGGCTCACCGAGGCCGCCCGCCGTTCCACGGTCACCCTCGCCGAGGCCGAGGACATGGTGCTCGACTACATCACCACGTACGTCAAGGACTCCGGCAGCGCGCCGCTGTGCGGCAACTCGATCGCCACCGACCGTGGGTTCATCGCCCGGGACATGCCCCGCCTCGACGCGCACCTGCACTACCGGATGATCGACGTCTCCTCGATCAAGGAGCTCTGCCGGCGCTGGTACCCACGGGTGTACTTCGGCCAGCCGCAGAAGGGGCTGGCCCACCGGGCCCTGGCGGACATCCGGGAGAGCATCCGGGAGCTGGAGTACTACCGGCGGACCATCTTCGTCCCGCTGCCCGGCCCGGACGTGGAGAGCGCCAAGGCGATCGCCGCCCAGCTCTGAGCCTCCGCCCGGCGGCCGACCGGAACCCGGTGGACGGGGACGGCAGGGGTGTGGCTATTATTAGTCCGCGCCCCGCCCGGGTCGACCGGCGCGGAGAGCATGGTGGCTGTAGCTCAGTTGGCAGAGCACCGGGTTGTGGTCCCGGTTGTCGTGGGTTCAATTCCCATCAGTCACCCCAGCAACTGAGGCCCCCTCTTCCGGGAGGGGGCCTCAGCCGTTTCAGGGCCGAGAAGCGCCGGAGCCCCCTCCGTCGGGAAGGGGCTCCGGGTACGCGTTGGTCAGGCGTTCGGCGTGGCGCTCGGGTCCGCGCTCGGGCTGGTGTCGTCACCGGGCTGCGCCGGCGGCTCGTACGGCAGAGCGCTGCCCTTGACGTACTCGTCCCAGCTCATGTTCCAGTCGGTCCAGCCGTTGCCGTTCTGGAGCTTGCGCTCGGTGCCCTTCACCGTGATCGGATCGCCGATCCGGGTGTTGGCGAAGAGCCAGGCGCCCTCCTTCATCGAGACGTTCACGCAGCCGTGCGAGACGTTGACCCGGCCCTGCACCCCCTCCGACCAGGGCGCGGCGTGGATGAACTCGCCGCCCCAGGTGAGCCGCTGGGCGAAGTCGATGTCGGTGCGGTAGCCCTCCTCCGGGCCCAGCTCCTCGCGGGTGTCGAAGACCGTCTTGCGGAGCTTCTCGATCACCACCATGGTGCCGCTGGACGACGGGGTGGTCTTCTTGCCGAGACTCACCGGGATCGTCCGGATCACCTTGCCGTCCTTGGTGACCGTCATCCGCTTGGTGCGGTTCTCGACGGTCATGACGAACGACGGGCCGATCTTGATGTCGACGGTCAGGTCGGCTCGGCCGTACCAGCCGTCGCCGAGCGGGAGCCCGCCCGCCTGCACCCGGTACGACACCGTGCTGTTGGCCCGCCAGAACGTCTTCGGCCGGTAGCGCACCTCGGTGGGGCTCGCCCAGTGCCAGATGCCCTCCTGGGCCGGCTTCGCGGTGACCGTCATCCGGCGTTGCACGTCGTCCCGGTAGTCCTGCGGGATGGCCCGGCTGAACCTGACGATCAGCGGCATGCCCACGCCGACCACCTGGTTGTCGGCGAGGAAACTGCTGACCCGGACCTGCTTGCCCGGCTTGGCCATGGTGGTGAAGGTGCTGGTCGCCGTCGCCGGCTTGCCGTCGTCGCCGGTCGCGGTCACCGTCGCGGTGTACGTCTCGCCGTACTTCAGGGCACCGGCGGGGAGCCAGCTCTTCCCGTCCTCCGCGAGCGCGCCCTCGACGACCGTGCCGGCGGAGTCCTTGAGCTCGACGGCGGTCTCCTTCGCCTCCTTCGTGGTGAAGGTGATGGCGGTCGAGGCGGGCACGTCCTTGGCGTCGGCCACGGGCTCGCTGATGGTGGCGGCCGCCTTCGGGCCCTCCTCCCCGCCATGCCAGCTCGACGGCTTGTCGCCGCCGCCACCGCCGCCGGTGCAGGCGGAGGTCAGCGCCATCGCGGCGGCGAGCACCGCGGCAGCGAACATCCGGCGCCCCGTGCCGCGCCGGGCGGTGCCGCGCCGGATCAACTCATCCTGGCTAGCTCGCATGGTTCCCCCACAGTCGTCATCCCCGGTCCCATCGTCCTCTACAGACGCGCGGGTACCCTTACCCGTTGCCGGAAGTGAACCGAAACACGCCGGGCGCGACGTAACGATTCGGGTATGTTACGGCGCTTCATGAACCGGGCTCGTCTCTGCCTCGGTCCGGCGCGGCCTGACGGCCGCAGGCGGTGGCCCGGCGGGTGCCACCGCGCCGCCGCCGATCATTCAGAAGGCCGGTCCCGAACCCCCGTCGGGCACCGGCAGCGCGCTGCCCGCGACGAACTGCGACCAGTTCATGCTCCACGCCGTCCAGCCGTTGCCCGGCGCCAGCTTCCGCTCGGTGCCCCGGACGGTGATCGGGTCGCCGACCAGGGTCTGGCCGAACAGCCACCGTCCGCTCGCCATCGAGACGTTCACGCAGCCGTGCGACACGTTCCGACGCCCCTGCACGCCCTCGGACCAGGGCGCGGCGTGGATGTACTCGCCACCCCAGGTGATCCGCTGAGCGAAGTCGATCTTCGTGACGTACCGGTTCTGCGGGTCCGGGTCGTCCCGGGTGTCGAAGACCGTCGACTCCTTCTTCTCCATCACCACCATGGTGCCGCTGGAGGAGGGGGTGCTCTTCTTGCCGAGGCTCACCGGCAGGGTGCGGACCAGGGCGCCGTTCTCGTACACGCTCATCTTCTTGGTCGCGTTGTCGACCTTCATCTCGAAGGCGCGCCCGATCTTCGCGGTCGCGCTCCGGTCGACGTTGCCGTAGCGGCCGTTGCTCAGCGGGATCCCGGCCAGCGCCAGCCGTACGGTGATCGTGGTGCCCGGCTTCCAGTACTCCGGTGCCCGGTAGTACGCCTGCGTGCCGTTGTCGACCCAGTGCCACGCGCCCGGCTGCGGCGGATCGGTCTGCACGAACATCCGCTTCTGCACCGCGGCCCGGTCCTTCTTCGGGATGCCCGGCGAGAACTCGGCGACCACCGGCATCGCCACGCCGTACGTCTTGCCGCTGAACAGGTAGAGCCCGGAGCCGATCATCGACTTCGGCTTGGCCATCGTGGTGAAGGTGCTGGTGCCCTGGTGGGTCTGGCCGTCGGTGCCGGTGCCGGTGACCGTGGCGGTGTACCGGGTGGCGTACTTCAGCGGGGCGGAGGGCACCCAGGAAGAGCCGTCGCGCCGCAGCCGGCCCGCCACGGTGGTGCCGTTCGCCGCGGTGAGCACCACCTCCGACACCTTCCCGCCGCCGGGAACGGTCGCGCTGATCTCGGTGCTGACCGGGCGCTTGTCCGACCCGTCGGTCGGGTTCACCTTCAACGGTGCCGCAGCTGTGCCCGCCGGTTCGCTGGTCGGGCTGCCCGCTATGGCGCCCGGTACGACCTGCTGCTGCCCGTCAGCCCCGGCTGCCGGCTTCTTCTCGTCGCCCCCGCAGCCGGTCAGTGCCAGCGACGCCGTGAGAACCAGAGCGCCCAGCATCGCCCCGGCCCGCCCGAACCTGCCCATCCCCACCTCTGTTCTCGCGTGCCTGGCGCACATCGTGCCGTATCGCTGCCATGGCGTTGGGCCCCTTGCGCCTGCGGGCGGGAGATTTTGTACGGTTCTGCCCGTTAAGCTCGGCCGAAGGGGGGAGCCCGGGATCGGATTGGAACCCGGGTCGGGGGCCGTGCTAATGTTCTCCCCGTTGCCAGCGAGCGCCGCTAGCTCAACTGGCAGAGCAGCGGACTCTTAATCCGCGGGTTCGGGGTTCGAGTCCCTGGCGGCGCACCAGCAAACATCTGGGCATTCATCCTCAACGGATGGGTGCCCAGACGTCATTTCTGGGGACGTGAAGGTTTCGGCCGTCACAACTCCGGGGCGGGCAGGTCACGGCAGGGGGCGGCCTTGACCGGGTCATCGCCCCCGCCGGGAGGCCCCACCCGGAACTGGGCCATCATGTCGTGATCCTCGTGCACCAGGTTGTGGCAGTGGATCATGTACTTGCCCTGGTGCGGCCCGAACCTTGCGATGACCCGTACCGTCTCGTTCTCGCCCACGTACACGGTGTCCTTGGGACCGAGCTCGTAGTCGAACGGCGGCTTGCCGTTGCGATCCAGGATCTTGAAGTCGATCAGATGGACGTGCACCGGGTGGAACCAGCCGCCCGAGGTGTTGACGAACTCCCAGATCTCGGTGTCGTTCAGGCCCGGGTCCGCCCACACGTACTCGTACCCGGAGTCCGCCGCGTCGTGCCAGGTCTTGCCGTTGATCGCCCACTGGCCGTCGGCCCGCACGAACTCGAACCGGCGGGTCCTCAGGTTCGGCGTCTCGACCAGGTCCATCGCCGGCGGCTTCGGGTTGAGCAGGTCCGGGATCGCGTTGCCGCGCAGATCGGTGGCATCGCCGACCACGTCGAAGGCCATCACGTTCCGGGTGCCGTCGTAGTCGACGGCGTTCTGCACCCCGAGGTTCTCCAGGACGATCCGCTCACCAGTGCGGTACGTGGCGAAGTCGATGACGACCTCGTACCGCTCGGCCATGCTCTGCCGGAACGTCGTGGTCCGCTGAGGGAACTGCATCAGGCCGCCGTCCGTGCCGATGATCCAGAACGGGTCACCGGTGCTGAGCCGGAAGGTGTACCCGCGGGACAGCGAGGCGTTCAAGAAACGAAAGCGGTACTTGCGGCGCTCCACCTTCATCACGGGCCAGGGCCTGCCGTTGACCAGGATCACGTCGCCGTAGAGCCCGGAGTGGCCGTGGTCGTCGTAGATCATGCTGCCGCGCTCGTCGAACATCGTGTCCTGGATGATCAGCGGCACGTCGTAGTCGCCGTGCGGGATCGGCAGGCCCTGCTCCAACTCGTCGGTCATGATGTACATCGCCGCGAGGCCCATGTAGGCGTTCTCCGCGGTGTGGTGGAGGCCGTGGTCGTGATACCACAGCGTCCGAGCATCCTGGTGGTTCGGGTAGTGGTAGTCCTTCCACTGGCCCGGCCCGGTGACGTCGTTGGCATATCCGTCGTACTGCGGCAACGAGCCCGAGCCGTGCAGGTGGGTCGACGTCATCACCTGGTAGCCGAGCGTCGGGTGCCGGCCGGGCAGGTTGTTGATCTGGCGGACCACCGCGGGCCGCCCGCGCCGCACCTTTATCGTCGGGCCGGCCGGGACCCCGTTGTAGGCCCAGAGGTCGCTCTTGTACCCGGGCAGGACCTCCGCCTGGGTGGCCTGCTGCTTGATCTCGTAGAAGTCGTAGCCGTCGTCGGTGGCCCGCCAGACCGGCCTCGCCACCGGCGGCGACGCGAACGGAACGGTGAAGGGCGCGGGCAGCCTGCTCTCCGCGATGCGGCTCACGCCGTTGGCCGCCGTGGCGCCGCGTTCGAACGGTAACGTCGCCGCGGCGGTCCCCAGGACGCCGAGCTTGAGCATGTCCCGGCGGCTCAGCATGGCCATGACATCGTCCTTCCCCAGCCTCGGTCGCCTGACCCGCATGCGCCGGCCGGGACCAGCATAGGAACGCCGCAAGGTCGGTTTCCTGGCTTTGCACCCACGGGTGATCCGCCCGTAGCGGGTGCGGGTACTCCCGCCGTCTCCGGTCGGGGGCGTGTTACCGTTTCTCCCCGTTGCCAGCGAGCGCCGCTAGCTCAACTGGCAGAGCAGCGGACTCTTAATCCGCGGGTTCGGGGTTCGAGTCCCTGGCGGCGCACCAGCAGTAACACAGTCAGGCCCGGACCACGTGGACCGGGCCTGACCGCTTTCCGCTGAGCATCCATCGCGGGGTGAGAGCGGTGGAAACGCATTTCACTATACGATTCCGTCATGCGAGCCTCCGGTCCCATTCTTCGCCGCCGGCTGGTCGCTTCTTTCACCCTGGTTGCCCTGCTCGTCGCGGGTTGTACGGCCAGCAAGGTTCCTGACGACGCCGAGGTGACTGTTTCCGGGCGGCTGACTCGATCCGACGGTGCACCGGCGGCCGGGGTGAGCGTCGTGCTCTACAAGGAACCGGACGCCGCAGAGGTCGTCGGCGGCATCTTGGCCACGGTCACGAGTCTTGGGCTGCTGTGTCTGGCTCGCGCCGTGGACGTGTGCAAGGGCGTCCGTAAGGCGAAGACCGACAGTGCCGGCACGTACACGTTCCGGCTCACCGGTCGGGATACCCAGGGCACGTTCAATACCGCGTCGACCATGGGGCTCAGCGCCCAACTTCCTGGCGATACGGCGAGCGGGCCGGCGCTGCATGCCCGGTTCAAGATCCAGCGCACCCAGCTCGTCGTACCGGCGCTTGCCTTCTGGGAGCCGGCGGACCTGGCCGTACGTCCAGACCCCAGAGAGGTCAGCGTGAAGTGGTCGGGCCGTCCAGCCCTGACGGATCGAGCATCCCCGCGGTACAAGGCCACCGCAGTCGCCGACAACGAAGCCAACGACGTGGTGTGGGAGGCCGAGGACGTGCGGCCGGGCGAGGCGTTGGACGCGCGGGCCATCGGGGATCTGCGGGGCTACCTCTACCTCACTGCCACCGCCCAGGTCAGGGACAACGGCACGACCTTCACCACGCTCCATGACAGTCAGCGCGTCGGGTTGGTCGGGGCTCTCGGGCCGCCCCGGTCACGTGACCAGGAGTGCGCGGTCGCCGACCAGCGGGGCCGGCCGATACCCCTCGTACCGTGTTCCCTGACCGACGGCGCGTACGGACCGTCCTATCGGCACCAGGGGTGCCAGCCAATGAACGGCTCCGAGGTCCCGTCAACCCCTCAGCCGACCAGCTCGGCAAAAGCCTGCCAAGCCAATATCTTCCTGCAGATCGACCTCGGTGCCCGCCGTCCGGTCGCGGCGGTTTTCGCGCATGGCCTGTCCGCTTCCAGCCCGGTCGTGATCGAAACGAGCGACGACGGAAGCGCCTGGTCGCAACGGGCCGAGGCCAGCTGGTCGCGTTTCCTCAAGGTCGCCCTGCCGGCCGGAGTCAACGCCAGGTACGTCCGGCTGTCCCAGCAGCGCGGTTATGAGATAGCCGAGCTGAACGAACTTGCGGTGTGGTCGTAACCGCCGTTGACCCGACCGGCTGAAAAGCCGGGGGGCCGGCTGCGCTCCCACCCCGTCAACCAGTGGTTGACGCTGGGCGGCCGTCAACTTATGGTTGACGTATGACGGAGCCTTTGAAGATGACCCATCCCGTACGCCTCGACGACCTGATCGAAGGCATCAAGAAGGCGCACGCCGACGCGCTGGACCAGCTCGCCGACGCCGTGCTGGTGGCCGACCACCTGGGCGACATCGCCGACCACCTGATCGGCCACTTCGTCGACCAGGCCCGGCGCTCGGGCGCCTCCTGGACGGAGATCGGCCGCAGCATGGGGGTCAGCAAGCAGGCCGCCCAGAAGCGGTCCGCGGCGAAGGCCGAGACGGCCGCTGCGCTCGACCCGAACGCCGGGTTCGGCCGCTTCACCACGCGGGCGCGCAACGTGGTGCTGGCCTCGCAGGAGGAGGCGCGTACCGCCGGCAACGCCGAGATCGGTCCGGAACATCTCGCCCTCGGCCTGCTCGCCGAGCCGGACGGGCTCGCCGCCCGGCTGATCGAGGCGCAGGGCGTACCCCAGGAGCGGCTGCGGGAGGTGCTCACCGCGGCTCTGCCGGCCAAGGCCGACCAGCTCCCGGATCTGATTCCCTACGACGCGCGCGGCAAGAAGGTCCTGGAGCTCACCTTCCGGGAGGCGCTGCGGCTCGGCCACAACTACATCGGTACCGAGCACCTCCTGCTCGCTCTCATCGAGGAGGAGGGCGGCGACGGGGTGCTGACCGGCCTGGGGCTGGAGAAAACCACCATGGAGGCAGCGGTCAGCGGCGCCCTCGCCGAGATCGCGCGGCGGCGCTGATCCGCCCGCGGGGGATCCGGCTCCCCCGCCTGGGGGGAGCCCCGGACGATTCCCGGCCGGCAGAGTCGGAGCTGGCACGACGGTGCCCATGGCGGGCACCGACGGCACGGGTACCGCCGGCCGGGTACGCGGCTCGGGGCGCGTACCCGGCGTGGCGGGGCTGTCAGTCGGCGATGGGGAAGCCGTACCGCTCGGCGTGCTCCGGGTCGGCCGGGTCGATCTGGCGGATGCCGGCGTCGGCGAGTCGCTTGTTGACCTCGTCGAGGCGCTCGCGCACCAGCCGGGCCTCTTCCTCGGTGACCCGGCCGCGATGCGGCTTCCCGGCGTGCTCGATGGTGCCGTAGTCGACCTTCTCCGCGCTCCGCCGTGCCTTCGGCGGCTTGACCCGCTCGGCGGTACGCAGGAGCTGCGCCATCGGCACGTCGGTCGCCATCGCGTCGAACTCGCTGGCGGTCAGCACCACCCGGCGCGGCTCGCCGCCGCCGTGCTTGTCGTGGATCTCGACCACCGCCACGTCGAGCGCCGCGTCGTCGATGCTCTCCACCTCGACGGGAGTGGCGTCCAGTTGCACGGGCCCGGCGACCAGGTCAGGGTGCTCCAGCACGACGACCTTGACCACCTCGTCGTCGGCGCGCAGCACCGTGCCACTGAAGTCGGAGACGTGGATCGTCTTCTTGCCCATGCGCGGAGCTTCTCCTGTCGTAGACCGGGATTCGGACCACAAGACGCTACCGCACACATGTGCGAAGATCCCGGGTGGAGCGCCCGGGTGTGTCGCCGCCGCCCCGTCCGGCGGGCCGGACGTCAGCGGCTGTTGAGGCCGTGCCGGGTCGAGGTGCCGGCCGGCAGCGCGTTCAGCTCCGCCCAGGAGAGCTGGCCGGCGCTCCGGGCCTCCCGGTGGGCCGGCTGCGCCGGAAACCCTTCGGCCGGCCCGGCAGCCGGCCAGCTGCGCTCAATTTCCTGCTGGTACCGGTCATTCGGCTGATTCGGCATGACCCTTACCGTCCCAAAGAAATTTGTCCATGTATGGAAATGGATATGACGCAGCGTCGATGCGTCAGGTTCCCGTCGCCGGTAACCGGACGACGAATCGGCAGCCGCCGGCGACGTTCTGTACGTCTACCCGCCCGCCGTGCGCGTCAATCAGACCGTGGACGATGGCCAGCCCCAGCCCGCCCGATCCCTCGACGCCGCCGTTGCCGGCGCTCGGGGTCCGCGCCGGCTCACCCCGGAACGCCACGTCGAACAGGCGGGGCAGGTCCCCCTCGGGGATGCCACCGCAGGTGTCCGTCACGGCCAGCCACGCGATGTCGGAGTCGCGGCCGGCATCCACCCGTACGGTGCCGTCCTCCGGGGTGTAGCGGACCGCGTTGAGCAGCAGGTTGCCCACCACCCGAGCCAGCTCCGGCTCGCTCGCGGCCACCGTCGGCCAGCCCGACTCGGCGGCCACCAGCCGGATCCGCCGGGCGGCGGCCAGCGGCGCGGTGCTGGCCAGGGCGTCCGAGACCACGTCGCCGAGCGGCACCGCGGACAGCGACAGCCGCAGCGCGCCCGCGTTGATCCGGGAGAGCTCGAACAGGTCGTCCACCAGCCGGGTCATCCGGTCGGTCTCCAACCGGATCCGGCGGTGGTATTCGGCCACCGTCCCCGGGTCGTGGACCACCGCGTCCTCCAGCGCCTCGGCCATCGCCCGCAGGCCGGCGAGCGGGGTACGCAGGTCGTGCGAGACCCAGGCGACCAGGTCCCGGCGGCCCTTTTCGATCCGCCGCTCCCGCTCCCGCGCCTGGTCCGCCCAGACCGCGGCGGCGGCCAGCCGGCGGCCGAAGAGCCAGCCGACCGCGAGGCTCACCACCGCGGCGGCCGAGACGGTGATCAGCACCACCTCCAGGTCGTGCGGGGAGAGGAACATCGCCTCGGCGACCACCGCCACCCCGGCCACCACCGCGCTCACCGTGACGGTCAGCAGCACGACGATGTGTCCGATGATCGACCGCCCACGCAACAGCCGCAGGGCGATCGCGCCGACCAGCCCGACGCCGAGCGCCGCGACCAGCGCCACCCCGAAGATCAGCGCCAGGTCACGCATCGCCCGGCTCATAGCGGTAGCCGATGCCCCAGACGGTGACGATCCGGCGCGGGTTCGCCGGGTCCGCCTCGATCTTCTCCCGCAGTCGTCGCACGTGGACCGTCACGGTGGACTGGTCGCCGAAGCTCCAGCCCCACACCCGCTCCAGCAGTTCGGCCCTTCGGAACGCCCGCGCCGGGTGCCGCATCAGGTGCGCCAGCAGGTCGAACTCGCGCAGCGTCAGGGTCAGCTCCCGGCCGTGCAGCCGGGCCACCCGGGGCCCGGTCTCCACCGCCAGGCCGTCGTCGGTCAGCACCTCGGCGGGTACGCCGGGCGGCTCGCCGCCGACCCGGCGCAGCACGGAGCGGACCCGCAGCACCAGTTCCCGGGGGGAGAACGGCTTGCTCAGGTAGTCGTCCGCGCCCAGTTGCAGGCCGAGGATCCGGTCGGCCTCGTCGCCGCGCGCGGTCAACATGACGATGGGTAAGCTGTCCGGCCGCTCGCGCAGCCGTCGGCACACCTCCAGCCCGTCCAGCACCGGCAGCATCAGGTCGAGCACCACCAGCTGGGGCGGGTGCCGGGCCACGGCGGCGAGCGCGGCGGCCCCGTCCCCGACGTGGCTCACCTCGTAGCCCGCGTGCTCCAGGTAGCGGCAGACCACGTCGGCGACCGTCCGGTCGTCGTCGACCACCAGTACCCGCTGCGCCACCGCGTACCTCCCGTCGTGGGGGTCAGCGTATCGACGGACCGGTTAGTGGATCTATTGCGAGTTACTTACGGCCGGGGCGGGCGTACCGTGATCACGACAAGCGTGGCGGCCAGGCGAGGAGGTGTGCCGCGTGCTGGACCGGCGGTTGTTCCTGCACCTGGCGACCTGGCTGGGGCAGTGGCCGGCCGGGCCCGGGCTGCACGTGGTCCGCTCGCACCGCCGGGCCCGGCCGGCCTGGGACGGCCGGCTGCGGCCCGCCCTCGCTGTCGCGTCGCCCGACTGTGCGATCCTCTCGGTGCCACCCGACCGGGTGCCCGCGGTCCGGGCCCTCGGGTCCGCGCGGCCGCTCGACGAGCTGCTGCCCGCCCTGCCGGCGGCGGTCGGGCTGCCGGAGTTCACCACCCACGCCGGCAGGTTCCGGTGGAGCACCGCCCCGGCACCGCTGCCCGACGCCGGCGAGTGGATCCCGCCGACCGCGCCCGGTCTGCCGCCCTGGCTGCGGCTCTTCGACGGGGAGGTGCTGGTGGTACGCGACGCCGACGGGCGGTACCTGGCCGGCGCGGGGATCAAGCGGCACGACACGTACGGGCACGAGCTGGCCGTCGGCACGGTGCCGGGCGCCCGGGGACGAGGGCTGGCCCGGCGGCTGGTCGCGCAGGCGGCCCGGCGGGTGCTCGACGAGGGAGCGGTGCCCACCTATCTGCACAACTTCGACAACCACGCCTCAGCCCGGGTGGCCGAGGCGGCCGGCTTCCCGGACCGGGGCTGGACCTCGTACGGCGTCTTCCCCCGCTGACCACCGGTGGGCGCGGATACGGGTGGGCGCGGACCGTGAATCCCGGGCCGGATCCACGGTCCGCAGCCTCTCCTCCCAGGCCCCGTCACGGGTAACGCTAAGTGTTGGCCTGCTGCCGTAGCAAGGGGTGATCGGCGGTTGGGTGCTGTCCGGTAATGGACTTGACCTGCGGTTTAGTCGGAGCTGGCGGCCTTCGCTGGTCAGTGACGCAGCGTGTGGATGAGGGTGAGCACCTGGCGGGTCACGGGGCGCAGCACCCGGAGCCGGGACAGCCCCACCAGCCGATCGACCAGCGGCACCGCACCGTCGATCAACTGCCGCGTCTTCACCTGCCCCGGCGAGCGGTCGTGCACCCAGTAGAGCACCACGCCCATGTACGCCAGCCAGAGCAGCTCCGGCAGCGCCGGCCGCAGTTCGGCGTCCACCCGGGCGGTGGAGCCCTCCAGCACCTCGCGGAAGAGCGCGATCGACGCCTCCTGTGGCTCGGACGACTCCGACGAGAACGGGCTGAGCGGCGAGGTCGGCTCCGCCGCCGTCTTGAAGAAGGTGGCCGCGAACGAGTGGTACGGCGTCAGCACGTCCACCCCGGCGTGCAGCACCCCGGCCAGCCGGGCGGCGAACTCCCGCTCCCGGGCCAGCGTCGGCGCGGCCGCCGCCCGGTGCTCGTGCTGGGTGCCCGCGTAGAACTCCTGGATCAGGTGTTCCTTCGAGCCGAAGTAGTAGTAGGCGTTGCCCACCGCCACGCCAGCCTCCTGGGCGATCGCCCGCATGGTGGTGCGGGCATAGCCCCGCTCGCGGAACAGCCGCATCGCGGTGTCCAGGATCAGCTGCCGGGTCTGCTCACCCCGGGCCGTCGCCCCGGTGGTCGGGCCATCCGCACCGGTCGTCGACGCAGTCTGCTCGGTCATCGTGGTCACCGTATCCCGGGTCCGGCCAGGGCTGGCGGACCAGTTCGCGTACCGAGGAGGCGGTCGCCACCACCCGCCGCGCCAGCGGCAGCAGGTCGCGGCGGGCCAGCCGGTCCGCGGTCCGGCGGTGGTCGGCCAGCGCCCAGAGGCAGGCGAACCAGGCACCGTCGCCCGCGTACACCGCGCCGGTGTCGGCCACCACGGTCAGGTCCCGCAGGGTCGCGTCGTGGTCCAGCCCGGGGAAGCGCCGCCGGGCCTCCGCCGAGCCGGCCGGCACGAACTCCAGGGGTACGAGCTGAGCGCGCGACGCGAGCCACTGCCGGGCGGCCCGGCACAGCGGGCAGTGCGCGTCGTAGAGGACGGTGAACCAGCGGATCCCACCGGCCCCGTGCCCGGTGGGATCCGCCGGTCCGCCTGGTACGAGCGTCATCGCACCGGTGGCGTCGGGCCGGCCGGTGGCGTGGGCCCGCTGGATGGTGTCGGGCCGGCCTGGGGCGCCAAGCCCGCGGGGTTGACCGGCCGGGCGCCGGGCTGCGCGGGCAGGTAGCCCACCGGGGCGAGCGGTGGGTGGGCGGCGGCCGCCTGCTGGCGGAGCCGACCGCGCCGGTACCGGCCGAGCGCGAACACGTTGAAGAAGTGCAGCGCGCCGAGGACCAGCAGCACCCACCCCACCTTCATGGACAGTTCCTCCAGCGCCTGGCTGGTGGTGCCCACCGCGTCGGCCTCCTTCATCGCCACCGTCACGTAGCCGAGGTTGAGCAGGTAGAAGCCGACCACCAGCAGGCTGTTGACCGCGTCCGCCAGCCGCTTGTCGGCGAAGACGTCCTCCAGGAAGACCAACCCGTTGCGGGACAGCGCCCGGGCCACCCAGACGGTCAGACCAATGCTGACCGCGAGGTAGGCCAGGTACATCCAGACCTTCACGTCCATCTCGTCGCCCTTCTTGAACGCGTTCAAATCGAGGTCGCGCTCAGCGTACGACAGGATTTGAACGTGTTCAAGAGAGGGGCGGCGTCGACGCGAGACCGCGCGGCCGAACCACCGGCCGCGCCGGGGAGGCGGCGGTCGGGAAGGCGCAACCGATCCCGTCGAAGGGCCCCGCCGCGACGCTGCGAAGGGGAGCCGGCGGTCGGCGAAGTCGGAAAGCATGCCGTCGGAGCTGCCTGCCCGGCGCTACGAACTTGATGACGTGAACGGATCGGTCCGGCGGAGGTGGTCCTCGTCGGGCCCTTTCGAGCTGATGGCGTGAACGACTCGGCCCGGGCGACCGGGCTGAATCGTTTGCGCCATCAGCTCTGTAGGGCCGCACAGTCACCAGTCCGTCGCCCACGAACGCTCACCGGGCGGGCGCCCGTGTGGGCAGCGCCCGGCGGGGGCGTCCGACACAACGACGCCGAGCGGAGGGCCCGGCCCGCGCTCGGCGGGCGATCGCCGCGGTGGGGCGGCTCAGCCGGTCAGGCCGAGCACCTCCGCCGCGGCCCGGCCGTTGGCGTGGCTGGCGCCGTACGTGGTGACGAAGGCGCGGGCGCCGGCGGGCCGCCAGGCACCCGGCCAGCCCATCTCCACCACGGTCACCGGGTGCGCGGCAGCCAGCGCCTCGACCAGTTCCCGCGCCCCGGGCAGCCGGTGCAGGTGGCGGCCGACCAGCACGATGGGTCGGTCCCCGGCCCGCCGGCGCAGCTCGTCCGGGTCGGTCTCGCCCGCGACGGCGCGGACCTCCTCGGCCCGGGCCAGGTGCGGCCCGAGCCCCCACGGCACCCGGCCCTCGGCGATGGTCGAGGCGGCGTGCACCTGCACCACCAGCGGCGCGGTCAGGCCGGTGACGTCGCCCTCGACGCGTACCGCGCGCAGGGCGGCGGCGTAGCCGAGGCCGTCCGGGCCGCTGGTCGGCGTGCCGGCCGTCCCGGTCCAGGCGGCCAGTTCGGCGGCACGGCCCGCCGCCTCCTCGACCCGGGCCCGGTCCAGCCGACCGTCGCCGAGCGCGCCGACGATCTCCTCGACCACCAACTCCACCAGGTCGGCGTCCACCTTGGCGCCGATGCAGAGCAGGTCCGCGCCGGCGGCCAGCGCGCGTACGGCGGCCGGACCGACCCCGCCCGCGGCCAGCGCGGCCCCCTTCATCTCCAGCGCGTCGGTGATCACGGCGCCGGTGAAGCCGTACTCGCCGCGCAGCAGGTCGACCAGGACGGCCCGGCTGAACGTGGCCGGACCGTCGTCGGTCAGCGCCGGCACCCGGATGTGCGCGGTCATGACGGCGCGTACCCCGGCGTCGACCACCGCGGCGAAGGGCGGCAGGTCCCGCGCGCGCAGCACCGCCGGGGGCACGTCGACGGTGGGCAGTTCGTAGTGCGAGTCGGCGACGGTCGCGCCGTGGCCGGGGAAGTGCTTGGCGCAGGCGGCGACGCCGGCGGACTGGAGGCCGGCCACTGCGGCGGCCGAGTGGGCGGCCACCCGGAGTGGGTCGGCCCCGAAGGAGCGGGTGCCGATCACCGGGTTCTCGTCGGCGGTGTTCACATCGACCGTCGGCGCCAGGTCGAGGGTGATGCCGAGCGCGGCCAGTTCGGCGCCGATCGCCGCGTACACCTGGCGGGTCAGCGTCACGTCGTCGACCGCGCCGAGCGCCGCGTTGCCCGGGTACGGGCTGCCGGTGGCGTGGGCCAGCCGGGTGACGTCGCCGCCCTCCTCGTCGATCGCGATGATCGCGTCCGGGCGGCCGGCGCGCAGCTCGGCGGTGGTCGCCGCCACCTGGGCCGGGTCGTGGATGTTGGTGCCGAACAGGGTGTGCCCGGCGAGCCCTTCGGCGAGCAGGTCCACCGCCCAGTCGGGCGGGACCGGGCCGGGGTACGCGGCCAGCAACGTGCCCAGCGCCAGCCGACGGAGTCCTGGATCCAGGCCCACGAGTTTCCCCTTTCCCTGCCGGGTCGTCCGACGACTCCGGATCGGAGCGGCCGATACGCTAGCGGACACCCCTCGGCAGGACTTTTTGTGGTTAGCAAACTTTACTGAAAATAGAGGACCTGGCATGAGTGCGACCCGGCTGCCCGGCACCCCCCGCCTGTTGCGGGCGCTCAACGACCGCGCGGCGCTGGAACTGCTCCTCGAACGCGGGCCGCTCACCCGGGCCCGGCTCGGCGAGCTGACCGGGCTCTCCAAGGTGACCGCGTCCCAGCTCGTCGAGCGGCTGGAAGAGCGCGGCCTGGTCACCCGGGTCGGCGAGCAGGCCGGCGGGCGGGGCCCGAACGCCCAGCTCTACGCGGTCCGGCCCGGCAGCGCGTACGTGGTCGGCGTGGACGTCGACGCCGAGCGGGTGGTGGCGGCCTGCGCCGACATCACCGGGGCGGTGATCGGCCGGGTCGAGCAGTCGACGAAGGACACCGACGACCCGGTGGGCGTGGTGCACAACGCGGTGGTCGAGGCGGCGAGCAGCGCCGGCGCGGAGCTGTCGAGCGTACGGCGGATCGTGCTCGGCACCCCCGGCCTGGTGGACCCGGGCACCGGCGACATCACCTTCGCGTTCAACCTGCCGCGCTGGCACCGCGGCCTGCTCGCCGCGCTCCGCGAGGACCTGCACACCCCGGTGGTCTTCGAGAACGACGTCAACCTGGCCGCCGTCGCCGAGGCCCAGTCCGGCGCGGCGCAGGGCGTCTCGGACTTCGTCCTGGTCTGGGTGGGCGCCGGCGTCGGCCTGGCGATCGTGCTCGGTGGCCGGCTGCACCACGGCAGCAGCGGCGCGGCCGGCGAGATCGGCTACCTGCCGGTGCCCGGCGTACCCATTCCGCGGGACGTCTCGAAGCGGGCCAAGCCGGCGTTCCAGCAGCTCGCGGGCGCCGACGCGGTCCGTGCGGTGGCCGCCGAGCAGGGCTTCGCCGCGGAGAGTGCGGCCGACGCGGTGCGTGCCGCCATCGCCGCCGGCACGGCCGGCGGGCCGATGCTGGACGAGTTGGCCCGGCGGCTGGCCCTCGGGGTGGCCAGCACCTGCGTGGTGCTCGACCCGCCGTTGGTGGTGCTCGCCGGCGACGTGGGGCAGGCGGGCGGGGCGGCGCTGGCCGAGCGGGTGCAGCACGAGGTGGCGGCGATCACCCTGGTCCGGCCGCGGGTGGTCACCACCGGGCTCACCGAGGAGCCGATCCTGCGCGGGGCGCTGCGCACCGCGCTCGACGCGGTGCGCGACGAGGTGTTCGGCTCGACGGTCGGTTGACCGTCCGCCCGTCGTCGCCCACGCCGCCATGTGAAGGAATTCTTCACGAGCTGGCGATCGTCTGCAAGGAGTTGCCGGTGCGGCCCCCGTCGCCGCGGGCCGCACCGGCCCGGCTCAGATCAGGTCACGGCGGCGGAACGCGGCGAACGCGGCCCCGACCAGCACCACGGCCAACCCGAGCAGCACCGCCAGCCCGGGCCGCCAGGTCAGGGTGTACAGGCCCTCGCAGAAGCCGGAGATGTCGCCGTGGCAGGCGCTGCGGTCCCAGAACTCGACCTCACCGCTGAGCCAGGCGCCCAGGTAGCTGGAGAGCATCCACTGGTCCGGACGGGCCGCGTCGAGGATCTGCAGCACCAGCCGCGCCCCTAGCTCCCACACCACCAGGTACGCGGCCACCGTGCCGAGCGCCGCGGCGGTGTGCCGGCCCAGCGTCGCGATGGCGAAGCCGACCGCCGCGGCGATCAGCACCAGCGCCATCCCCCGCCCGTGCTGGGCGCCCAGCGACGCCCAGAACGACCCGTCCATCGGGCCGGGGTAACCGACCGTCTGGCCGATCAGCCAGAACACCGTCAGATACGCCGCCGACGCCACTGCGGAGAACACCAGCAGCCCGGCGAGCAGCGTGCCGAGCTTGGCGCCGAGTACCGCCCACCGGCGGGGTCGCCACAGCAGCAGGTTGACCACGCCGCCCGAGTTCAGATCGGCGCCGATGTAGGAGGCCCCGACCAGGAAGCCGAACAGCACCAGGAACGCGATCAGGAAGTAGAGCAGCGGCTTGGCCTCGGTGGCGAAGACGAACACTCCACTGAGGTAGTCCGAGGTGGTCGGCAACCGCTCCATCCGCCCCGGGTCCACCTCGGCGCAGTCCTTGGGCACGTAGTCGTGCTCCTGCGGCTCCACGGTCCCGGCCTTGATGGCGAGGCAGCGATCGTGCGCCGCCTCCAGCTGCGCGATCTGCTCCGCGGCCTGCGCCCGGGCCCGGCTCAACTCCTCGGCGGAGGGCTGGTGTGAGCCGGCCAGCGTGGTCCCCGCGGTCACCGCGAAGGCGACCAGCAGCAGCACCACCATCAGTTGCACGAAGCGGCGGGCGGTCAGCCGCTCCAACTCGGCACGGACCAGGTTCACGCGTCCACCTCCTGGCTCTCGCGCGCGTCGAGGTCGATCACCACGTCGTCCGATCCGGCCGGTGGGCGTAGTGACCCGTCCACCTGCCGGGGCACCGTGGGGTGCGGGGTCGTGCCGGTCAGCTCCAGGAAGACGCTCTCCAGGTCCGGGCGGAGCGGGATCAGCTCCCGCACCCAGAGACCCTGCTCGCCCAGCGTGCGGCTGATCAGCTCCGGGTCGTCGACCCCGGCGACCAACAGGTGCTCGGGATGGGCGGTGACCGACATGCCGGCCTGGGCCAGCAACTCCACGGCGCGCTCCGGCTCGGCCACCCGGACCTGCCACTCGTGCTGGTCGAAGCCGTCCAGCACCTCCTCCACCCGCCCGTACGCCACCCGCCGGCCCCGGCTGATGATCGTCACGTGGTCGCAGATCAGCTGGATCTCGGCCAGGATGTGGCTGGACAGCAGCACGGTCACCCCGGACGCCGCGAGGGTGCGCATCAGGTCCCGCATCTCCCGGATACCGGCCGGGTCCAGCCCGTTGGCCGGCTCGTCGAGGATCAGCAGCTCCGGGCTCTTGAGCAGCGCCGACGCGACGGCCAGCCGCTGTTTCATGCCCAGCGAGTAGCCCTTGACCCGCTCCTCGCTCCGATCCCGCAGGCCGACCTGCTCCAGCACCTGGTCCACCCGGCCGGTGGGCACGCCCCCGGCCACCGCGAGCAGCCGCAGCGTACGGCGGGCGGTGAAGTTGCCGAAGAACTGCGGACTCTCGACGATCGCGCCGACCCGCCCGGCCACCTCCGGCAGCCGCTGCGGGGAACTGGCCCCGAGCACGCTCATCCGGCCGGCGTCGGCCCGCACCAGCCCGAGCAGGGCGCGCAGCGTGGTGGTCTTGCCCGAGCCGTTCGGCCCGAGGAAACCGTGGATCTGCCCCGACTCGACCAGCAGGTCGAAACCGTCGGCGGCGACCCGGCGCCCCTGGCGCAGGGTGTGGAACGTCTTGCGGAGACCGGCGATCTCGATGACCGCGCTCATCCCTGCGGCTCCTGGCAGGCGTCGGGCATGAACCATCCTCCGGGTGTGGTGACCAACGACACGGTGCCCCACCCTATGGCGGTGACCCCGCCCGTGGGGGGCAGCGCACGGGCTGCGTGGTTGGATGGACCGGTGACTCATGACCTGGATGTGGTGGTCAGCCTCGACGGGGTCGGCGTCAAACGCTCCGGCACCGCGCTGCTGCACGACCTCGACTGGCGGGTCGAGCTGGACGAACGCTGGGTGGTGCTCGGCGGGAACGGCGCCGGCAAGACCACCCTGCTCAACCTGGCCGCCGGCCGGCTGCACCCGACCACCGGCACCGCGCACGTCCTCGGCGAGCGGATCGGCCGCACCGACGTCAACGAGCTGCGGACCCGCATCGGCCTCTCCACCGCCACGCTGGCCGAGCGGATTCCCGGCGACGAACGGGTCGCCGACGTCGTGGTCACCGCGGCCTGGTCGGTGGTGGGCCGCTGGCGGGAGAACTACGACCGCACCGACGAGCTGCGCGCCCAGTCGCTGCTGCGCCAGCTCGGCGTCGGCCACCTCGGCGAGCGGGCGTACGGCACGCTGTCGGAGGGGGAGCGCAAGCGGGTGCAGATCGCCCGCGCCCTGATGACCGACCCGGAGCTGCTGCTCCTCGACGAGCCGGCCGCCGGGCTCGACCTGGGTGGGCGCGAGGACCTGGTCGCCCGGCTCGCCGAGCTGGCGTACGACCCGGACGCCCCGGCGCTGGTGCTGGTGACCCACCACGTCGAGGAGATCCCCCCCGGCTTCACCCACGCCCTGCTGCTGCGCGAGGGCGGCGTGGTGGCCCAGGGTCTGCTCGCCGACACGCTCACCGCCGACAACCTGTCGAAGACCTTCGGCCTGCCGCTGGTCGTGCAGCGCACCGGCGACCGGTGGACCGCCCGGGCCGCGTGACTGGAGGAGGGGCCACCGTGCCGCAGACCCGGGTCGCCGTGGTGGGCAGCGCCAACATGGACCTGGTCGGCACCGCCGCCGCGCTGCCCCGCCCCGGCGAGACCGTGCTCGGCAGCGACTTCGTGATGCTGCCCGGCGGCAAAGGCGCCAACCAGGCCATCGCCGCCGTGCGCGCCGGCGCCTCCTGCCTCTTTCTCGGCGCCATCGGCTCGGACGCCTTCGGGGTCACCCTCAAGGCCCGCATCACCGCGGCCGGCGTCGACACCAGCCAGCTCCGGGTGGTGTACGGGGCCTCGGGCGTCGCCCTGGTCATGGTGGGTGGTGCGGGGGAGAACGCCATCCTGGTCACGCCCGGCGCCAACGGTGCGTTCACCGGCCTCACCCAGGGCGAGCTGGACGCCGTACGCGCAGCGGACGTGCTGGTCGCGCAGCTGGAGGTGCCGGTCGAGACGGTGACCGAGGCGGCCGTTGCGGCCCGGGCGGCGGGCACCCGGGTGGTGCTCAACGCGGCGCCGGCCCGACCGGTGCCGGCGGAGCTGCTCGCCGCGGTGGACCTGCTGGTGGTCAACGAGACCGAGGCGCACGCCCTCACCGGACGGCGCCGGGACGAGCCGGACGCACTGCTCGACCTGGTGCCCCGGGCGGTGCTGACCCTCGGCGCCGACGGCGCCTGGTACGGCGACCGGGACGGCACGTCCGTGCACGTCCCGGCCGTGAAGGTCGACGTGGTCGACGAGACCGCCGCCGGGGACGCCTTCACCGCCGCGCTCGCCGTCGGCTGGGGCGAGAGCCGGGACCTCGTCGACGCGGTGCACTGGGCGGCGGCGGCCGGCGCGGCCTGCGCACGCCGGCTCGGCGCGTCGGTGGCGATGCCCCGTCGGGTGGAGATCGACGAGCTGTACACCCCGCCGGCCTGACCGGCTACGCCACGCCGGCCCGGAACGCCCGCCGGTACGCCGACGGCGACGTGCGCATCGCCCGCCCGAAGTGGTGCCGGTAGGTGACCGGACTGTCGAAGCCCACCGCCGCGGCGATCTCCGCCACCGGTGCATCGGTCGTCTCCAGCAGGGCGAGGCTGGCCCGCACCCGCTGGTCGATCAGCCAGCGGATCGGGCTGGCGCCGGCGGCCCGGGCGAAGTGCCGTAGGTAGCTGCGGGTCGACATGTGCGCCTGCCGGGCCAGCGCCGCCACGGTCAGCGGCTCGGCCAGGTGGCGGACCGCCCAGGCCATGCTGGCGGCGATCCGGTCGTCGTCCGGGTCGACGCTCACCGGCGCCTCGATGAACTGGGCCTGCCCACCCTCCCGGTGCGGCGGGATCACCAGCCGACGGGCCACCGCGTTGGCGACCGCCGCCCCGAAGTCGCGGCGGACCACGTGCACGCAGAGGTCCAGCCCGGCGGCGCTGCCCGCGCTGGTGAGGATGTCGCCATCGTCCAGGTAGAGCACGTCCGGGTCGACGGTGACCGCCGGGTGACGGCGGGCCAGCAGGTCCGCGTACCGCCAGTGGGTGGTGGCCCGCCGGCCGTCGAGCAGACCCGCCCCGGCGAGGGCGAACGCGCCGGAGCAGATCGACATCAGCCGGGCGCCTCGCCGGTGCGCCCGACGCAACGCGGCCACCAGCTCCGGCGAAGGGTCGGCGGTGACGTCCGGCACCCCGGGCAGGATCACCGTGCCGGCCTCGGCGAGGGTCGCCAGGCCATGCGGCGTGTGCAGGGCGGCCCCGCCGACGACCGGCACCGGCCCGGGGCGTTCCGCGCAGACGGTGAGCCGGTACCAGTCGACCTCCAGTTCGGGGCGGGGCAGCCCGAACACCTCGGTCACGATGCCGGTCTCGAAGACCGACATCCCCGGGTACGCCAGCACCGCCACGGTACGGTCCACGGGAGCCATGGCGGGATCTTAGCGAAGGACGACGATCACGCCACTCCCGCCGCTGCCGGCCGGAGCCGCAGGATCGGGGCATGACGTTCTCCGTACCGCCGGCCGCCCCGGCGACCGCTGCCGCCCACTTCCTCGCCCGACTCAGCTTCGAGACCGACGTCAGCGACGTGCACGCCGCCCTGACGGCAGGCACGCCCGACCTGGTGGTGGTCGACTCGCGCGGGGCCGCGGCCTGGCGGCAGGGGCACCTGCCGGATGCGGTGCACCTGCCCACGGCCGAGATCGCCGCCCGCGCCGCCGAGGTGGTGCCGGCCGGGTCGACGGTGGTGACGTACTGCTGGGGGCCGGGCTGCAACGGGGCCACCCGGGCGGCGCTGGAGTTCGCCCGGCTCGGCTGGCGGGTGAAGGAGATGATCGGCGGCTTCGAGTACTGGGCACGGGAGGGCCTGCCGGTGGTAACCCCGGAGGGGACCGTCCGCCGCCGGGTGGACGAGCTGACCGCGCCCCGCGCCGCCGTGACCTGCGACTGCTGAGCCCCGGTGCGTTCGGCCGCAGCTCCCGGTCGGCCCGGTCAGTTGGCTGCGGCGTCCCGGTCGGTCGGGTCGTCGACCAGGCGCTCGCCGCGGCGGCGGAGCATGCCGAGGCCTGGGATGCCGGCGACGGCGAGCTTGAGGTCGCGGGTGACGGCGAGCAGGTCGTGCAGGTCGGGGCCGACCCGGTCCAAAGTGGCCAGGATCGGCAGCACGTCCGAGGTCAGGTGCTCCTTCAGCTTCGGCAGTTCGTCGACCAGCCGGATCGCGGCGGTCACCTCCTCCGGGGTGAGTTGCTCGACGAACCGGGCCGCCATCGGCGCGGCCCGCCGCAGCGCCGGCTCGTACGCCGCCAGCAGCTCAGTGGCGGTGCCGGACGCCGCTTCGGCCTCGGCCACCACCGCGCCCGCCGTCCGGGCCACCCGGTCGGCCTCGCCGACCACCACGCCGGCGGCGGCGGAGACCCGCTCGGCTTCGCCGACCACCGCGGCGGCGGCCGTGGCGACCTCGGTGGCCGTCTCGATGGCCCCGGTGGCGGCGGCGCTGATCACCCCGACCTCCCGGACCGCGGCCTCCGCGTCGGTGAGCACCCGGTCGGTGCGGTCGAGCGTGCCCTCGATCCGGTCGACCACCCCGTTGATCCGGCGCAGCAGCACCTCCACGTCGTCGAGCACCGCGAAGGCACGGGACGGCACGGCGGCGAACGCGGCGGCCGAGCCGAGCGCCTGGTCCAGGGCGGAACGGGTGAGCCCGACGACGGCGCCGGGGCGGGGGAGGGAAATCGCCATGCCCACCAGTGTGCGTTGCCCCGACCAGCATCGCCGGGTGGAGCGGTCAGCGGCGCTCCCCCTGCTGCTCGACGGCGCGCTGCACCGCCCGGTAGATCTGCCCGAACCGCAGCGCGTCCGGTGTCCGCAGCAGCATCACCTCCCGCCCGTGGTGCTGCACCCACAGCTCGTGCACCCGGTTGCCGCGGTCGTAGGAGCGGTCCAGCCAGCCGAGCGGCACCTCCAGAAAGGGGGTGAGCGCGAGCGCGGCGATCGCGCAGCCGGCCAGGACGACCAGGGCCAGCTGCCAGTTGCCCCGGTCCTGCGCGGCCCAGGCGAGGGACAGTACGCAGACCACGGCCACCAGCGGCGGCAGCGACAGGAGCAGGACCAGGACGCCGCGGCCGAGGACCCGGGACCGGACGGCCAGGGTGGTTGGTCCGCGCGCGTGCCAGACGTACGTGACGTCGGCGAGGATGACGACGTGCCCGCCCGCGTGGATGGCCTCGGAGGTGACCTGTACCGCGTCGTCCCGGTAATAGAAAGTCATCACTCAGCCTAACCACCCGGTTTCAAGTCCCGGTGCTGGCGAGAGCCGCGTCGGCGGGGCGGCGGCGGCCCGATGGCTGCGCACCCCCTTTGGAGCTGAATCGCTTGCGATGTCACGCCCGAGCGCGGCTGCGGGCCCGAATCGTCTGCGACATCAGCTCCAAAGGGGGGCGAACAGGAGTGCCTGCGGTCCGGGCTCGGGGTTCCGGCTCCAAACCCCGACCGGCCGCGGGGACAACGGAAACACGATCGGCCGGGTAGCGTCCGAGCGCATGACGGACCGGAACGACGCCGGCGCCCCGGCGGGCCTCAACGAGCAGGAGCGCAACGTCGAGGTGGTCCGTCGGTACCTGCGGACGTTCGTCACCAAGGACCTGGCCGAGTTGGCCGAGGTGGTCGCGGAGGACGTGGAGATCTACGGCTCGGGCACGGCGGTGCGCGGCCGGCACTACCCCGAGGCCGCCGTCTCCTCGCCCGGGTTGACCGTCATCAGCCAGGAGATCCTGGAGCTCTTCGCGGCGGAGGACCGGGTGGTCGTCTCGCTGGCGCAGACGTACCGGCGGGACGCCACGGGGGCGACGACCGTGCAGAGCGCCTGCAAGATGTACCGGCTGGCCGGCGGGCGGATCGTCCAGTTCTGGGGCGAGCAGGACACCTACGGCCTGCTGCGCGGCCTGGGGCTGCTGCCGGACGAGCCGATCGCCTTCTGACGGCGGGGCACCTGCCCGCTCTCCATGGCGCGCTGCACCGCCCGGTAGATCTGGCCGAAGCGAAGTGCGTCGCCGCTGCGCAGCAGCCGCACCGGCTGGCCCCGCCAGCGCGCCCACATCTCCAGCTCCCGGCTGCCCCGGTCGTAGGAGCGGTCGAGGTGTTCGAAGAGGACGTCGGCGAGCGGCCCGACCCCGAGGCCGACGAGCACGGAGGCGCCCACGATGGCGATCGTCACCACCGGCGCGGGCCGCAGCCAGATGGCCAGCGCGACCCCGAGCACGGCGGCCGCCACGGGGCCGGCGAGGGCCGCTCCGATGGCGCCCCGGCCGGCCAGTACCCGCCAGGAGCGGCTGCCTCGGCGGTGCCACACCACGCTGATCTCGGCGAGCGGGAACGCCCGGCCGTCGACGCGCACGGCGGTCGAGGTGACCTGCACGGACCTGTCGTCGTAATACGTGATCATGGCCTTACTCCCGGTGGCAGGGCAGCTACCAGACTACTTGCCCCAACGACCCGGGCCGTAAGGTTGGCACGCGACTTCGACGAGGAAGTGAGGGCAGCGTGGGCGAGTTCGTCAGGCTGGAAGTGAAGGACGGCATCGGCACCATCCGGCTGGAGCGGCCGCCGATGAACGCGCTCAACACCCAGGTGCAGGAGGAGTTGCGCGCCGCCGCGACCGAGGCCACCGCGGACGCCGAGGTCCGCGCCGTCATCGTGTACGGCGGGGAGAAGGTCTTCGCCGCCGGCGCGGACATCAAGGAGATGGCCGACATGTCCTACGTGGACATGGCCGCCCGCGCCGCCGACCTCTCCAGCGCGCTGGGCGCCATCGCCCGGATCCCGAAGCCGGTGGTCGCCGCGATCACCGGGTACGCCCTCGGCGGTGGCTGCGAGCTGGCCCTGGCCTGTGACTGGCGGGTGGTGGCCGAGGATGCGAAGCTCGGCCAGCCGGAGATCAAGCTCGGCATCATCCCGGGCGCCGGCGGCACCCAGCGGCTGGCCCGGCTGGTCGGCCCGGCGCGGGCCAAGGACCTGATCATGACGGGCCGGATGGTCGACGCGCAGGAGGCGCTGCGGATCGGCCTGGCCGACCGGGTGGTCCCGGCCGCCGAGGTCTACGACGCCGCCGTCGCCTACGTGAAGCCGTTCCTGACCGGCCCGGTGCAGGCCCTGCGGGCCGCCAAGCTGGCCGTCGACGGTGGCCTGGACATGGACCTCAACTCGGGCCTGGCCTGGGAGAGCCAGCTCTTCGCGGCGCTCTTCGCCACCGACGACCGGCGCGAGGGCATGGCCGCGTTCGTCGAGAAGCGCAAGCCTGACTTCACCGGCCGCTGAGCCGCCTGCCCCCGGGTCGGCGGCGCACCTCCGTCGCCGGCCCGAGGCCGGTTCACATTCCGCCTACCGGTCAGTAACGTGTGACTCCGGTCCTGGGACGAAGGGGAGTGGCGATGACGGAACGGGTCGAGGGGCACGGCGGGGAACTGGCGCTGGCGGCGCTGCGCGCGCACGGCGTACGGGAGATGTTCACCCTCTCCGGCGGGCACGTCTTCCCGCTCTACGACGCCGCGCACCGGACCGGATTCCCGATCTACGACGTCCGGCACGAGCAGTCCGCCGTCTTCGCCGCCGAGGCGGTGGCGAAGCTCCAGCGCCGCCCCGGCCTGGCCGTGCTCACCGCGGGCCCCGGCGTGACCAACGGTGTCTCCGGGCTGACCAGCGCCTTCTTCAACGCCTCGCCGGTGCTGGTGCTGGGCGGGCGGGCCCCGCAGTTCCGCTGGGGCTCCGGCAGCCTGCAGGAGATGGATCACCTGCCCCTGGTCGCCCCGGTGACCAAGCACGCCGAGACGGTGTTCAGCGCCGACGACATCCCGCGCGCGGTCACCGCCGCCCTCACCGCGGCGCTCACCCCGCACCGCGGCCCGGTGTTTCTCGACTTCCCCCTCGAAGCGGTCTTCTCGGTCGGCGAGGCCGACCTGCCGGCCGTCACCCCGGTCGCCCCGCTGGAGGCGGATCCGGACGAGGTCGCCAGGGCCGCCGGCCTGATCGCCGGCGCCGCCCGCCCGGTGATCATCGCCGGTTCCGACGTGTACGCGGGCGACGCCACCGAGGCCCTGCGCGCCGCCGCCGAGTCCCTCCAGGTGCCGGTCTTCACCAACGGCATGGGCCGGGGCGCGCTGCCGCCGGAGCACCCGCTGGCCTTCGCCAAGGCTCGCCGGGTCGCCCTCAAGGGCGCCGACGTGGTCGTGGTCGTCGGCACCCCGCTGGACTTCCGGCTGAGCTTCGGCGACTTCGGCGACGCCCCGGTCGTCCACATCGTGGACGCGCCCAGCCAGCGCGCCGGGCACGTCCAGCCGGCCGTCAGCCCCGCCGGCGACCTGCGGCTCATCCTCACCGCGCTCGCCGAGCACTCCGGCGACCGGGCCGACCACGCCGACTGGATCGCCCAGCTGCGCACCGCGGAGGACGCCGCGAAGGCCCGCGACGCCGAGGAGATGGCCGCCGAGACGGACCCGATCCGCCCGGCCCGGGTCTACGGCGAGCTGCGCCGGGTGCTCGCCGCCGACGCGATCACCATCGGCGACGGCGGCGACTTCGTGTCGTACGCCGGGAAGTATCTGGAGCCGGCGCAGCCCGGCACCTGGCTCGACCCCGGCCCGTACGGCTGCCTCGGCACCGGCATGGGCTACGCCATGGGAGCCCGGGTCAGCCACCCCGACCGACAGATCTGCGTGCTGATGGGCGACGGCGCCGCCGGCTTCTCGCTGATGGACGTGGAGTCCCTGGTCCGGCAGCGGCTCCCGGTGGTCATCGTGGTCGGCAACAACGGCATCTGGGGGCTGGAGAAGCACCCGATGCGAGCCATGTACGGCTACGACGTGGCCGCCGACCTCCAGCCCGGGCTGCGCTACGACAAGGTGGTCGAGGCACTCGGTGGCGCGGGCGAGACGGTGGAGAAGGCCGCCGACCTCGGCCCGGCCCTGACCCGCGCCTTCGACGCCGGCGTGCCGTACCTGGTCAACGTGCTGACCGACCCGTCCGACGCGTACCCCCGCTCGTCCAACCTGGCCTGACCCACGGCCGGCGACCGCCGTCGCCGGAGTGACCGGCGACGGCGGTCGGGTCGTCGGGTGAGCGGACTACCAGCGGGGCTCAGACCTCCGGCCGGTCCCGGTCGCCCTCCCGGCGGCGCAGCTCCTCCTCGCGCCGGCGCAGGTCGTCCTCCCAGCGCCGGAGGAGTTCCTGGTCGTCGCGGCGAGACCGCTCGGCCAGGGAGGACAGGAACGCCGGGTCGTCGTCCGGCGCCACCGGCCGGCGGCGGTCCTGTTCCGAGAAGCCGTTCCCCATCGGCCAGGCGGTGCGGGGCCGGCGACCGGCCTGCTCCCGCCCGGCGGCGAACCAGGCGACCGAACCGATCAGCGGGAAGAACAGGATGATGAGCACCCAGGCGATGCGGGGCAGCGCCCGGATCTCACCCTCCTCGGCGGAGAGACAGCTGATCAGTGCGCAGACGGCGAGCACGATCTGGGCCAGGAAGAGGAGCCCGTACAGGCGATACATGCCGGACATCATGGACCACTGACGCCGTTCAGCGCAGCCCGGCCACCACCAGCACGACGCCGAGCAGCGCGAGACCGGCAGCGGTCAGCGCGGTCAGCGGGAACGACCAGCGCGGCGGCCGCCATGCCCCGGTGCCGGTGGCCCGCCGCCAGCTCACCGCGAGCGCGCCCAGCCACGCCAGCACGGCGAGCCCGGCCAGCGCAGCGCCCGTGGCGCCGCCGGTGAGCGCCAGCCGGACCAGCAGCACGGTGACCCCGGTGAGGGTCAGCAGGGTACGCCGCCAGGCCAGCCGGGTCCGTTCCGGCTGGAGTCCGGGGTCGCCGGTCACCGGATCGCCCGGGCGAGGACCGCGACCACCAGCAGCAGCGCGCCGACGGCGACGGCGAGGGCCAGGATCGCCGGGAAGCGGGACGCGGGCAGTTCCTCGCCCAGCCGGATCGCCCGCTCGGTACGCGCCCAGTGGTCGACCGCGCGGACCGCGACTGTGCCGCCGAGCAGCAGCAGTGCGATGGCGATCGCCTCGCGCAGGTGGGCCAGGGGGAGCGGGGGCAGGAACTGCGCGGCGGCCAGCCCGCCGGCGATCAGCGCCAGGCCGGTACGCAGCCAGGCCAGGAAGGTCCGCTCGTTGGCCAGGGAGAAGCGGTAGTCGGGCGTGGTGCCGACCGATCGGAGCTCGCGCGGGTCGAACCAGCGCCTGATCGCCTCCCACATGTCGTCGATTATCCGCTTTACCCGGTGCCTAGCCTGGGGGGATGACTGATCTTGACGCGCGCAGCCTGCGCGATGCCTATGACGCACAGATCCGCCCGGAGATCCCGAACCCGCCGCGGGCCGGTGTGACCGTCGAGCGGGACGGCCCGCTGGTCCGCATCGTCGGCCTGGACCATCGCGGGTTCATCACGTACCGGACCCTCGACGGGTTGGCCGGCGCGGAGCTGGACGCGCTGATCGCCCGGCAGGTCGAGTTCTTCCGCGGCCGGGGCGAGGCGGTCGAGTGGAAGCTGAACGGCCACGACGAGCCGGCCGACCTGGGCGACCGGCTGAGCGCTGCCGGCTTCGTGCCGGAGGATCTGGAGACCGTCGTGGTCGGTCCGGTCGCGGCCCTGGCCGCCGCCGTCCCGGTTCTGCCCGAGGGGGTACGCCTGCGTGAGGTGACCGACCGGGAGGACCTGGAGCGGATCGCCGCGATGGAGGAGGCGGTCTGGAACGACGACCGGAGCCACCTGGTCACCGGGTTGGCGAAGGAGATCGAGGCCGACCCGCAGTCGATCACGGTGGTGGTGGCCGAGGCGGGCGGCGTGGTGGTCAGCGCCGGCTGGGTGCGCTATCTGCCCGACACCAGCTTCGCCACGCTCTGGGGCGGCTCGACCCTGGCCGAGTGGCGGGGCAAGGGCATCTACCGGGCGCTGGTGGCGTACCGGGCGCGGCTGGCCGAGCAGCGCGGCAAGACGCTGGTGCAGGTCGACTGCTCGCCGGACAGCCGCCCGATCCTGGAGCGGCTGGGGCTTGTCGCGGTCACCACGACCACTCCGTACGTCTACACTCCGTGATCATGGAACCGTTGACGGAGGACGAGCGGCTGACCCTCAGGACCGGAGCCTTCGGCGCGGTCTTCCTGGTCTCCAACGCCGAGCCGGGAATGCTGTCCCTGGTGCGGGAGAGCTTCGCGGCGTCCGGGGCGCTCGGCGGCGCCAGCGGGGTGGTGAAGGAGGCACTCACCGCGGGCCGGCTGCCGCAACTGCCCCGGGACTCCGCGCTGGAGATCGAGGCGACGGTGCTGCCCGCGTTGCGCCGCGCGGTGGAGATCCTGCGGGCGAAGTCGCCGGCGGACGTCGAGACGTACCGGTCGGTGGTGCTGGCCGCGGCGGAGCGGGTGGCGCAGGCCCACCGGGGGAAGTCGACCAGTGAGGCGGCGGTGATCGACAAGATCAGGGGTGCGCTGGCCGGGCCCGCCTGACCGGCTCGGCGGACCAGAGCGCGCGGACGCTGGCCCGGACACAGCGGTCGCGGACGCGGCCGCAGGCGCACCGGTAGGTGTCCGGGATCATCCGGCGGCAGGGCCGGCGGGAGGTGCGCAGGCCTCCCGCCGGGTCGCGCCGACCCGGTGATACGCCGTTTTCGGACATATGCCTCACCTCCCGGTTTGTGAGCCTACCCGGCACTCGGGCGCCCGGTGACCTGTGTCACTCTGAGCGCCCGGAGGGGCGATGCTACTTGTGGGTAACATAGGTCCCGTGGGCAACCGCACAGCAGCCCGCAGTTGACCGATCGTTAAGTCACGCGGGAGGCTGCGCCCGTGACCGGGCGAGTGATCGCTACACCAAACAGGAGGGTCGTCGAAGCGCGATGAACATCGTCGTACTCGTCAAGCAGGTGCCCGATTCGGGCGCGGACCGCAACCTGCGTCCTGACGACAACACCGTCGACCGCGGTTCGGCGAACAACGTCATCAACGAGATGGACGAGTACGCCATCGAGGAGGCGTTGAAGATCAAGGAGGCGCACGGCGGCGAGGTCACCATCCTGACCATGGGTCCGGACCGGGCGACCGAGTCGATCCGCAAGGCGCTCTCCATGGGCCCGGACAAGGCCGTGCACGTGGTGGACGACGCCCTGCACGGGTCCTGCGCCGTGGCCACCTCCAAGGTGCTCGCCGCCGCCCTCGGTCAGCTCGGCGCAGACCTGGTGATCTGCGGTGCCGAGTCGACCGACGGCCGGGTCCAGGTCCTCCCGCACATGATCGCCGAGCGGCTGGGGGTCGCCGCCCTGACCGGCGCGCGCAAGCTCACCGTCGACGGCTCCACCTTGACCGTCGAGCGGCAGACCGAGGAGGGCTACGAGGTGGTCACCGCCGCCACCCCGGCCGTGGTCTCCGTCTGGGACACCATCAACGAGCCGCGCTACCCCTCCTTCAAGGGCATCATGGCCGCCAAGAAGAAGCCGGTGCAGACGCTCTCCCTGGCTGACCTCGGCGTCGCCCCCGCCGAGGTGGGCTTCGACGGCGCGACCAGCGCCGTGCTCGAGCACACCAAGCGCCCGCCGCGCTCCGGCGGCGAGAAGATCACCGATGAGGGCGAGGGCGGCGTGAAGCTGGTCGAGTTCCTCGCCACCGAGAAGTTCGTGTGAGAGGTCTGGACATGTCTGAGGTTCTCGTCGTCGTCGAAGCCACCCGGGAGTTCGGCGTCAAGAAGGTCACCCTGGAGATGCTCACCCTCGCCCGCGAGCTGGGCACCCCGAGCGCGGTCGTGCTCGGTGGCGCCGGTGCCGCCGAGGCGCTGAGCGCCAAGCTGGGCGAGTACGGCGCGGAGAAGATCTACGCCGCCGAGGGTGCGGAGATCGACGGCTACCTGGTGGCCCCGAAGGCCACCGTGGTGGCCGAGCTGGTCGAGCGGGTGCAGCCGGCCGCCGTGCTGCTCGCCTCGTCGCAGGAGGGCAAGGAGATCGCCGCCCGCCTGGCGGTCAAGCTGGACAACGGCATCCTGACCGACGTGGTCGCCCTCGCCGCCGACGGCACCGCGACCCAGGTCGCGTTCGCCGGCTCCACCATCGTCAAGTCCAAGGTCACCAAGGGGCTGCCGCTGGTCACCGTCCGGCCGAACTCGCTCACCCCGGCCCCGGCCCCGGCCAGCCCGGCGGTGGAGCAGCTCACCGTGTCGGTCACCGACGCCGACAAGCTCGCCAAGGTCGTGGAGCGGGTCGCCGAGCAGAAGGGCTCCCGCCCGGAGCTCACCGAGGCCTCGGTCGTCGTCTCCGGCGGTCGCGGTGTCGGCAACGCGGACAACTTCAAGCTGGTCGAGGAGCTGGCCGACCTGCTCGGCGGCGCCGTCGGCGCGTCCCGCGCGGCGGTCGACTCCGGCTTCTACCCGCACCAGTTCCAGGTGGGCCAGACCGGCAAGACCGTCTCCCCGCAGCTCTACATCGCGCTGGGCATCTCCGGCGCGATCCAGCACCGGGCCGGCATGCAGACCTCGAAGACCATCGTCGCGGTGAACAAGGACGCCGAGGCGCCGATCTTCGAGCTGGCCGACTTCGGCGTGGTCGGCGACCTGTTCAAGGTCGTCCCGCAGGCCGCGGAGGAGATCCGCAAGCGGAAGTGACCGAAGGGAGCTGATCGGCGGGCCGGGGAGCTGAGCCGGCCCGCCGATCAGCCCGTCAGGGTTGCCCTCGGCGAGTTGTCGGCGACGTGGGCCCGTTCAGCGTACCGACTGGGAACATCCGGCGTGGCCCGGGATCGACGGGCGGTCCGGCGTCCGGCGGCACGGCGCTGGGCCGTTAGGCTGAGCGGGATGGCATACCTGGATCACGCGGCGACGACCCCGATGCTCGATGAGGCACTCGAGGCGTACCTCGCCACGGCCCGCGAGGTGGGCAATGCGTCGTCGCTGCACGCGACGGGCCGGCGCGCCCGGCGGCGGGTGGAGGAGTCCCGTGAGCGGGTGGCCGCCGTCCTCGGTGCCCGCCCCTCCGAGGTGATCTTCACCGGGGGTGGCACCGAGAGTGACAACCTCGCGGTGAAGGGCATCTTCTGGGCCCGCCGCACCGCCCACGCCGAGCGGACCCGGGTGGTCTCCAGCGCCGTCGAGCACCACGCCGTGCTGGACGCGGTGGACTGGCTCGCCGGCCACGAGGGCGCCGAGGTCGGCTGGCTGCCCGTCGACGCCGCCGGCCGGCTCGACCCGGAGCGGCTCCGCGCCGAGCTGGCCGCGCACGGCGAGCGGGTGGCCCTGGTCACCACCATGTGGGCCAACAACGAGGTGGGCACCGTGCAGCCGGTCGCCGAACTGGCCGCGGTCGCCGCCGAGCACGGGGTGCCGTTCCACACCGACGCGATCCAGGCGGTCGGGCAGGTGCCGGTCGACTTCGCCGCGAGCGGAGTGTCCGCCCTCACCGTCACCGGGCACAAGCTCGGCGGTCCGACCGGTGTCGGCGCCCTGCTGCTGGCCCGGGACGTCGCCGCCACCCCGGTGCTGCACGGCGGCGGCCAGGAGCGCGACGTCCGCTCCGGCACCCTCGACACCGCCGGCATCGTGGCCTTCGCGGTCGCCGTCGAGTCCGCCGTGAAGGGCCAGCAGGAGTACGCGGCCCGGATCGCCGCCCTCCGCGACGAGCTGGTGGAACGGGTCCGGCAGGCGGTCCCCGAGGTGATCTTCAACGGCGACCCGGTCGAGCGGCTCCCCGGCAACGCGCACTTCTCCTTCCCCGGCTGCGAGGGGGACGCGCTGCTGCTCCTCCTCGACGCCCAGGGCATCGCCTGCTCGACCGGCTCGGCCTGCTCGGCCGGGGTGGCCCAGCCCTCGCACGTGCTGCTGGCCATGGGCGCCGACGACGACCGGGCCCGTTCGTCACTGCGGTTCACCCTCGGCCACACCAGCACCCGGGCGGAGGTCGACGCGCTGATCGCCGCGCTGCCGGCCGCCGTGGAGCGAGCCCGCCGCGCGGCCGCTCTCCGCACCCCCCGCTGACCCGGATACCCTCGGTGAGGACGAGGGGAGTGAGCCGGTGAGGGTTCTGGCGGCGATGTCGGGCGGGGTGGACTCCGCGGTGGCGGCGGCGCGCGCGGTGGAGGCCGGGCACGACGTGACCGGGGTGCACCTGGCGCTGGCCCGCAACCCGCAGACCTACCGCACCGGTGCCCGGGGCTGCTGCACCCTTGAGGACTCCCGGGACGCCCGTCGGGCCGCCGACGTGCTCGGCATCCCGTTCTACGTCTGGGACCTGGCCGACCGCTTCCACGAGGACGTGGTGGACGACTTCGTCGCCGAGTACGCGGCCGGACGTACCCCGAACCCGTGCCTGCGCTGCAACGAGAAGATCAAGTTCGCCGCGGTGCTGGACCGGGCGGTGGCGCTCGGCTTCGACGCGGTGGTGACCGGCCACCACGCCCGGCTCGGCCCGGACGGTCTGCTGCGGCGCAGCGTCGACCTGGCCAAGGACCAGTCGTACGTCCTCGCGGTGCTGACCCGCGCGCAGCTCGACCGGTCGATCTTCCCGCTCGGCGACTCCACCAAGGCCGAGGTACGCGCGGAGGCCGCCCGGCGCGGCCTCGCGGTGGCCGACAAGCCGGACTCGCACGACATCTGCTTCATCGCCGACGGCGACACCCGGGGCTTCCTGGCCGAGCGGCTCGGCGAGGCCCCCGGCGAGGTGGTCGACGCGCTCACCGGCGCGGTGGTGGGCAGCCACACCGGCGCCTACCAGTACACCGTCGGGCAGCGGCGCGGCCTGCACCTGGACCGGCCCGCCCCGGACGGCCGCCCCCGCTACGTGCTCTCCATCACCCCGAAGACCAACACCGTGACGGTCGGGCCGGCCGAGGCGCTGGAGGTCTCCCAGGTGCGGGCCACCCGCCCGGTGTGGACCGGTGGCGAGCGGCCTGCCGGCCCGGTCGAGTGCGAGGTGCAGTTGCGGGCGCACGGCGACGTGGTGCCGGCGACCGTGTCGCTGGACGCCGACGGGCTGCACGCCGAGCTGCGGCGCCCGGTACGCGGGGTCGCCGCCGGGCAGGCCGTGGTGGCATACCGGCCGGACCCGGCCGGGGACGTGGTGCTCGGCTCCGCCACCATCACCGGCTGAGCCCCCGCTGCTCCCGCTCAAGCTCTCGCGGTCGGTGCGCGTTTCGGCATTCCGCGATGGGCACTGGGCGTCCGGCGTGGTCGGTCGGCGGTGACCATAGCTCTGGCCCTGGTCTTTTCGGTGCCGCCGGCCGTCGCGCCCCGAAGCCCTCCTCGCGCCGGCGACTGTGCCTGCGCGTCCTTTCGAGCTGATGTCATAAACGATTCAGCCTGCCGCTGCCGCTGCCGCTGCCGGGTGCGGGTGCCGGCGGGTGCGGGTGCGGGTGTCAGGGTTGGAGGCCTGGTCGGGTCGTGCGGCGGTGGCGCTGAGTCGTTCGTGATGTCAGCTCGAAAGCGGCTGCGGGGACTAGGGCGCGTCTCCCGGATCTTCGCCGGCCTGCGACGAGCCCAGGCGGCGCCCGGCGGCGTTGTCGGATCGCCGCCTGGGCCTCGTCTCGGCTCGACGAGATCCGGGAGACACGCCCTAATTCGGGCTGCGTGCCGGCCACGTGGACACCGCTGGCGTGCCGTTCTTCGCCCGGGGCGGCGTCCCCGCCGGAAGCGGGCCGGGCAGCGGATAGTCTGCGGCGGTGAGTGATCAGCCCTGGCCCTGGCCCGCTGGGGCGGCGACCGGCATCGGTTCGCTGCCCGGCACCGACATCGCCGAGGCGCAGCGCATCGTGCTCGGCGAGCTGCCCGCCCTGCCGCACCTGCCGGAGCTGCCCGCCCGGGGTCCCGGTGCCGACCTGATCGGCCGGACCGCCGGGCTGCTCGTCGAGCTGCCGGTCGAGCTGTTCGCGGCCCGCTGGCGGGTCGCGCCGCGCCCCGGCAAGGACCTGCGTCGCGCCCGCGACCTGATGGAGCGCGACCTCGACCAGCTCGCCGAGCAGGCCGAGGAGTACGCCGGCCCGGTCAAGGTCCAGGCGGCCGGCCCGTTCACCCTGGCCGCGTCGGTGGAGCTGCCGATCGGCGGCCGGATGATCCGTGACCCGGGCGCGGTGCGGGACCTCGCCGGCTCGCTCGCCGAGGGGCTGCGCGGGCACGTCGAGGCGGTGGCCCGGCGGCTGCCCCGGGCGTCGGTGCTGCTCCAGCTCGACGAGCCGTCCCTGCCGGCGGTACTGGCCGGCCGGGTGCCCACCGAGAGTGGCTTCGGCACCTACCCTGCGGTGGAACCGGAGGTCGCCAGGGCGCTGCTGCGCGACGTGATCGAGGCGACCGGCGTGCCGACCCTGCTGCACTGCTGCGCGCCCGAGGTGCCGCTGGAGCTGATCCGGACCGCCGGGGCCGCCGGCGTCGCCCTCGACCTCGGACTGGTCACCGACCTGGACCCGCTCGGCGAGGCGATCGACGCCGGGCTCGGGCTGCTGGCCGGCGCCGCGCCCGCGCTGCCGCCGCCCGGCGGTCGCGCCCCCACCTCGGCCCAGGTCGCCGACCGGGTACGCCGGGTCTGGGACCAACTAGGCTTCCCCCGCCGCCGGCTCGCCGAGCAGGTGGTGGTCACCCCCGCCTGCGGCCTGGCCGGGGCCGCCCCGGCGTACGCCCGGGCGGTCCTCGCGGCGTGCCGGGACGCCGGCCGACGGCTGGCCGAGGACTGAGGTTTCCTGTCGCACCTACCGGGCAGGATGACCGGCATGATTGGACAGCTGCGTTCCGTGGTGATCGACTGCCCCGATCCGCGCGCGCTGGCCGGCTTCTACGCGGAGCTGCTCGGCCTCCCGCTGATCGAGGACAACTCCGACGGCGACGAATGGGTGGTGCTCGGCGGTCCGCCGGGGCACCAGCCGCGGATCGCCTTCCAGCAGGCGCCCGGCCTGCGCGCGCCGGACTGGCCCGACCCGGACCGGCCGCAGCAGTTCCACCTCGACGTGACGGTGGACGACATCGAGACCGCGGAGAAGGCAGCGCTGGCCCTGGGGGCGCGGCGGCTGCCCGGCGAGGGTGAGGGTTTCCGGGTCTACGCCGACCCGGCCGGGCATCCGTTCTGCCTCTGCTGGGACTGACCGCGAGCGGCGCGGCTTGCGGCGGCGGTGCATGATCGCCACCGTGATCGACTCTTCGCCGCGCCGCTCCTCCGGTTCGCTGTTCGGTCTCGCCTACGGCGACGCCCTGGGCCGGCCCACCGAGTTCCTGACCGTCGCCGAGATCGTCCGCCGCTACGGCCCGGCCGGCCCGCGGGAGTTGACCGGCGACCCGGCGCTGGTCACCGACGACACCCAGATGGCGCTCGCGGTGGCCTGGGCGCTGCACGACGCGCCCGCGTACACGCCGGGGGTGGTGGAGCCGCTGCTGCGGCAGCGGTTCCTCGCCTGGGCGGTCAGCCCGGACAACAACCGCGCGCCGGGGATGACCTGCCTGCGGGCCTGCGCCGAGCTGGACCGGGGCGTCCGCTGGCAGCAGGCGACGGTCGCCGGCTCGAAGGGCTGCGGGGCGAACATGCGGGTCACCCCGGTCGGGCTGCTCGACGTCGACCTCGACACGCTCGCCGGGCTGGCCCAGCTCCAGGCCGGCCTGACCCACGGGCACCCGACCGGCCTGGCGGCCAGCGAGCTGACCGCGTACGCGGTCCGGCTGCTGCGCGACGGCGCCGCGCTCACCGACCTGCCCGACCTGCTCGCCACCCGGGCCCGGGAGCAGCGGACGGTCTACCGCGCCGACTGGCTCGGCGACCTGTGGCAGCGCCCCGGCGAGGCGACGCCCGAGGAGTTCATCGCCCGGGGGTGGGACGAGTGCCTGCGGGTACTCGGCCGGCTCGACACGGCGCTGGCCCGGCCGGACGACGGCGGCGACCCGTGCCGGCTCACCGGGGAGGGTTGGATCGCCGAGGAGGCCCTGGCGACCGCGCTGCTCTGCGCGCTGCGGCACGCCGACGACCCGGTCGGCGCGCTGGCCCGGGCGGCCACCACCGCCGGCGACTCCGACTCCATCGCCGCGCTCGCCGGGGCCTTCCTCGGCGCCGCCCGTGGCATGTCCGCGTGGCCCGCCGACTGGTCCACCCGCATCGAGTACGCCGACCAGCTCACCACCCTCGCCACCCCCCACGACTGACCGGCCCGCCCCCGGCCGGTGAACCGGCGGGTGGTCGGGGGCCGGGGGCTCGGCGCATGCTGGTGTCGCGTGCCTGGTCAGGGCGGGTGGGAGGACGGTTGTCAGCCCTGCCCGCTACGGTGCGGAGGTCACACGATCACGGGAGGTCGACTAGGGTGTCCGAGAGCGGCAGCGGGTCCGAGGACGCGGTTCCCCAGACGGTCAGCCCCGCCCAGGAGGCGGCGGCGGGCGCCGAGCCGACCCCGGAGGCCCGGGAGCGGCACGCCACGCTGAGCCAGGAGCTCACCGAGCACCAGTACCGCTACTACGTGCTCGACGCGCCGACCATCCCGGACGCGGACTTCGACAAGCTGCTGCGCGAGCTCGAGGCGCTGGAGGAGGAGTACCCGGCGCTACGCACCCCCGACTCGCCGACCCAGCGGGTGGGCGGGACCTTCTCCACCGACTTCACCCCGGTCACCCACGCCCAGCGGATGCTCTCGCTGGACAACGCCTTCGCCGACGAGGAGTTGGCCGCCTGGGCCGAGCGGGTCGAGCGGGACGCCGGCGGCCCGGCGCCCTACCTCTGTGAGCTCAAGGTCGACGGCCTGGCCATCAACCTGACCTACGAGAAGGGCCGACTGGTCCGGGCCGCCACCCGGGGCGACGGTCGCACCGGCGAGGACGTCACCGCCAACGTGCGCAGCATCCGGGACGTGCCGGCCCGGCTGACCCCGTCCGACGACTTCCCGGACGTGCCCGACCTCCTGGAGGTGCGCGGCGAGATCTACTTCCCGGTCGCCGCGTTCGCCGACCTCAACGCCGGCCTGGTCGAGCAGGGCAAGGCGCCGTTCGCCAACCCGCGCAACGCCGCCGCAGGCAGCCTGCGCCAGAAGGATCCCCGGATCACCGCCTCCCGCCCGCTGCGCCTGGTGGTGCACGGCATCGGCGCCCGGGACGGCTTCCAGCCGACGGCGCAGTCCGAGTCGTACGCGGCGCTCAAGGCATGGGGGCTGCCCACCAGCGACCGCTGGCGGGTGGTGCCCGACCTCGCCGGGGTGGCCGAGTACATCGCCTATTACGCCGAGCACCGGCACGACGTCGAGCACGAGATCGACGGCGTCGTGGTCAAGGTCGACCCGGTTTCCATCCAGGGGCGGCTCGGCTCGACCAGCCGCGCGCCACGCTGGGCGATCGCCTTCAAGTATCCGCCGGAGGAGGTCAACACAAAGCTGCTCGACATCGACGTCGAGGTCGGGCGGACCGGCCGGGTGACGCCGCGGGCCGTCCTCCAGCCGGTCAAGGTGGCCGGCTCCACCGTCGCGTACGCCACCCTGCACAACGCCCGCGAGGTAGAGCGCAAGGGTGTGCTGATCGGCGACACCGTGGTGCTCCGCAAGGCCGGCGACGTCATCCCCGAGGTGCTCGGCCCGGTGGTCGACCTGCGCCCCGCCGACGCCCACCCGTTCGTCATGCCCACCACGTGCCCGGCCTGCGACACCCCGCTCGCGCCGGCCAAGGAGGGTGACGTCGACATCCGCTGCCCCAACGCGCGTACCTGCCCGGGCCAGATTCGCGGACGGGTCGTCTACCTGGCCGACCGCAAGGTGCTCGACATCGAGGTGCTCGGCGAGAAGAGCGCCGCCGCGCTGCTCGACGCGCAGATCATCACCAACGAGGGCGACCTGTTCCAGCTGGACGCCGAGCAGCTGGCCCGCTCTCCGTTCTTCGTCAACAAGGACGGCACCCTGGGCAGCAACGCCACCAAGCTGCTGGAGAGCCTGGCCGTGACCAAGGAGCGGGACCTGTGGCGGGTGCTGGTCGCGCTCTCCATCCGGCACGTCGGCCCGACCGCCGCGCAGGCCCTCGCGCGGCACTTCCGGTCCGTCCCGGCGATCGAGGCGGCCAGCGAGGAGGAGCTGTCCTCGGTGGACGGGGTCGGCCCGACCATCGCCGCCAGCATCAAGGAGTGGTTCGCCGTCGACTGGCACCGCGAGGTGGTGCGCAAGTGGGCCGAGGCCGGCGTGCGGATGGCCGAGGAGGCCGGCGAGGAGGGGCCGCGCCCCCTCGAAGGGGTGACCGTGGTGGTGACCGGCACCCTGGCCGGGTTCAGCCGCGACCAGGCGTCCGAGGCGATCCAGAGCCGGGGCGGCAAGGTCACCGGCTCGGTCTCCAAGAAGACCGGCTTCGTCGTGGTGGGGGAGAACCCCGGGTCCAAGGCCGACAAGGCGGCCAGCCTCAAGCTGCCCGTCCTCGACGAGGAGGGCTTCCGGGTGCTGCTGGAGTCCGGCCCGGACGCGGCCCGGGCGGTGGCCCGCGTCGAGGAGTGAGGGCGGGCTCGAAGTGGATCTCCGCGGGGTCGAGGCGCGGATACCAAGTTAATTACGACTACGACCGATTCGTGACTGTCGTGGCGGGAATCGGGCCCTGAGGGCGTTTCATTGGCGTACGGCGTGTGACGGCGCACGCCGGAGGGCCGCTCCCGGGAGGTGCGATGGAGACCGGCGACCCGCGTAACTCCGTGCCGCCTGGGCGGGGTACGCCGTTCTTCGGTTTCGTCGCCGTGGTCGGGGTGCTGGCCGTGCTCGTCTCGGCCGGTCCGCTGGCCGGGCTGCCGGAACGGCTGTCGGACATGCCGCCGGCCTTCTGGACCATGGCGGCGCTCGCCGTCGCCTGTGACGCCCGCCCGTTCGTCCCGCCCGGCCGGCGCCGGACCTCGGCGGTCTTCCCGTCGACCTGCTTCACCTTCGCGATCCTGCTCGGCTGGGGGCTCGGCCCGGCCGTCGCCGTGCAGGCCGTGGCGGTGGCCGTCTCCGGCTGGCGGCTCGGATACGCCCTCTGGCGGACCGGCTTCAACGCCGCCCAGTACGCCTGCGCGCTCGGTGCCGCGTACCTGGTCACCCGGCTCGGTGCCGGCGACCTCTTCGACGGCGGGCGGCTGCACTGGGCCGACGTCGCGGCGGTGGGCGGTGCCGCCGCAGCCTGGTTCACGGTCAACTACGGCCTGGTCACCTTCGCGATCCGGCTGCGTTTCGGCGCCCGCTGGTGGCCCCGGGTCCGCCTCGGCCTGGCCTACGAGCTGCTCTCCACCGGTTCGCTGCTGCTGCTCGCCCCGGTGCTGGTCGCCGCCGCCCGGGCCAGCGCCGCGTTGATCCCGCTGGTGCTGGTGCCGCTCTTCGCCGTCTACCGGATGGCCCGACTCTCCGCTGAGCAGGAGCAACTGGCCGCCCTCGACCCGCTCACCGGGCTGCCCAACCGCAAGGCGCTGCTGGCCGAAGTGGCCGAGCAGGTGCACCTGCACGCCGAGCGCGCCGCCCGGAGCGAGCCGGACGCCCACCTCGCCCTGCTGCTGCTCGACCTGGACCGGTTCAAGCACGTCAACGACGCCCTCGGGCACGCGGTGGGGGACCGGCTGCTGGTCGAGGTGAGCGCCCGGCTGACCGACGTGGTGGACGAGGATCACCTGGTGGCCCGCCTCGGCGGCGACGAGTTCGCCATCGTCGTACCCCGGCTCACCGGTGCCGACCAGGCCCGGGAACTGGCCGACCGGGTGGTCGCCGCGCTCGCCGAGCCGGTCCCGCTGGACGGGCTGCCGCTGGACGTGGGCGGCTCGATCGGTGTCGCGATGTTCCCGGAGCACGGCGAGGACTTCGCCACGCTGATGCGCCACGCCGACGTGGCCATGTACGACGCCAAGCACCGCAACGACACCGTCGCCGTCTACGCGGCCGAGTCCGACCACAACTCGGCGGAACGGCTCGGCCTCCTGGCCGACCTGCGCCGGGTGCTGGAGTGCACGCCGACCCCGCCCGTCGCGGCGCCGCCCGGCGTACGCGGGGGCGACGGCGCCGCCCTCGCCGCCGCGCCCGGCCTGCCCGCCCCGGCTCGGGCCGACGGCGTAGCCCGCAACGGCGGCCGGCGCGGCGTCGCTGCCCGGCCGGGCCAGGGGTCGGGGCGGTGGCGGCTGCGTCGCCGACCGGCCCGGGTCGACCTGCGGCACGACGACGAGCTGATCAACCGGATCGTCACGAACGCCGATCCGATCCGCCGCCGGGCCGCCCGCACGGTCGGCGCCAACGCGTCGGTGGGCGCCGCGGGTGACCGGTTCCCGGAGGCGCTCGGCGAGGGCCCGGTCCGCAACGTCGGCGGCGGGGACGACCCGGCCGGGGATCCGGGCGAGATCACCATGTACTACCAGCCGCAGATCGCCATCGCGACCGGCGAGGTCGTCGGGGTCGAGGCGTTGCTGCGCTGGCGACACCCGCGCCGCGGCATGGTCGACCCGGGGGAGCTGATCCAGGTCGCCGAGCAGAGCGCGGTGATGCGGCTGCTCACCCGCCGGGTGGTGGACGACGTGACGGAGCAGCTGGCGAAGTGGTCGGCGGCCGGCCTCACGCTGCGCGCCGCGCTCAACGTCAGCGTCCGTGACCTGCACACCGGCGAGATCGCCGAGCAGATCGCCGACCGGCTGGCCCGGTACGGCGTGCCGCCGGACCGGCTCCAGGTGGAGATCACCGAGGGCGCCCTGATGGCCGACCCGCGGCGGGTGCTGGCCAGCATCTCCCAGCTGCATCGCATTGGCGTCGGCATCGCGTTGGACGACTTCGGCACCGGGTACTCGTCGTTGCAGCACCTGCGCCGGCTGCCGCTGTCCGAGGTGAAGGTGGACCGGTCGTTCGTCCTCGGGATGGCGGAGGACCCGGACGACGCGGCGATCGTCCGGTCGATGATCGAGCTGGCCGGGGCGCTCGGGCTGCGCGTGGTGGCCGAGGGCGTGGAGGACGAGCGCACCTGGCGGCTGCTGCACGCCGCCGGCTGCGACGTGGCCCAGGGCTGGTTCTACGCCCGCCCGATGCCGGCCGAGGAGCTGGTCACCTGGCTGTCCCGCTACCGTCCGGTCCACCCGGTGTCGGCCGCGGAAGCGGAGGGGCCGCGCCGACCGGCCCGGTGACGGGGCCGGGAGGGGGAGTCGGAGGCGCCGACCCGACCGCAGGACAATAGACTCGCTGCGGTCACCGCGCGTCATCGCCACCGACGAACGCGCGGCCGGCACACCGAAGACGCAGCAGGACAGCCACGAAGGGGGCACCCGATGGCCGCCATCTCCCGCGAGGAGGTCGCGCACCTCGCGCGACTGTCGCGGCTCGCCGTCACCGAGGAGGAGCTGGACACCTTCGCCGGTCAGCTGGACGTGATCCTCCAGTCGGTCGCCCAGGTCGGCGAGGTCGCCGCGGCGGACATCCCGCCGACCTCCCACTCGGTGCCGCTGACCAACGTCCTACGCGAGGACGTGGTGGCGCCGTGCCTGACCCCGCAGGAGGCGCTGTCGGGTGCGCCCGACGCCGAGGAGCAGCGGTTCCGCGTCCCGCGGATCCTGGATGAGGATGTGGCTTCATGAGCGAGCGCAGCGAGCGAATCATCAGGATCAGCGTGGTGGTGCCTCATGGCGGCACGGAGCGAAGCGGAGTGTCGGCATGAGCGACCTGATCAAGCTGAGCGCGAGCGAGATCGCGGGGCTCGTGGCGAGCGGGGAGACCTCCGCCGTCGAGGTGACCCAGGCCCACCTGGACCGGATCGCCGCCGTGGAGGACCAGGTCCACGCCTTCCTGCATGTCGACACCGAGGGCGCGCTGGCGGCCGCCCGCACCGTCGACGAGCGCCGGGCCGCCGGCGCGGAACTGGGCCCGCTGGCCGGCGTGCCGGTCGCCGTGAAGGACGTGCTCACCACCAAGGGTGTGCCGACCACGGTCGGGTCGAAGATCCTGGAGGGCTGGCGCCCGCCGTACGACTCGACGATCGTGCAGCGGCTGCGCGACGCGGGCACGGTGATGCTCGGCAAGACCAACATGGACGAGTTCGCCATGGGCTCCTCCACCGAATACTCGGCCTACGGTCCGACCCACAACCCCTGGGACCTGACCCGGATCCCGGGCGGCTCGGGTGGCGGCAGCGCCGCCGCGCTGGCCGCGTTCGAGGCGCCGCTGGCGATCGGCTCGGACACCGGCGGCTCGATCCGCCAGCCCGGTGCGGTCACCGGCACGGTCGGCGCCAAGCCCACCTACGGCGGCACCTCCCGGTACGGCCTGGTCGCGTTCTCCTCGTCTCTGGACACGCCTGGTCCGTGCGCCCGTACGGTGCTGGACGCCGCGCTGCTGCACCAGGTGATCGGCGGGCACGACCCGCGCGACTCCACCTCCATCCCGGTCGCCGTGCCGGACGTGGTGGGTGCGGCGAAGCTCGGCGCGACCGGCGACCTGACCGGCGTGAAGCTCGGTGTGGTCACCGAGTTCACCGGCGAGGGTGCCGAACCGGGCGTGATGGCCGCGTTCCGCGAGTCGGTGGAGGCGCTGGCGAAGCTGGGCGCCGAGATCGTCGAGGTCTCCTGCCCGCACTTCAAGTACGCCCTGCCGGCCTACTACCTGATCGCGCCGAGCGAGTGCTCCTCCAACCTGGCCCGGTTCGACGGCGTCCGGTTCGGCCTGCGGGTCGGCGACGACGGCAACCGGTCGCTGGAGGAGGTCATGTCGCTGACCCGCGAGACCGGCTTCGGCCCGGAGGTCAAGCGGCGCATCATGATCGGCACGTACGCGCTCTCGTCGGGCTACTACGACGCCTACTACGGGCAGGCGCAGAAGGTCCGCACCCTGATCACCCGGGACTTCACCGCAGCGTTCGAGCAGGTGGACGCGCTGATCTCGCCGACCACCCCGTTCGTGGCCTTCCCGATCGGGGCGCGTACCGCCGACCCGTACCAGATGTACCTGGCGGACCTGTTCACCATCCCGACCAACCTGTACGGCGGGCCGGCCATCTCGGTCCCGTGCGGCCTCTCCGAGGGGCTTCCGGTGGGTCTGCAGATCATGGCCCCGACGATGGCGGACGACCGGATGTACCGGGTGGCCGCCGCGCTGGAGTCCACGGTCGGCACGTTCGCCCCGCCGGCCCTGTGACCCGCCCGCGGGGCGGCCGACCGGCCGCCCCGCGAGGGGCGCGGTCACGTCCGGGAACGGGCGCCGCGGCAGCCGAAGCCAACACCGATCGGCAACACGCGGTCACCGTTCGGTCCATTACGCCTTCCTGGCTGTCCTGATTGGATAAGGTCGCTTCGCGCTGGTGAACGCGAATCCCCGGCTTACCTTGATCGAATCCTGGACGGGCGATGAAGACGCTGCGACCGATAATGATCGTATCGGCACTCCTGCTGGTGCTGCTCGGCACGGCACAGCCAGCGGCTGCCGCGACGATCACCATCACCTCCGGTCCGCCGGCGTCCCCGGTCACCGCCTACGAGGAATACCCGACGCACACGTTCACGGCGTCGGGTGGCACGGCGCCGTACACGCTGTCGTTGCGGGCGGGTGCGTTGCCGCCGGGCCTGGCGTTGGCGTCGGCGGGGACGCTCTCGGGTACGCCGACCACCCCGGGCGAGTACACGTTCGAGATCCGGATGACGGACGCGAACAGCGACTTCGCCGAGCAAACCGTGACCGTCAAGGTGGTGGCACCGACCATCACCATCACCTCAGGCACCCCCGCCTCCCGGGTCACCGCCTACGAGACGTATCCGACGCACACGTTCACGGCGTCGGGTGGCACGGCACCGTACACGCTGTCGTTGCGGGCGGGTGCGTTGCCGCCGGGGATGGCGTTGGCGTCGGCGGGGACGCTCTCGGGTACGCCGACCACGCCGGGCAGCTACCAGTTCGAGATCCGGATGAGTGACGACCACGGCTTCTACGCCGAGCAGGACGTGACCGTCGAGGTGGTGCCGCCCACGATCACCATCACCTCGGGCGTGCCCACCTCGCCCTGGTACACCGCGCAGCCGTACCCCACGCACACCTTCAAGGCCTCCGGCGGCACCGGGCCGTACACGCTGTCGTTGCGGGCGGGTGCGTTGCCGCCGGGGATGGCGTTGGCGTCGGCGGGGACGCTCTCGGGAACGCCGACGGCGACGGGCAGCTACTCGTTCGAGATCCGGATGAGTGACGACCACGGCTTCTACGCCGAGCAGGACGTCACGGTCGTCATCGCCAAGCCGGCCACCACCATCACGTCCGGAGCGCCGCCCAAGGGCGCGGTCGGCGAGGCCTACTCGTTCCGGTTCACCGCCACCGGCGACTCCAACATCACCTTCAAGCTGGACGCCGGTGACCTGCCCGACGGGCTCGACCTCGGCCCGGACGGCGTGCTCAGCGGCACCCCCGAGGCCGAGGGCAGCTTCACCTTCACGGTGAAGGCGACCGGCACCGCGTCGAGCGCCACCGACGAGGTCACTCTCGTCATCGACGCAGCGCCGTCCTCGCCGTCCCCGACGCCCACGTCATCGGCATCGCCGTCCCCGTCATCGGCGTCGCCGTCGGCGACGGCCGGGCCCGGGCTCCCGGTCACCGGATCCGACACGCGAACCATGCTGTTGCTGGGTGTCGCGGTGATCGCCGTCGGTGGGATGCTCCTCCTCCTGGCCTACGAGCGCCGCCGGCGATCCCTGACCCGCGGGTGACGCCCGGTCAGGCCAGGCCCCGCCGCCCGGCCTGCAGCCCGGCCTGAAAGCGGGTACGGGCGCCGAGCGCGGCCAGCAGGGCGGACGAGCGGCGTCCCAGGGTGCGTACGCTCACGCCGAGTTCGCGGGCGATGGCTTCGTCCTTGAGCCCGGTGGCGAGCAGGCCCAGCAGCCGCAGATCCGGCTCGTCGGCCCCCGTCGCGGGCTGCTCCGGGTCCCAGGCGGGCAGCGGCGTGGCCTGCGCCCAGAGCAGTTCGAAGAGCTTCACCAGCGCCGACACGACCATGGGCGCGCGGATCACCAGCGCGGCGTCCATGGCCCGCTCGCTGGCCAGCGGCAGCAGCGCCACCGAGCGGTCGCCGATCGCCAGCTTCAGCGGCACGTCCGTGTGCACCCGCGCCTGTTCCCCGGCCGCGACGGCCGCCATCGCCTGCTCGTAGGCGCCGGGCAGCTCGAAGGCCTCGGGGGCGTAGATGCCCCGCACGCTGGCGTCCCGGCCGAGCAGCTCGTTCTCGGACACGTTCGCCGACGCCACCTCCTGGGCGTACGGCGGGCGATCCAGGACCAGCAGCTCCTTCGTCGCGCCGTAGGTGAGCTGGACGAACTGGGCCTCGACGGCAGCCCGGCCGGTGACGATCTCCAGCAGCTCGTCCGGCCTGGTCGGCAGCTCCTGCGGAAACTCCTCCGCCATCCGTTCGGCGGCTCGGCGTACCTGGGTGAACTCCTCGGTGCGCCGCACGACCAGGGCGTTCACCGCGACGTCCGGGCGGGTCGGCAGCAGCCGGGTGCCGGCACCGACCAGCCGGCTGACGAAGCCGAGTTCCGCCAGGCGTTCGGTCGCCGCGCGGACCACCCGGACACTCTCCCCGACCTGCCGGGCCAACTCCGGCACGCTCGACTGCCGTCGGTGCAGGAGGGCCAGGTAGACCGATTCCTCCACCGGGGTCAGACCCAACGACTCGAACATCCGAGCCCCTTCCCGCCTCGCGGGTGTCCGACACAGGCCATGGCCGGGCTCGGACACCCGAAACTGTGGCGATCGGTGCATGTCCACGTCTAGACATGCTTCATGATCTTCTCCCGACTCAGCGGTGTACTCGCGCTGGCCGTCACGGCCGCCGGTGCCGTCAACCTCGCCACCGTGGCGCCCGCGGCCGCTGCCGACGGGTGGCACCGCCCGCAGTGCGGCATGGTGCAGGGCGACGGCTCGGTCACCTTCACGCGTAACGACGGTGGCGTCCTGGCCCGCACCACGACCCCCCTCACCCCGGTCGCCTACCCGAGGCTCGTCGCCCTGAGCACGGCGAACACGCTGGTGGCCATCTCGAAGACGGCGATCCAGCGGTCCACCGACGCCGGCTGCACCTGGCAGCAGATCGCCGACACCGGGCTGAGCCTGGCGGCGTACTTCCTCGCCGCCGGGCCGGACGGGAACGCCTACGCGTACGGCGTGAACGATCAGCCGATCTACCGGGTGCAGGGCGACCAGGTCGCCGAGGTGGCCGGCCCGGTCCCAGGCGACGGCGTGGTCGGACTGGCGGTGGACCGGACCGACGCGCGGGACCTGCGGGCCGTTAGCAAGGCCGGGCAGGTCTACGACTCCCAGGACGGCGGTGCCACCTGGGCCGCCGTCGGGGTGCCGGCCGGCCAGGACGAGTTCGTCTACCAGGCGGCCGTCGATCCCGCCGACCGGGATCACCTCATCGTGGGCACCATGGGCCACGGCAGCTACGTCACGTTCGACGGCGGCCGCAGCTGGACCCGGTCGGCCGGGGTCGGCGCCACCCCCCAGGCGAACGGCTTCTCCGTCGCCTTCTCGCCGGCGGATCCGCGGACGGTGTGGCTGGAGGGCTACGACCTCAGCCAGAACGACAACTCCGCGCGGCACATCTGGCGTTCGACCGACGGGGGCCGCAGCTTCGTGTCGGCGCTCGACGGCGCGCAGGCGACCCTGATCAACGGCACCCCGTTGTGGCCCAGCCCGGTGGACCCGGACGTGCTGTACTTCGCCTACGGCACGTGGTTCGGTGGCTACGGCACCGATCTCTACCGGTACGACGCGTCGACCGGCCGGTTGACCTCGCAGCACAACTCCCACGACGGCATCGCCGGTCTCGCCTTCAATCCGGTCGACCCGCAGGTGATGTACCTCGGGTTGGTCGAGGAGCGCTGACCTCGGGGCCCGCCCGGGGACCACACCTCGGGCGGGCGCCCGGCCGGACCGGACACGCACCGGCCCGGGTGGAAACCCGGGCGAGGTGACCGCCGCCGGCCCGACTAGGCTGGACCGGTTCCGTCCGGATCGCGCCTGGAGCTCAGATGACGACGACACTGCCCGCGTACGACGAGGTCGTCGCGCGCTACGAACCGGTGATCGGCCTGGAGACCCACGTCGAGCTGGGCACGAACACCAAGATGTTCTGCGGCTGCCCGACCGACTTCGGTGGCGAGCCGAACACCCGGGTCTGCCCGGTCTGCCTGGGCCTGCCGGGTTCGCTGCCGGTGGCCAACAAGGCCGCCATCGAGGCGACGATCCGGATCGGCCTCGCGCTGAACTGCTCGATCGCCGAGTGGTGCCGGTTCGCCCGGAAGAACTACTTCTACCCGGACATGCCGAAGAACTTCCAGATCAGCCAGTACGACGAGCCGCTCTGCGTCGACGGCTACCTGGACGTCGAGGTCAACGGCGAGACCGTGCGGATCGGCATCGAGCGGGTGCACCTGGAGGAGGACACCGGCAAGACGCTGCACGTCGGCGGCGCCACCGGCCGGATCCACGGTGCGACCGAGTCGCTGGTCGACTACAACCGGGCCGGCATCCCCCTCGTGGAGATCGTCACCAAGCCGATCCCCGGCACCGGCGCGCTCGCGCCGGAGGTGGCCCGGGCGTACGTCGCCGAACTGCGCGACGTGATCCGCTCGCTGGGCGTCTCCGACGTCCGGATGGAGGAGGGCTCGCTGCGCTGCGACGTCAACACCTCGCTGAACAAGCCGGGCGAGGAGTGGGGCACCCGCACCGAGACCAAGAACGTCAACTCGCTGCGCTCGGTCGAGCGGGCGGTCCGCTCGGAGATGCTGCGCCAGGCCACGGTGCTCGACGCCGGCGGCAGCATCACCCAGGAGACCCGGCACTTCCACGAGGACACCGGCGACACCACGCCGGGCCGGTCCAAGGAGACCGCCACCGACTACCGGTACTTCCCGGAGCCCGACCTGGTCCCGCTCGCGCCGGACCCGGCCTGGGTGGCCGAGCTGAAGGCCGCCCTGCCGGAGCTGCCCCGGCTGCACCGCCGCCGGCTGCAGGAGCAGTGGGGTCTGTCCGACCTGGACATGCAGTCGGTGCTCAACGCCGGCGCGGTCGAGCTGATCGAGCAGACCGTGGCCGCCGGCACCACCCCGGCCGCCGCCCGCAAGTGGTGGCTCGGTGAGCTGTCCCGGCGGGCCAACGAGACCGGTGTCGAGTTGGCCGACGCCGGGGCCACCCCGGCGCAGGTCGCCGAGCTGCAGGGCCTGGTCGACGCCGGCAAGCTCACCGACAAGCTGGCCCGTACCGTCCTGGAGGGCGTGGTGGCCGGCGAGGGCTCGCCGACCCAGATCATGGCCAACCGGAACCTGGAGGTCGTCTCCGACACCGGCGCGCTCACCGCCGCGGTGGACGAGGCGATCGCCGCCAACCCGGAGGTCGCCGACAAGGTCCGCAGCGGCAAGGTCGCCGCGGCCGGCGCCCTGGTCGGCGCGGTCATGAAGACCACCCGCGGCCAGGCGGACGCCCGGACCGTCCGCGAGCTGATCCTGGCGCGCCTCGGCGTCCAGGGCTGAGGCGAAGGGCCCTGTTGACGCCTGGTGCTCAGCAGGGATCCCCGCCTGACACCCCCGTGAAGGCCGCCGTCGCGATCCGGCGGCGGCCCTTCCCGTATCCCCCCGGCTAGCGCGCCGACCCGCGCACCCCCCGCGAAGGGCGTCAACGGCGACGCCCGGATGGAGTCACCGTGAACCAGCACGACCTCGACGTCCTCGACGAGATCCAGCGGCGGGTGCTCTGGCTCGCCACCCGCATCGTGGACGCCGCCAACCACGACCGGAACACCGGTGACGGGGTGAAGGTCGGCGGCCACCAGGCGTCCAGCGCCTCCCTGGTCACCGCGATGACCGCGCTCTGGTTCGCCCACCTGGACGGCGAGGACCGGGTCTCGGTCAAGCCGCACGCCTCGCCGGTGTTCCACGCCATCCAGTACCTGCTCGGCAACCTGGACCGGTCGTACCTGCCGAAGCTGCGGGCGCGCGGCGGCCTGCAGTCCTACCCGTCGCGGACCAAGGATCCGGACGGGGTGGACTTCTCCACCGGCTCGGTCGGCCTGGGCGCCGCCGCGCCGCTGTTCGCCGCGGTCACCCGCCGCTACGTCGACGCGCACTTCGGCGCCCGTCCGCACTCCCGGTTCATCGCGCTGATCGGGGACGCCGAACTGGACGAGGGAAACATCTGGGAGGCCGTCGCCGACCCGGCCACCACCGGGCTGGGCAACGTGATGTGGCTGGTCGACTTCAACCGCCAGTCGCTGGACCGGGTCGTCCCGGGCATCCGGATCAACCAGTGGCGCGGCCAGTTCGAGGCCGCCGGCTGGCACGTCGTCGAGGTCAAGTACGGCCGCAAGCTCGCCGAGGCGTACGCCCGGCCGGGCGGCGAGGCGCTGCGCGACTGGATCGACCTGATGCCGAACGAGCAGTACCAGTCGCTGTTCGGACTGGCCGGGCCGGCCCTGCGCAAGCAGTTCCTCGACGGCGCGCCGGCCGAGGTGTCCGCCTTCGTGGCCGACATCCCCGACGACGAGTTGGGCCCGCTCGTCACCGACCTCGGCGGGCACGACCTCGAGGCGATGCTCGACGCGTACACCCAGTGCGACGCGGTCACCGACCGGCCCAGCGTGGTCTTCGCGTACACGGTCAAGGGGTGGGGGCTGCCGATCGCCGGCAACCCGCGCAACCACTCGGCGCTGCTCAGCACCGAGCAGGTCGACGCGCTGCGCGCCGCGCACGGCCTGACCCGCGAGACCGAGTGGGACCGCCTCGACCCGGCCTCCCCGGCCGGCATCCGGGCCGGCGAGCGCCGGGAGGCGCTGTCCCGCGCGCCGCGCGAGCGGGCGCTGGGGGTCACCGTCCCGGAGACCACCAAGGTACGCGCCAACAAGCCCGTCTCCACCCAGGAGGTCTTCGGCCGGGTGCTGGTCGACCTGGCCCGGGACGCCGACGTCGCGCCCTACCTGGTCACCACCGCGCCCGACGTGGCCACCTCGACGAACCTGGCCGGGTTCATCAACAAGACCGGCGTCTTCGCCCCCACCGCGCAGCGCTCCTGGACCGAGGACCGGATGCTGCGCTGGACGGAGAGCCCGGCGGGCCAGCACATCGAGCTGGGCATCTCGGAGATGAACCTGTTCCTGCTGCTCGGCCAGCTCGGCCTGTCCTGGGACCTGTCCGGCCAGCCGCTGCTGCCGGTCGGCACGGTCTACGACCCGTTCGTGCTGCGCGGCCTGGACGCCTTCCTCTACGGCACCTACTCGGGTTCCCGGTTCGTGGTCGCCGGCACCCCGTCCGGCATCACCCTCGCCCCGGAGGGCGGCGCCCACCAGTCCACCATCACCGCCTCGGTGGGGTTGGAGCTGCCCGGCGTCACCTTCATCGAGCCCGCGTACGCCGGCAGCCTCGACTGGCTGCTCTGCGACGCGCTCGGCCAGATCGCCGGGGGAGCCGCACCCGCCGCCACCGCCGCGCCCACCGAGGACGGGGCGTACTACTTCCGGCTCAGCACCCGCCCCGTCGACCAGGCGCCCTTCGAGGCGGCCCGGGCCCGGATCGGCGACGCGGTCCTGCGCCGGCAGGTGGTCGCCGGGGCCTACCGGCTGGTGGACGCGCACGAGGCGTACCCCCAGCTGGTCGACGCCCCGGTCGTGCAGCTCGCCGCCTCCGGCGCGGTGTTGCCCGAGGTGCTGGCGGCCGCCGCGGAGCTGGCGGAGGAGGGGGTGGCCGCGCACGTCGTGGACGTCACCTCGCTGGACCGGCTCTACCGGGCCTGGCAGCGGACCCTGCGTCAGGGCGTCCGGACGGCGACCGTGCCGAGCGTGCCCGGCGCGCTGCGGTCGGCCTTCGCCGACCGGGTGCCGGTGGTGACCGTGCACGATGCCGCCTCGCACGCGATGGCCTGGCTCGGCTCGGCGCTCGGCGCCCCGGCGGTGCCGCTCGGGGTGGACGAGTTCGGCCAGTCGGGCAGCGTCCACGAGCTGTACGAGCTGCACGACCTGCTGCCGGGCAGCATCGTCAACGCCGCCCTGGCCGCGCTCTCGCTGCGCTGACGCCTCAGCGGGTCGGGCTCGCGGTCGGGCTGCCCGGGGTCGGACCGGACGGCACCGGGGCGCCCCGGGTGGGAGTCGGGGTGACCGGCACCTGGTCGCCCTTCGCCGGGTCGCTGATCACGTGCCGTGCCAGGTTGACCTGCGACTGGCCGGTGCCGCCCACGGTGATCTCGTCGTACGCCTGGAGCAGCTTCTGCTGGTCGAAGTAGAGCACCGTCATGGTCAGCGGGGTGGGCTTCTCGCCCTCCAGGCCGCGCAGCCCGGCGCCGCCGGTGGAGCCCTCCACCATCAGCGTGGTCGGCTCCTTGCCCGGCGACTGCGGCAGCTTCAGCACCTGCCGTTCGTGCAGGTGCCCGGCCAGTACCAGCGGGCAGGTGCCGGAGAGCGGCCCGGCCGAGGCCGGGTCGTGCACGAGGGCGATGTTCACCTTGGTCGGCGAGTTCTGCACCGTGGTGGCCAGCTGCTCGCCGACCCCGATCACCTGGTCGGCGACCTGCGCGGTGAGCCCGCTGCCGGCCGGTGAGGTCTCCTTGTCTGGGGTGAACCGCGGGTCGCCGATGCCGGCGATGGTCAGCCCGGACACGGTGGTCGTGGAGTTGTCGAGCACGATCGCGTTCGGCTGATTGGCCACGGCCGCGGCGGTCCGCGCCGAGTCGTGGTTGCCGCGGATGTAGACGTACGGCTTCTTGAGCAGGCCGATCGAGCCGACGTAGGACGCCTCCGGTTCGCTGCCCCAGTCGGTGATGTCGCCGGTGTCGATCACCACGTCGATGCCGAACTGCTCGACGATGGTCCGGATCAGCGACCAGCCGGTCGGGTTGAGGTGCATGTCGGACACGTGCAGGACCCGAGTGGTGCCGGGGGCCGGCTCGTACACCGGCAGCGCCGAGACGGTGGTGTAGAGCTTGCTGACGTTGCCGACCAGCCGCTGGAGCTGCTCGGCGTACTTGGTGTAGTCGTTGGCGATCCGCCGCGCATCACCGACGATCGCTGGCGCGTTGACCAGCAGCCCCTCGTAGCGCGGCTCCTCGATCGACTGCGGGCGGACGGTGGCGGCGGCCAGCCCGAGACTCCCGGCGGTGACCACCAGCGCCAGGCCGCCGGCCCAGGCCATCCGGCGTACGTCCCGGAAGACCAGCCCGGCCAGCAGCAGGGTGGCCAGCACCGCCGAGGCGAGCGTCTTCAGCCCGAGGCGCATCACGCCGGTGCGGACGTCCTCCACGGCGGACTGGCTGGCCCGGCTGATGCTCGCCGGGTCGTCGATCAGCGCCTCGGTCCGCCGCTGGTCCAGCGCGCCCAGCTCCACGGTCAGGTAGGTCGGTCCGTTGTGGCTGTCCAGCTTCAACGCGCCCAGCGGCGGGATGTCGATGGTGGTGCCACCGCTCAGCGACGGGCTGAGGCTCAGGTGCGCGCGGAACGGCCCGATGTCGGTGCCCACGTGCCCACCGGCGTACGTGCCGGCGATGATCCCGGTGAGGGTGACCACGAGCAGGGCCAGCACCGCGCCGAGTTGGCGCAGTCGGACACTCGGCCGTCCCGGCCACCACCGTCGGGACGCCCAGCGGCGGGCGCGCCCGATCGCCGGGGCCGTCTCGTCCCCGGTCCTGCGCTGCTCGTTCTCCTGGCCGTCCATGCTCAGATTCTGACCTGCCCAATGCTGGATCTTGGTAAACCCGGGCCATGCCCGGACATTCTCACCTGTCGGTCGGTGCCGGCCGGCGTGACCGGTCAGCTGCGTCCGGCCCCGCCGTCGGCGAAGACCAGCCGCAGTATCCGGTCGTCCTCCGGGACCGGCTTGCCCCGGCCGTCCCGGTTGGAGGTGGTCACCCAGACCGAGCCGTCCGGGGCGACCGCGGCGGCCCGGAGCCGGCCGTACTTGCCGGTCAGCAGCTCGCGGGGCTGGCCGAGGACGGTCCCGGCCGGGGCCAGCTCGACCAGCCAGAGCCGCTGCCCGCGCAGGCACGCGGTGACCAGCAGGCGCTCCGCCGCGGCCAGCCCGGAGCAGGAGGCCTCGCCGGTCCGCCACTGCACGACCGGGTTGACGTAGCGCTTGTCGTCGCCGCGCCCCTCCACCTGCGGCCAGCCGTAGTTGCCGCCCTTGTTGATCTGGTTGATCTCGTCCCAGGTGTTCTGGCCGAACTCGACGGCGTACATCCGCTTGTCCGGCGTGAAGGCGAAGCCCTGGACGTTGCGGTGCCCGAGCGACCACACCGGGGAGCCGGCGGTGGGGTTACCCGGAGCCGGCTTGCCGTCGGGCGTGATCCGCAGGATCTTGCCGCCGAGGCTCTTCGGGTCCTGCGCGTTGGCCGTGTTCCCGGCGTCGCCCGTGCTGACGTAGAGGTAGCCGTCGGGGCCGAAGCCGAGGCCGCCGCCGTTGTGGTTGCCGGCCTTGGGGATGCCGGTGAGGATCGGGGTGGGCCGCCCGCCGAGCTCCAGCTTCGCGATCCGGTTGTCCTGCGCGGCGGTGTAGTAGACGAATACCGTGCGGTCCTTCGCGTACGACGGGGAGACGGCGATGCCGAGCAGCCCGCCCTCGCCGCCGGGCGCGACGTCCGGCACGCTCTGCACCACGGTGACGTTCATCCCCTCCGGCCCGGACTCCGGGCCGACCTGGAGGATCCGGCCGCTGTCCCGCTCGGTCACCAGGGCGCCACCGTCGGGCAGGAACGCGATCGCCCACGGCACCGCCAGGCCCTTGGCCAGCACCGTCGTGACCACCTGCTGGCCGGCGCCGCCCGGGCTGGCGGTCGCCGACGGTGTCGGCAGGTTGGGCGGCTGGCCGGCCGGGTCGGGATCCGGCTCGCCGAAGGCGCAGCCGGCGGTGCCCAGCAGCAGCGCCGCGCAGGACGCCGCCAGCGCCGCCCGACGGCGACCGGTGCGGGGGTACGGGGGAGGCGCGCTCACCCGACCCAGGGTAGCCGGGCTGAGGCCGCGCGGACGGCCACCGCGAGCAGGGCCGCGCCCGTCGGCGACTATCGTCGGCGATCGTGAAGGTTTGGATCCCGCACCGGGCCGGTCCCGCCCTCCTCGGTGAGCTGCCTCCGGGCGTCACCGTGGAGCTGCTGGAGGACCCCGCCCGGCTCCCGTCCTCCCCGGCCGGCGTGCGGTTCTGGGTGCCGCCGTTCCTCTCCGCCGGTCCGGCCGCCGCCCCGCTCCTGGCCGACCTTCCCGACCTGGCGGTGGTGCAGCTCCTGTCCGCCGGGGCGGACGCCTGGGTGGGGCAGATCCCCGCCGGGGTGACGCTCTGCGACGCCCGCGGCGTGCACGACACCAGCACCGCCGAGTGGGTGGTCACCGCCATCCTGTCGGTGCTGCGCGGCTTCGGCCCGCTGGCCCGGGCGCAGGCCCGCCGGGAGTGGGCGTATGACGCGGTGGCCCCGACCGACGAGCTGGCCGGCAAGCGGGTGCTGATCGTCGGGGCGGGGTCGATCGGGGCCGCGGTGCAGGCCCGGCTGGCCCCGTTCGAGGTGACCTTCACCCTGGTCGCCCGGACCGCGCGCCCCGCCGAGGGGGTGCACGGGGTGGACGAGTTGCCCACCCTGCTGCCCGAGGCGGACGTGGTGGTCCTGCTGGTGCCGCTGACCGAGCAGACCCGGGGACTGGTCGACGAGAAGTTCCTCGCCGCGATGTCGGACGGCGCGCTGCTGGTCAACGCCGCCCGCGGCCCGGTGGCCCGGACGCCGGCGCTGGTCGCCGAGCTGGCCTCTGGCCGGCTGCGGGCCGCGCTGGACGTCACCGATCCCGAGCCGCTGCCCGCCGACCATCCGCTGTGGGAGCTGCCGAACGTCCTGCTCACCCCGCACGTCGCCGGCTCGGTCCGCGGCCTGCTGCCGCGTGCGTACCGGCTGGTGGGCGAGCAGGTGCGCCGGTTCGTGGCCGGGGAGCCGCTGGTGAACCGGGTGGTGGACGGCTACTGACCGGGCCGGCTCAGCCCGTCCCGGCCGTTCCCGCCGGGGTCGGGCTCAGCCGGCGGTGTCGGACAGCTCGTGCCCGGTCGCGGAGATCAGCCGGGGCAGGTCGGCGGCGCGTACCGCGGGGAGCACCAGCAGCTCGCCGTCGTCGAGCCGGACGACCGCCCGGCCCCGCGCGTCGGCGGTCAGCTCGGCGACCCGCGCCCAGGGGATCCGCCGCTGCCCGGCGAGTGCCCGCAGCCGCAGCTCGCGGGGGTCCGCGTCGGTGCCGCCCCGCCAGGCCCAGAGCGCGACCGCCAGCGGGATCAGCAGGACCCAGAGCAGCCACCAGCGGGCGGTGGCCAGGGGTAGCGCGCCGAGGAACGCGACGATCGCGGCGACCAGGATCGCCTGGTTGTGGCGGAAACGGATGGTGTCGGCGCGGCTCACCCTCCGATGATCGCACCCCTGGCCGGGCGGGTGCCGGCCGGGCGGGAGGCCGGTGGCGGGTGGCATAGATGTGAGCGGCATCACGGGCGGCATGGCGTAACCAGCCCTGTCCGGGATCGTTTCTCGGCGTGGCCGTGCCGGTTCCCGCCCGGCCTTGGTCATGCCCGTCGCCGCCGCCCACCGTTGACCCCGCCCGTCCGCAGTCGCTCCCGCCCCGTGTCCCCCTCACGAAGGCGTCCGCCGTGCCCGTCACCCACCCCGCCGATGATCATCGCCGGCCACCGCTCGCCGACCTCGTCGTGGCGCTCGCCGGCACGCTGTTCGTCCTCGCCGGGGCCGCCGGCCTCGTCCCGGCCCTGTCCGGCGTGGCGCTCGCCGTGGCGGGTGGCTGCGCACTGGCCTGCGTGCGGCTCGCCTGGCTGGCCAGCGCCCCGCCCACACCGGCTGGGCCGGGCCTGCCGCCGGCCCCCGACCCGACCTGCCCCGCCGGACCGGGCCTACCGGGAGCCGACGACCCGACCCGCCGCGCCGAAGGCGATCTGGTCCCGGCCGGCCAGCACGGGCCGAACCCGCCGGTGCGCGACCCGGCCCGCCCCGCCGGGGCGCGGACCGGTCGGCAGGCCCGGCGTGCCGCGCTGACCCGTCGGGTCGCCACCATCCTCGACGCCGCGGTGCTGGCCGCCGGGCTGACCATCGCCGTGCTGCCGCTGACCGACCCGGCGCACCGGCTGCCGGTCGCGTTGGCCGGCCTCGCGGTCACCGCCCCGCTGTACGCCGTGGCCCTGCTCCGGCTCCCCGGCCGCTCCCGGCTCACCGGGGCCGAGCGGCTCCGGCGGGTCGTCGACGTCCTCGGGCTCGGCGTCAGCCTGGTCTTCGCGGGCTGGGTGCTGCTGCCGCCCGGCGAGGTGCCGTCGGTGGCGCGTACCGCGAGCGTCGCCGGCGCGACCGGGCTGGCGGTGCTGCTGGTGGCCGCGCTGGCGGACCGGCGTCGCCGCCCGGGCGCGGCGCGCTGCCAAGCCGGTGCGGCGGCCACCCTCGCCGGGCTGGCCCTCCTCGTGGTGCTGCTCGCCTACCGCGCGCCGGACCGCGCCGTCCTGGGCGTCGCGCCCCTGCTGCTGGTCGGCGCGCTGCTCACCGCCGGCGGCGCCCGGCGCAGCGCCACCGGGGAGCGACCCCGACCCGGCGGGTTCCCGGTCGCCTGGCCAGGGCTGACCGCGCCGGCCGGCATCGCGGCGCTCGCGGCCGGTCATCATTTGTGGACGGTGGGCGAGTTCACCGGCACCGCGATCGCCCTGGGGCTGGCGGTCATCCCGCCGATGGTGCTCCGGGAACTGCTCGCCGCCGCCGACCAGCGACGGCGCGTCGCCCGGCTGGCCGCCCGCGAGGCGCGACTGCGCGACCTGGTCGGCGACGACCCGCCGGCCGGCCCGGCGGCCGCCGTGGCCCCGGTCGACCGGCCCGGGCTGCTACGCGGGCTGGCCCGGCGGACGGGTGGCGCGCTGCTGGTCATCGACCTGCACGCGCCGGACGGCCGGGCCGTGGAGGCGCCGGTGCTGGTCGAGGTCGCCGGCCGGATCCGGGCCGGCTGCGGCAGCGCCGACCTGGTGGCCCGCCTCGCCGATCACGAGTTCGCCGTGCTGACCGACGTCGGGCCGGTGCTCGCGTACGCGTTGGGCACCCGGCTGCTGGCCGCGCTGGCCGCACCTTACCCACGGCCCGCCGGGGCGATCCGGCTCCAGGTCAGCGTCGGGCTGGCCGAGACCACCGGCGGCGACGCGGAGGACGTGCTGCGCCAGGCCGACCTGGCCCGGCGCCGCGCGGTGCAGCTCGGCCGCGACCGGGTCGAGTGGTACGACGCCTACCTCGAGGAGCAGCTGGTCCGCCGGCTGGACCTGGAACGGGAGCTGCCCGGCGCGGTCGCCCGGGGCGAGCTGGATCTGGTCTTCCAGCCGGTGCTGGCCCTGGCCGACCGGCACCCGGTGGGCACCGAGGCGCTGCTGCGCTGGCGCAGCCCGGTGCTGGGCACGGTGCTGCCGGACGAACTGCTGCCCGTCGCGGCGGATCTCGACCTGGTCGGCGAGGTGGGGCGGTGGGTGCTCGACCGAGCCTGCCGGCAGCTCGCCGCCTGGTCCGACGGGGGCCGGGAGCTGTGGATGGCCGTCAACGTCACGCCCCGGGAGCTTGCCGCGCCGGACTTCGTCACCCGCACCGCGACCGCGCTGGCCGCGTACGACGTGCCGCCGGAACGCCTCGTGGTGGAGGTGGCCGAACCCGCGGTCGGGGCGGAACTGTCCACCGTGGTGGCCCGGCTCGCCGGCCTGCGCTCCCTCGGGGTGCGGACCGCGCTGGACGACTTCCGGGCCGAGCACGCCTCCCTCGCCCAGCTCCGTCGGCTGCCGATCGACCTGCTCAAGGTCGGCCCGCACCTGGTCGGTCCGGCCACCGAGGGGCAGCGCCCGCTGATCGAGGTGGTGGCCAACCTGGGCGACCGGCTGGGCCTGGAGGTGGTGGTCGAAGGACTGGAGTCCGAGGCGCAGGTGGCCGGGGCCCGCCGCGCCGGTTGCCGCTACGGCCAGGGTTTCGCCCTCGCCCGCCCGGCCACCGCCGAGCGGGTGGAGGCGTGGTTCGAGGAGTTCCCCTCCACCCCGCGATGACCCGGCCGGCGATGGTCGGCCGCTGCACCGTCCAGCAGCAGGCGCGTGCATTGCCACCGTTCGCCCGGCTGGTGATGCTGTTCATCGGTGGCTGCCAGATCGTCCGAGGAATCATGGAAGGCGCGGTGAAGCCGTGAGCCGTCGAGCGCTGCACGAGGGTTGGGTGCTGCGGGCCGCGCCCGGCCCGCAGGTGCCGCCGGAGGTCGCCGAGGTGGCGGTGCCGGCCACCGTACCCGGCTGCGTGCACACCGACCTGCTGGCCGCCGGCCTCATCCCCGACCCGTTCCTGGACGACAACGAGACCCGGCTGGGCTGGATCGGGCGTACCGACTGGGTCTACGAGACCACCTTCGACTGGTGGCCGGGCGACGACGAGCGGGTGGACCTGGTCTGCGCCGGCTTGGACACGGTCGCCACGGTGACCCTCAACGGCAGCGAGGTCGGCCGCACCGAGAACCAGCACCGCAGCTACCGGTTCGCCGTCGGGCCGCTGCTGCGGGGCGGTTCGAACACGCTGACCGTCCGCTTCGACTCGCCGTACCGCTACGCGGAGGCGCACCGGGACCGGCTCGGTGACCGGCCGAACGCCTACTCGGAGCCGTTCCACTTCATCCGCAAGACGGCCTGCAACTTCGGCTGGGACTGGGGTCCCACGCTGGTGACCGCCGGCATCTGGCAGGAGATCGGGTTGCACGCCTGGTCGGTCGCCCGGCTGGCCACCGTCCGCCCGCTGGCCACGGTTGACGGCGACACCGGCCGGGTGGAGCTGCACGTCGAGGTGGAGCGGGTGGCGAACGCGCCGGTCACCGTGCAGGCCACCGTGGGTGGCAGCGCCACCGAGGTCACCGTCCCGGTGGGGGAGTGCAGCGCCGTGATGGCCCTCACCGTCCGCAACCCCGAGCGATGGTGGCCGGTGGGGTACGGCGAGCAGGCGCGCTACGACCTCGAGGTGACCCTGCGCGCCGCGGACGGCCGGGCGCTGGACGGCTGGTCCCGCCGGATCGGCTTCCGTTCGATACGCCTGGACACCGCCCCCGACGCGCACGGCTCCGCGTTCACCCTGCACGTCAACGAGATGCCGGTCTTCGTCCGGGGAGTCAACTGGATCCCCGACGACGCCCTTCCCAACCGCGTCACGCGGGAGCGGCTGGCCGAACGCCTCGCCCAGGCGGTCGGGGCGAACGTCAACCTGCTGCGGGTCTGGGGCGGTGGCCGGTACGAGTCGGCGGACTTCTACGAACTCGCCGACGAACTTGGCCTGCTTGTGCAGCAGGACTTCCTCTTCGCCTGCGCCGCGTACCCGGAGGAGGAGCCGTTCCGCTCCGAGGTCGAGGCCGAGGCGCGGGAGCAGGTGACCCGGCTGGCCGCCCACCCGTCGCTGGTGCTCTGGACCGGCAACAACGAGAACATCTGGGGCTGGCACGACTGGGACTGGCAGGAACCGCTCGCCGGGCGGACCTGGGGGCGCGGCTACTACCTGGTGCTGCTGCCCCGGATCGTCGGCGAGCTGGATCCGACCCGGCCGTACTGGCCGGGCAGCCCGTGGTCGGGCCGGGAGGACGTGCACCCGAACGACCCGGCGTACGGGACCACGCACATCTGGGATGTGTGGAACACCGACGACTACCGGAAGTACCGGGAGTACGTGCCGCGGTTCGTCGCCGAGTTCGGCTACCAGGGGCCCCCGGCGTACGCGACCCTGCGCCGGGCTCTCTCCGACAACCCGCTGGCGCCCGACTCACCCGGCATGGTCCACCACCAGAAGGCGATTGACGGGGACCTGAAGCTGCGGCGCGGGCTGGACGCCCACCTGCCGGTGCCCGCCGACTTCGACGACTGGCACTACCTCACCCAGCTCAACCAGGCCCGGGCCGTCCAGCTCGGGGTGGAGCACTTCCGGTCCCACCGGCCGGTGTGTATGGGCACCGTCGTCTGGCAGTTCAACGACTGCTGGCCGGTCACCTCGTGGTCGGCGGTCGACGGCGACGGCCGCCGCAAGCCCCTCTGGTACGCGCTGCGCCGGGCGTACGCCGACCGGCTGCTCACCGTGCAGCCGCGGGACGGGGGGGCTGGCCCTGGTGGCGGTGAACGAGACCGGCGAGGCGTGGCAGGTGCCGGCCATGGTCACCCGGCTCACCCTGGGGTGGGAGTCGAGGGCGACGACCGCGGTGGAGCTCGATGTTCCCGCGTACTCCTCGACCGTGGTGGCGCTGCCGGCGGAGCTGGCGCGGCCGGACGAGGCTCGGCGAGAGCTGCTCGTCGCCGAGCCCTGGGACTCGGCGGAGCGGGCGATCTGGTTCTTCGCCGAGGACCGCGAGATCGAGTGGCCGGCGGCGGAGCTGGACGCGACGGTCGAGCCGGTCGACGGCGGTCAGCTGGTGCAGGTGAGCGCCCGGACGGTGCTGCGCGACCTGACGCTCTTCCCGGACCGGCTGCACCCGTCGGCGGAGGTCGACCAGGCTCTCGTCACCCTGCTGCCGGGCGCTTCGGCGGCGTTCACCGTGCGCGCGGACGTGCCGCTCGACCCGGCCGCGCTGACCACCCGACCGGTGCTGCGTTGCGTCAACGACATGTGAAGGGAAAGGGCTGGCCGCCGTCGTGCGGGCCCTGCCCGAGATTGCGACCTCGACTTGAAGGTTTCTGCAAGTGCTAAAGTCTTCATGGGCTTTGGGAGGGGTTGCCGTGTCGGTGCCGCTGTATCAGGCGAAGGCGGAGCTGTTCCGCACCCTCGGGCACCCGGTCCGCATCCGGGTGCTCGAACTGCTCCAGGACGGGCCGAAGCCGGTCCGTGACCTGCTCGCCGCCATCGACGTCGAGGCGTCCAACCTCTCCCAGCAGCTCGCCGTGCTGCGCCGGGCCGGCATGGTCACCTCCTACCGGGACGGGCCGCTGGTCATCTATTCCCTCAGCACTCCCGACGTGGCCGACCTGCTGGCTGCGGGTCGGCGGATCCTCGGCGCGGTCCTCACCGACCGGGACGCCCTCCTCGACGAACTGCGCGCCTCCGGGACCGACCGGTGAACGCGGCAGCACTGGGCCGGGACACCACCCCGGCCGCCGCAGACGCCAGTCGCAAGCACGGCGTACGGCGGGCCGGCCGCCAGGTCGCGGCACGCCTGCTCAGGCTGCTGCCCGGCCGGGCCGACTGGGCGGCCGTACGCCGCTCACCCCGCCGCGACCTGCTCGCCGGGCTGACCGTCGCCGTGGTGGCGCTGCCGCTGGCCCTCGCGTTCGGTGTCACCTCCGGCCTGGGCGCGCAGGCTGGGCTGGTCACCGCAGTGGTCGCCGGGGCGGTGGCCGCCGTGTTCGGCGGGTCCAACCTCCAGGTCTCCGGCCCCACCGGGGCGATGACCGTCGTGCTGGTGCCGGTGGTGCAGCGCTTCGGCGCCGGCGGGGTGCTCATGGTCGGCGCGCTGGCCGGGCTGGTGCTGATCGCCCTCGCCCTCGCCCGGCTCGGCCGGTACGTCCGCTACCTGCCGGCCCCGGTGATCGAGGGCTTCACCGCCGGCATCGCCGTGGTCATCGCGCTCCAGCAGGTGCCCGCCGCACTCGGGATCACCGACGCCCACGGCGACAAGGTCTGGGCGGTGGCCGCGGACGCCGTCGCCCGGTTCGTCACACACCCCCGTCCAGCGGCCGTGGCCGTGGCCCTCAGCGTCGCGGCGCTCATGCTGCTCGGCTCGCGGTGGCGGCCCGGACTACCGTTCTCGCTGCTCGGGGTCGGTGCGGCGACGGCCCTCGCCGAGTTCGCCCCGGTCGACCTGATCCGGATCGGCGCCCTGCCGCAGCACCTGCCCGCCCCCTCGCTGGGCTTCCTCGACCTCGGCGCGATCGGGGTGCTGCTGCCCAGCGCGCTCGCGGTCGCCGCGCTCGCCGCGCTGGAGAGCCTGCTCTCGGCCACCGTCGCGGACGGGATGACCGTCGGCCAGCGGCACGACCCGGACCGGGAGCTCTTCGGGCAGGGCCTGGCCAATCTGGCGTCGCCGCTGTTCAGCGGCATCCCGGCCACCGCCGCCATCGCCCGGACGGCGGTGAACGTCCGCGCCGGTGCGGGCTCCAAGCTGGCGGCGCTGGCCCATGCGGTCGCCCTCGCGGCGATCGTGCTGGCCGCCGCCCCGCTGGTCGGTCGCATCCCGCTGGCCGCCCTGGCCGGGGTGCTGCTGGCCACCACCGTCCGGATGGTGGAGGCCGGCTCGCTCCGGGCGATCGCCCGGGCCACCCGTGGCGACGCGGTGGTGCTCGTGCTCACCTTCGCCGTCACGGTGATCTGGGACCTGGTCACCGCGGTGGCGGTCGGCCTCGCCGTGGCGGTCGTGCTCGCCCTGCGTGCGGTGGCCCGCAGCGCCCGGCTGGAGCAGGTCCCGCTCGACCAGGGCGAGCACAGCGCCGAGGAACACGCCCTGCTGGCCGAGCACATCGTGGCCTACCGGCTGGACGGGCCGCTCTTCTTCGCCGCCGCGCACACCTTCCTGCTCGAACTGTCCGACGTCGCCGACGTGCGGGTGGTCATCCTGCGGATGTCCCGGGTGTCCACCATGGACGCCACCGGTGCGCAGGTGCTGGGCGACGCCATCGACCGGCTCCGGGCGCGCGGGATCGTGGTGCTGCTCTCCGGCATCACCCCCGGTCACGACCAGGTGCTGGACGCCCTGGGCGTGGCCGACGAGCTGCGCCGCGCGGGCCTGGTCTTCCCGGACACCCCAGCCGCCATCCGGTACGCCCGCACGGTCGCCCTCGGGCCCGCGCCCTCAGCTCGGTAGCGCGCCCAGCCCAGCGAGCAGCTCACCCCGCTCGTCCTCGGTGAGCACCGCGTACGCGGGCGCGTCCCGGCGGTCGGTGTCGGCCTCGATCGCCGCGCGTTCCGGCCCGTCGGGCAGCGCCTTGATCTGCTCGGCGGTCAGCCCGGCGGCCCGCCACGCCGCCCGGTGCGCGTCGGCCCGGTGGTGGCGCAGCGAGCCGAGCCGGGTGGTGAGCAGCAGCGCCGGCGAGGCGTCGTCCGGCTCGTACGGCGGGGTCATGGCGCGGAACGCCGGCCCGCCGGTGGCCAGCCCGTGCGCCAGCACCCGGCCGACCAGCTCGGCGAGCCGGGGCACCGAGGCCAGGCCGGGCAGCATCGGTGGCCCGGCGGACCACAGCTCCTCGGCGGCCTCGGCGGTCGCCCGCTGCGCGTACAGCGCCAGCTCCCGGCCCAGCTCGGTCAGGTGCCAGGTGCCCTCGGCGTCCACCTTCAGCACGCCCTGGGCCAGCTCGCGGCTCATGTCGCCGTCGGTGTAGGCGAGTCCGTCAGCGAGCGCATCGGCCGGCATGGGCCGAGCCAGCACGCCGGAGTAGAAGCTGTTCTCCGCGCCGAGGTCCGCGCCCCGCTCCGCGTAGAACGCCTCCATCCGGGCCCGGGCCGCCCAGCGGGCACCCACGTACACCCGGTCGATCACGGGCCGGATCCGTCGCGCGTAGCTCATGGTCGCTTTCACGACGTGCGACCCTATCGGGAATGGCGTTCGGAAGGGGCCCCTGCCATGCCGCAGGCGTTGACCGGGGACCCTCCTGCTACTCCGGCACCCGGCGGTAGGCGCCGTCGCTGGCCGAGGTGGCCATCGAGGCGTACGCGCGCAGCGCCGCGGACACCGGCCGCTGCCGGTCGGCCGGGGTGTATGGCCGGTCCCGCTTCTCCTCGGCGACCCGGCGGGCCTGGAGCACCTCCTCGGGCACGTTGAGGTGGATCGACCGGGCCGGGATGTCGATGACGATCTCGTCGCCCTCCCGTACCAGCGCGATCAGGCCGCCCGAGGCGGCCTCCGGGGAGACGTGGCCGATGGACAGTCCGGAGGTGCCGCCGGAGAACCGGCCGTCGGTGAGCAGCGCGCAGGAGCGGCCCAGCCCGCGGCCCTTGAGGAACGAGGTCGGGTAGAGCATCTCCTGCATGCCCGGCCCGCCCTTCGGGCCCTCGTACCGGATCACCACCACGTCCCCGGCGACGACCTCCTTGGCCAGGATCGCCGACACCGCGTCGTCCTGCGATTCATAGACCTTGGCCGGCCCGCGGAACGTCAGGCACTCCTCGGGCACCCCGGCGGTCTTCACCACGCAGCCGTCCGGCGCCAGGTTGCCGTGCAGGATGGCCAGCCCGCCGTCGGCGCTGTACGCGTGCTCCCGGTCCCGCACGCACCCGCCGGCCGCGTCGGTGTCCAGCGACGACCAGCGGTTGGTGGTGGAGAACGGTTCGGTGGTGCGCACCCCGCCGGGGGCGGCGTGGAACAGCTCGACCGCCTCGGGGGTGGCCGAGCCGCCCCGCACGTCCCAGTCGGCCAGCCACTGCTGCAGGCTGGGGGAGTGCACCGCGTGCACGTCCCGGTGCAGCAGGCCGGCCCGGTCGAGCTCGCCGAGGATGGCGGGGATGCCGCCGGCCCGGTGCACGTCCTCCATGTGGTACTGCGGCGAGTTCGGCGCGACCTTGGCCAGGCAGGGCACCCGGCGGGAGATGGCGTCGATGTCGGCCACCCCGAAGTCCAGCTCCGCCTCCCGGGCGGCGGCGAGCAGGTGCAGCACCGTGTTGGTCGAGCCGCCCATGGCCACGTCGAGCGCGACGGCGTTCTCGAAGGCCGCCCGGCTGGCGATCGACCGGGGCAGCACCGAGGCGTCGTCCTGGTCGTACCAGCGCTTGGCGATCGCCACCGCGGTGCGGCCGGCCTCGACGAACAGCGACCGGCGCGCGGCGTGGGTGGCCAGGGTCGACCCGTTGCCGGGCAGCGCCAGGCCGATCGCCTCGGTGAGGCAGTTCATCGAGTTGGCGGTGAACATGCCGGAGCAGGAGCCGCAGGTCGGGCAGGCCGAGCGCTCGATCTGGCCGAGCTGGTCCTCGGTGACCGACTCGTTCGACGCGGCGATCATCGCGTCGATCAGGTCGATCTTGGAGTGGACCACGCCCTCGATCGCCACCGTCTTGCCGGCCTCCATCGGCCCGCCGGAGACGAAGACGGTCGGGATGTTGAGCCGCAGCGCGGCCAGCAGCATGCCCGGCGTGATCTTGTCGCAGTTGGAGATGCAGACCAGGACGTCCGCGCAGTGCGCGTTGACCATGTACTCCACCGCGTCGGCGATCAGCTCCCGGCTGGGCAGCGAGTAGAGCATGCCGCCGTGGCCCATGGCGATGCCGTCGTCCACGGCGATGGTGTTGAACTCCCGGCCCACCCCGCCGGCCTCCGCCACCGCGTCGGCGACCAGGCCGCCGAGGTCCTTGAGGTGTACGTGACCGGGGACGAACTGGGTGAAACTGTTGGCGATGGCGACGATCGGCTTGCCGAAGTCGTCGTCGGTCATCCCGGTGGCCCGCCACAGGGCCCGGGCGCCGGCCATCGTCCGACCGTGGGTGGAGGTCCTCGACCGCAGCTCAGGCATGACTACCAGTCTGACACCGCCGCCGCAGCACCCGGCGGCCGCGCGCGCCGTGTCCCAACAGATGCACACCCGGCACCCCACGGGGTGCTCACATCCGGCACAGTTGAGGTCGTGCAGTCGTCCCCGGGGATGGTCACCGTCGCGGTGCTGAGCGGGCTCGCCGCCGCCGCCGGTACCGCGCTGCTCGCCGGGTCGGCCCGCCGCCGGGTCGGGCCCCACCGGCAGGCCCACCTGCTGCTCGCCGCGGCCGCCGGCATCGCCCTGCTCACCCTCCTCGTCGGGGTGGCCGCCGCGCTGGTCGCCACGCCGCACTGGGCCCACGAGCAGGGGCAGCGGACCGGTTGGGCGACCCTGGTGTCGGTGGGCAGCACGCTCAGCGCGCTCACCCTCGGCGTCGCGCTGCTCCGGCTGCCCGGCGCCGCGGCGACCCGGACGGCGGCCGCCCGGCTGCTGCTCGACGGCCTGATCATGGCTAGCGCGCTCTGGTTCGTCGGCTGGGTCCTGTTCAGCCCGCCGACCCGGCTGCTCGGCGCGGCCACTCCGATCGCCTGCGTACCCATCGGGCTGGCCACGGTGAGCGCGGCGGTCACCGCCGGGCTGACCCTGATCGTGGTGCTGCGGGCCGCGCCGCCGCGCGGCCGGCTCGCGTTGCTGGGGGCCGGGCTGACCGGGATGACCGGCGGCGGGCTGGGTGTCTCCGCCGGGCTCTGTCAGGGCGGTCCGGTGATGGTGCACGCCGGCGCCGCGGTGCTGGCCGCGGGCCTGCTGGCCATCGCCCTGGCCGTGCACCGGGTCGACCTGCCCGGGCAGGTGAACGTCGACCTGATCCGCCGCGACGGCGAGTACGCCTTCGTGCCGATGTTCGCGATGGCCGCGTCGGCGATGTACCACCTGGTCCAGGGCGGCGGGTTCGACGCGATGGGCATCGTCGCCGGCAGCGTCGAGGGCTTCGCCCTGGTGGCCCGGCAATATCTCGCCCTCAACGACGTACGTAACTACGCCGACCGGCTGGCCGAGCGGGAGGCCCACTTCCGTGAGCTGGCGCACACCGACCCGCTCACCGGCCTGGCCAACCGGCGTGGCCTGCTGCGGGCGCTGCACCGCTGCGCCGAGGCCCGGGTCCCCTGCGTCCTGCTCGGGCTGGACCTGGACGGCTTCAAGAACGTCAATGACATGCGTGGGCACGACGTCGGCGACGCGGTGTTGGCCGAGGTCGGCCGGCGGCTGCGCGGCAATCTGCGCCCGGGCGATCTGGCCGCCCGGCTCGGCGGCGACGAGTTCGCGGTGCTGATGCACGGCGCGAGCGACGCCGGGCCGGTCGCCGAGCGGCTGCTCGGGGTGCTCGGCCGCCCGTACGAGGAGGCGGACGGGCCGGTCTTCCTCTCGGTCAGCATCGGGGTGGCCCGCAGCAGCGGGGAGACCGACGTCGAGTTGCTGCTGCGCAACGCCGACCTGGCGCTGCGCTACGCCAAGCAGCGGGGCAAGAACCGGGTCGAGCGCTACGACGCCACGTACGACCAACTGCTGCGCCGGCGCACCATGCTCGAGCACGAGCTGCGCGGCGCGATCGAGCGCGACGAGCTGCGCCTGGCGTTCCAGCCGGTGGCCTCGCTGCCGTCGGTCCGGCCGGTCGGCGCCGAGGCGCTGCTCCGCTGGCACCACCCCGAACTGGGTAACGTCCGGCCGGACGAGTTCATCCCGCTGGCCGAGGAGTGCGGGATGATCTCGAAGCTGGGCGCCTGGGTGCTGCACCAGGCCTGCTACCAGCTCTCCCGCTGGCTGGCCGACGGGCACGACGTCTGGGTCTCGGTCAACGTCTCGCCCCGGGAGCTGCACGCCCCGGAGTACGTGGTCCAGGTCGCCGACGCGCTGCGCGCCCACCACGTACCGCCGCAGCGGCTGGTGCTGGAGGTCACCGAGCACGCGGTCGCCACCGACCTGGACGAGCTGATCCGCCGGCTGGCCGCGCTGCGGCGCACCGGCGTGCGGATCGCGCTGGACGATTTCGGCGCCGGCTACTCCTCGCTGGGGCAGCTGCGCCGGCTCCCGATCGACATCCTCAAGATCGACCACAGTCTGGTCGCCGAGCACGAGCCGGTCCGTCCGGTCGGCCGGGACGGCCCGGCGTTCGCCCCGATGGTGGACATCGTCATGCGCCTCGGGCACCAGCTCGGCCTGGAGGTGATCGCCGAGGGTGTGACCACCCCCACGGAGCTGGCTGCGGTGGTGGCCGCCGGCTGCCGGTTCGGGCAGGGCGCGCTCTTCGGCTGGGGGGTGCCGGCCGAGCACCTGGAGGCGATGCTGGAGGCGGCCACCTCGCCCGGCGCCCGGCCCACCTCGGTGCCGCCGGCCCCGCCGCCCGCGCCGGTCCGCCCGGCCTCCCCGCTGCTGCCCCGGCTCCGGTCAGATCCACCGGCGTCGGTGCCCGTCCCGCGTCCCCCGAACGAGGGATCTGCGCAGGTCGCACCGGCTGTCGGGGGCGCGTCGGGTGCCGACACGCCGAGGTCCGTTAACCAAAATGTGGGATCAGTTGACTCATCGCGTGAGATGCGTCAGGCTTAGCCACATGTCGTCGAACCGGTCGCTGCGAGTACTTACCTGAGCGCACTCTCCCTGAGCGAGAGTGCGCTGGCCCCGTGCATCTGCACGTGGGCCGTTTTTGTTGCCGTCGGACCATCGCCGGGACGCCCGCGTTCCACCCTGAGAAACGCATCACCCACTCCAGCCGAAGGCTTGAACCGCCATGACGAGACCCACGCCCGAGACCCTCGCCCACTCCGTCCGGCGAGCCCGCCCGGCCACCGAGCCGGCCGCTGCCGCCGACCACGCCACCACCCCCCGCAACGGGTCCACCGCGGCCGTACGGCAGCCCGCCTCGGCGCAGGTCTCCGGCGCCGGATCGCTGGTGCGGTCACTTGAGGCCCTCGGCGTCGACGTCGTCTTCGGCATTCCGGGCGGCGCGATCCTGCCGGCGTACGACCCGCTCTACGACTCCGCCGTCCGGCACATCCTGGTCCGCCACGAGCAGGGCGCCGGCCACGCCGCCACCGGGTACGCCCAGGCGACCGGCAAGGTCGGGGTCTGCATGGCCACCTCCGGCCCGGGCGCGACCAACCTGGTCACCCCGATCGCCGACGCGTACATGGACTCGGTGCCCATGGTGGCGATCACCGGCCAGGTCGCGCGTCCGGCGATCGGCACGGACGCCTTCCAGGAAGCGGACATCCAGGGCATCACCCTGCCGATCACCAAGCACAACTTCCTGGTGCAGACCGCCGACGAGATCCCGCAGGTGCTGGCCGAGGCGTTCCACCTGGCCGCGACCGGCCGGCCGGGCCCGGTCCTGGTGGACATCCCCAAGGACGTCCTCCAGGCGCAGACCACCTTCGCCTGGCCGCCCACCCTCGACCTGCCCGGCTACCGACCGACCCTGCACCCGCACGGCAAGCAGATCCGCGAGGCGGCCCGGCTGATGACCACCGCCCGCCGCCCGGTGCTCTACGTCGGCGGCGGCGTGCTCAAGGCCGGCGCCACCGAGGGGCTGCGCCGGCTGGCCGAGCTGACCGGCATCCCGGTGGTCACCACCCTGATGGCGCTCGGCGCGTTCCCCGACTCGCACCGGCAGCACCTGGGCATGCCCGGCATGCACGGCACCGTCGCCGCGGTCTACGGCCTGCAGAAGGCCGACCTGATCGTGGCGCTCGGGGCCCGCTTCGACGACCGGGTCACCGGTCGCCTCGACTCCTTCGCGCCGGACGCCGCCGTGGTGCACGCCGACATCGACCCGGCCGAGATCGGCAAGAACCGGCACGCGGACGTGCCGATCGTCGGCGACGCCCGGCACGTGATCGACGAGCTGATCGCCGCCGTCACCACCGAGCAGGCGGCCCGACCGGCGGCCGACCTCGGCGACTGGTGGAACCAGCTCGACGACCTGCGCCAGCGGTACCCGCTCGGATACGAGGAGCCGGCCGACGGCACCCTGTCGCCGCAGTACGTGATCAAGCGGCTGGGCGAGATCGCCGGCCCGGACACCGTCTACGTGGCGGGCGTCGGCCAGCATCAGATGTGGGCCAGCCAGTTCATCTCGTACGAGAAGCCGTACACCTGGCTCAACTCCGGGGGCCTCGGCACCATGGGATACGCCGTCCCGGCGGCGATGGGCGCCAAGGTCGGCAAGCCGGACACCACGGTCTGGGCGGTGGACGGCGACGGCTGCTTCCAGATGACCAATCAGGAGCTGGCCACCTGCGCGCTCGAGGGCATCCCGATCAAGGTCGCCGTGATCAACAACGGCAACCTGGGCATGGTCCGGCAGTGGCAGACCCTGTTCTACGGGGAGCGTTACTCCAACACCGAGCTGGGCACCCACAAGCACCGCATCCCGGATTTCGTCAAGCTCGCCGAGGCGTTGGGCTGCGTCGGCCTGCGCTGCGAGAGCGCCGCCGACGTGGACAAGGTCATCGAGGCGGCCATGGCGATCAACGACGCCCCGGTGGTCATCGACTTCGTGGTCGGCAAGGACGCCATGGTCTGGCCGATGGTCGCCGCCGGCACCAGCAACGACGAGATCATGTTCGCCCGGGGCGTCCGCCCCGCCTTCGACGAGGACGAACTGTAAATGAGCGAGCGCAGCGAGCGAATCATCGAACTCAGCCCCATGTCGCGTCATGACGCGACCGAGCGGAGCGAGGTCGTGGCATGACCATGCACACGCTGTCCGTGCTCGTGGAGAACAAGCCGGGTGTCCTGGCCCGGGTCTCCGGGCTGTTCTCCCGGCGCGGCTTCAACATCGACAGCCTCGCCGTGGGGGAGACCGAGAACCCGGACGTCTCCCGGATCACCATCGTGGTCAACGCCGAGTCGTCTCCGCTGGAGCAGGTGACCAAGCAGCTCAACAAGCTGGTCAACGTACTCAAGATCGTTGAGCTGGACCCGCAGGTCTCGGTGGCCCGGGAGCTGCTGCTGGTCAAGGTCCGCGCGGACCGCAACGCCCGTGGCCAGGTGCTGGAGACGGTGAACCTGTTCCGGGCGCGGGTGGTCGACGTCGCCCCGGACACGTTGACCATCGAGGCCACCGGCACCCCGGACAAGCTCGACGCGCTGCTGCGCGACCTCGAACCCTTCGGCATCAAGGAGATGGTGCAGTCCGGCACGGTGGCGATCGGGCGCGGCTCGCGCTCCATCACCGCCGGCCCGGCGCTGCGCGCCGCCTGAGACCCGACCGTGCCGGCGCCGCGCGCCGCTGGAACCACCGCACAAGTCCACGACGGGCCGCCGGGCACCGCCGTACGAAAGGGAAGTAAATGAGCGTTGAGGTGTACTACGACGACGACGCCGACCTGGGTCTGATCCAGGGCCGCAAGGTCGCCGTGATCGGGTACGGCAGCCAGGGCCACGCCCACGCGCTGTCGCTGCGCGACTCCGGCGTCGACGTGGTGATCGGCCTGCCCGCCGGTTCGAAGAGCCGGCCGAAGGCCGAGGAGCAGGGCCTGCGGGTGCTCACGCCGGCCGAGGCGGCGGCCGAGGCCGACGTGATCATGATCCTGGCGCCGGACACCGCCCAGCGCGGCCTGTACGCCGAGGCGATCGCGCCCAACCTCGCCCCCGGCAAGGCGCTCTTCTTCGGCCACGGCTTCAACATCCGGTACGGCCTGATCAAGCCGCCGGCCGACGTGGACGTGGCGATGGTCGCGCCGAAGGGCCCGGGTCACCTGGTCCGCCGCCAGTACGTCGACGGCAAGGGTGTGCCCTGCCTGGTCGCCGTCGAGCAGGACGCCAGCGGCACCGCCTTCGGCCTGGCCCTGGCCTACGCGAAGGCGATCGGCGGCACCCGGGCCGGCGCGATCAAGACCACCTTCACCGAGGAGACCGAGACCGACCTGTTCGGCGAGCAGGCGGTGCTCTGCGGCGGTGCCGCGGCGCTGGTGCAGACCGGCTTCGAGGTGCTCACCGAGGCCGGGTACGCCCCCGAGGTGGCCTACTTCGAGTGCCTGCACGAGCTGAAGCTCATCGTCGACCTGATGTACGAGGGCGGCATCGCCCGGATGCGCTACAGCATCTCGGACACCGCCGAGTACGGCGACCTCTCCCGCGGCCCCCGGGTCATCGACTCCCGGGTCAAGGAGGAGATGCGCAAGATCCTCGGCGAGATCCAGTCCGGCGAGTTCGCCCGCGAGTGGGTCGCCGAGGACGAGGCCGGCCGGCCGAACTTCGCCAAGTGGCGGGCCGAGGGCGCGGCGCACCCGATCGAGGAGACCGGGCAGAAGCTGCGCGCCATGATGAGCTGGGTCGACCGGCCCATCACCGAGACCGCCTGACGGCTCCGGCAACCGGGTGGCCGCGCCCGGCGCTCTCCCCGGCGCCGGACGCGGCCACTGCCGTCATCCCGCCCGCTCCTCGATCGGGACGGCCTCGTCGTGGACGGGGGCGGGCGGATCGCGGCGGCGGCTGTGTGCCGGGCCGTGCCGGCGGAGGCTCACCTGCTGGGACCGGGTGACCAACGCCTCGGCCAGCCGCGGGCCGCTCCGGAACGGGGCGGGCCGGGCCAGCCGGCGCGGCAGCGCGATACGGATGGCTGTGTGAGGGCGCTCACCCCATACTCCGGGACATGCTGGCCGGGGTGCACCCTACGATCGCTGATAGGTGCGTAGCCGGCACCGAACGGCCACGGCACGGTTCAGCGCAGGACGCAGCGCGGCGTCCGGGCGTGCCAGGCCGACCGCATACGAGCGTCTACGAGGACCGATGAATCCTGTCGTACTGATCGCCGAAGAACTCGCCCCTGCCGCCATCGAGGTGCTTGCGCACGACTTCGACGTGCGCCACGTCGACGGCACCGACCGTCCGGCCCTGCTGTCCGCGCTCTCCGAGGCCGACGCGGTGATCGTACGCAGTGCCACCCAGATCGACGCCGAGGCGATCGCCGCCGCGCCGCGCCTGAAGGTGGTCGCCCGGGCCGGCGTGGGCCTGGACAACGTCGAGGTGCCGGCCGCCACCGCCCGGGGCGTCATGGTCGTCAACGCGCCCACCTCCAACATCGTCTCCGCCGCCGAGCAGGCCGTCGCGCTGCTGCTCGCCGTGGCGCGCAACACCGCCAGCGCCAGCGCGGCGCTCAAGGCGGGGGAGTGGAAGCGGTCCAAGTACACCGGCGTGGAGCTCCAGGGCAAGACCGTGGGCGTGGTCGGCCTCGGCCGCATCGGCGTGCTCTTCGCGCAGCGCATCGCCGCCTTCGGCACCCGGTTGATCGCGTACGACCCGTACATCCAGCCGGCCCGCGCCGCCCAGCTCGGCGTCCGCCTGGTCGGGCTGGAGGAGCTGCTGCGGGAGAGCGACTTCATCTCGATCCACCTGCCCAAGACGCCGGAGACGGTGGGTCTGATCGGCGAGAAGGAACTGGCGATCGTCAAGCCGGGCGTGCGGATCGTCAACGCCGCCCGGGGTGGCCTGGTCGACGAGCAGGCGCTGGCGGACGCGATCGCCGAGGGCCGGGTCGGTGGCGCCGGCATCGACGTCTACGCCAAGGAGCCCTGCACCTCCTCGCCGCTGTTCGCCTTCGACAACGTGGTGGCCACCCCGCACCTGGGCGCCTCCACCCACGAGGCGCAGGACAAGGCCGGCCTGGCCGTGGCCAAGAGCGTCAAGCTGGCGCTCCAGGGCGAGTTCGTGCCGGACGCGGTGAACGTGCAGGCCGGCGGGGTGGTCGCCGAGGACGTCCGGCCGCTGCTGCCGCTGGCCGAGAAGCTGGGCCGGGCCTTCACCGCGGTGGCCGGCGGGGTGGCCGCCAGCGTCACCGTCGAGGTGCGCGGCGAGATCGTCAACCACGACGTGTCGGTGCTCAAGCTCGCCGCCACCAAGGGGCTGTTCAGCTCGGTGGTGGAGGAGCAGGTCACCTACGTCAACGCGCCGCACCTGGCCGCCGAGCGCGGGGTCGAGGTGACCCTGACCGCGCAGGCCGAGACGATCGACCACCCCAACCTGGTGACCGTACGCGGCGCCCTGCCGGACGGGCGGACGGTCAGCGTCTCGGGCACCCTGACCCAGGCTGGCGCCCGGGACGTCCTCAAGCTGACCGAGGTGGACGGTTTCGACGTCGAGATCGGCGCGGAGGGCATCCTGGTCTTCCTGCGCTACGTCGACCGGCCGGGCGTGGTCGGCACCGTCGGTACCCTGCTCGGCGAGGCCGGCGTCAACATCGCCGCCATGCAGGTCGCCCGTCGGGAGGCCGGTGGCGAGACGCTGATGACGCTTACCGTCGACCAGGCGCTCGGCGCGGACCTGCTCAGCTCGGCCGCCGACTCGATCGGCGCGGTCGCGGCCAGCGCGGCCGACCTGCGCGACGAGTAGTCCACACACGACGAACCCGGGGCCCGGCCGCACGGCCGGGCCCCTCGTCGTACCCGGCGATCAGCGGGTGACGCGGGTGGGCGGCGGGTAGACCGTGCCGTCCTGGACGTCGTAGAGCATCAGGTCGTGCTCGCCGGCCAGCCGCTCGATGTCGAGCAGCACCTGGTCCTCGCAGGTGGGGATGAGGTTCATCTCCACGTGGTCGGCGGCCGCGTGCAGCGGGGCGACCGCCCAGGGCGTGCCCGGGCGGGCCGGGCGGTCGGGATAGGCGGCCGTGATCGCCCGGTAGAAACCGACCACCCTCGGGTCGGGGTGACGCTCGCCGTGCCGTCCTTCGCGGCACCGCTGCACCGCCGCCCGTACGTCGTCGGGCGTGGCTCCGGCCGGCAGGGCCCACACGCTCAGATCGAAACTCACGGCGGACAGCGTGCCATCCCCGGTCCGCGCCGTCACGCCTGCCCCGCCGCTGGCCAGTGTGCGCGGGCTGGGATGACGGTCCGCTGTGGAGCCTCTTGCGTCGAGTTACGTCGATTGGCTAGCGTACCTGTGCGGTCACGGACTGAGTTGAGACTCCGGCCCGTCTTCGGGTGGCGCGGTCGGACGCCCGGCCCAATCAGGTCCGCACCCCTCGGTTGCGCGAGCCACGCGCACTCGTCGCTGACCGGCCCCCACGGTCGTTGCCGAGACCGTGGGGGCCGATCGCGGCCCGCGTCCCGGGTGCGAAGACGGGGCGACGGGTGTCGAGTGTCGACGCGTTCAGCGCCGGCGGTGGGCGAAGAGCGCCCGGTAGTCCGAACCGTTGCGGAACCAGGCCAGCCCGGCCGGCCCGGCGGCGTACAGGGCGGTGGCGTAGGCGTCGGCCACCGTGAGGTCCGGTCCCACCACGGTGGCGGCGACGAGTTGGTCGGCGGGCTCACCGGTGTGCGGGTCCACCACGTGCCCCTGGCGTCCGGACACCCCGGAGGTGCCCACCGCGCCGGCCGTCATCTCCAGCACCAGCGGCGCCCGCTGCGCGTCCGTGGGATGGTGCACGGCCACCCGCCACGGGCCGCCGTGCGCGGCGTGCCCGCGTACGGTGAGGTCGGCGCCGCAGAGCACGGCGTAGTCGTGGACGCCGGCGGCGCGCAACCGGGCCGCGGCGCGTTCCACCGCCCAGCCGTTGAGCAGGCCACCCGGGTCGAAGCCGCCCGGCACCGCCCAGGCGTCGAACCACCCGTCGGTCGCCGCCCGCATCGCGGCGCAGCGGTTCACGAGGTCCGCCAGCGGCGGGTACGACTCGGGGCTGATCTCGCCCCGCCGCAGCTTCGACACCAGGCTGTCCGGCTGGTTCGGCCCGTACGTGAGGTCGATGGCGCGCAGTTCGGCGACCGCGTCCCGCATCGCCTCGCCGACGCCCCGGTGGCCCAGCCACTCGGGCGCGTTCAAGAGCAGAGAGTATTCGGCGGTGGAGGTGCGGACGGTGTGCCGGACGCTGATCCGGTCGACCGCGGTGCCGCCGGCCCGGTCCAGCCGGTGGCTGCGGGCGCCGAGGCGCAGGTCGGGGCGGTGGCTGCGGAAGGCGGCCTGGTCGATCCACCGGGTCCGGGGTTGCTCGTCGGCCCACCGGGCCGGTCGCTGCTCGTCGATCCGCATCGCATCCGCTCCCTCGCTGACGACGCCGCAGCGCCGCGGCGAAGCCGGTCCCGGGCCCCCGTCCGACCCGGACGTCTCCGACCCTAGGCAGCGGAGATGACTGCACCATGAATGCCACCTGGGAGACTCCTGAGCATCCGGATATCCCGAATGTTGGAAGGCGCGTACCGGGAACCGGGACGACGGCGTACCGTTGCCGGGACCGACGAGTTGAGGAGCGTGTGGTGGCACGGATCGCGGTGGTGGCCGGAGACGGGATCGGACCCGAGGTGGTCGCGCAGGCCCGCAAGGTCATCGACGCCGTGCTCCCCGGCGTGACGGCCACCGAGTACGACCTCGGCGCCGCCCGCTACCACCGCACCGGCGAGGTGCTGCCCGACTCGGTCCTCGACGAGCTGGCCGGGCACGACGCGATCCTGCTCGGCGCGGTCGGCGATCCCACCGTGCCGCCGGGCGTGCTGGAGCGTGGCCTGCTGCTCAAGCTCCGTTTCGCCTTCGACCAGTACGTCAACCTGCGCCCGTCGCGGCTCTGGCCGGGCGTGTCCGCCCCGCTGGCCGCCGTCAAGCCGGGCGAGGTCGACCTGGTCGTGGTCCGCGAGGGGACCGAGGGCCTGTATGCCGGCGCCGGCGGTTCGCTGCACCGGAACACCCCGGCCGAGGTGGCCACCGAGGAGAGCCTCAACACCCGGCACGGCGTCGAGCGGGTGATCCGGGACGCTTTTGCCCGGGCCGGCCGCCGGGAGCGCCGCAAGGTCACCCTGGTGCACAAGACCAACGTGCTGACCCACGCCGGCTCGCTGTGGGCGCGCACCTTCGAGTCCGTCGCCGCCGAGCACCCCGACGTGGCCACCGAGTACCAGCACGTCGACGCCGCCGCGATGTTCCTGGTGACCAACCCGCAGCGGTACGACGTGGTGGTCACCGACAACCTGTTCGGCGACATCCTCACCGACATCGCCGCCGCGGTGACCGGCGGCATCGGCCTGGCGGCCAGCGGTTGCATCAACCCGGAGGGGCGCTACCCGTCGATGTTCGAGCCGGTGCACGGCTCCGCGCCGGACATCGCCGGCCGCGGCGTCGCCGACCCGGTCGCCGCGGTGCTCTCGGCCGCGCTGCTGCTCGACCAGCTCGGGCACGCCGACGCCGCCGCGCGGGTCACCGCCGCGGTCGGCGCCGAGCTGGCCGGCCGTACGCCGGGTGCGCCGCTGCGCACCGAGGAGGTCGGCGACCGGCTCGCCGGCTACGCCGTAGCCTGACCAGGGCCGTCCACGGCCCGGCGTCGGGCCGCCAGACCCGTCCCCGGGCCCGCTCCGCCCGCCCATCCCGAGTCGCCGTTCGGTGCGCTCGATGTGGCGGGCAGGAGCTATCCGCTGAACGACCGTTCGGGGTAAGTTTCTGGCACCAATGACGTCGGCCTGCGACAACGCATGCCGTGGACCCGCAGGGAGGTCAGCGCGATGAGCGGTGGTGACAAGCTCGATTTCGAGATCCGTCCGAATCCCGCGCCGGTATCCGCCGCCGACCGGGCCGCCCTGCTGGCGAACCCCGGGTTCGGTCGGGTGTTCACCGACCACATGGTGACGATCCGGTACGCCGACGGGAAGGGCTGGTACGACCCCCGGGTGGAGGCGCGCGCGCCGATCCCGATGGACCCGGCCGCCGCCGTCCTGCACTACGCGCAGGAGATCTTCGAGGGGCTGAAGGCGTACCGGGGCGCGGACGGGTCGGTGACCCTGTTCCGCCCCGAGGCGAACGCCGCCCGCTTCGCCGCCTCCGCCCGGCGGCTGGCGATGCCCGAGCTGTCGACGGAGACCTTCGTCGAGTCGCTGCGCCGGCTGGTCGAGATCGACCGGGAGTGGATCCCGGAGGCCGAGGACGGCAGCCTCTACCTGCGGCCGTTCATGTTCGCCAGCGAGGTCTTCCTCGGGGTGCGGCCGGCCAACGAGTACCTCTACGCGGTGATCGCCTCGCCCGCGGGGGCGTACTTCCCGGGCGGGGTCAAGCCGATCACGGTCTGGGTCTCCCCGGACTACACCCGGGCGGCCCCGGGCGGCACCGGCGCGGCCAAGTGCGGCGGCAACTACGCCAGCTCGCTGGTGGCCCAGGCCGAGGCGATCGAGGCGGGCTGCGACCAGGTGGTCTTCCTGGACGCGGTGGAGCGGCGCTTCGTCGACGAGTTGGGCGGCATGAACGTCTTCTTCGTCTACGACGACGACACCCTGGTCACCCCGCCGCTGACCGGCACCATCCTGCCGGGCATCACCCGGGACGCGATCCTCACCCTGGCGGCCGAGTCGGGGCACCGGGTCGAGGAGCGGCCGGTCAGCTTCGCCGACTGGCAGGCGGACGCGGCCAGCGGCCGGCTGCGCGAGGTCTTCGCCTGTGGCACCGCCGCGGTGATCACCCCGATTGGCGGGGTGCGCTTCCCCGACGGCGAGTTCCTCATCGGCGGTGGGGAGTCCGGGCGCTCCACGATGGCCCTGCGGCAGCGGCTGGTCGACATCCAGCGCGGCCGCGCCGAGGACCGGCACGGCTGGGTGCAGCGAGTCCTCTGACCTGCCCCTGGATCCGGCACGGCCGGCACCGTCTCCGGCGGTGCCGGCCGTATCTCGTCGTGCCCGCCACCGTCGGCCTGCTTCCGGCGGAACCCTGTCGTTGATCAAGAAGTCTGCGTCGGCGCGCCGGAATCAGACGCAAACTTCTTGATCAAGATCTGGGGTGGGGGGTTAGGCGAGGAGGTGGGCGCGGAGGGCGGTCAGCTGCGCGTCGGTCAGGCCGGCGTGGTGCAGGTAGCCCTCCACGGAGCCGTGGCCCGCGCGCAGCTCGGTGAGGAAGATGGTCATCGCCTCGGCGGGGGAGGCGAGGTACGGGCGGGGCGGCTGCGCGGCCTCGGGCAGCGCTGCGGCGACCCAGGCGCTGAACCGCTCGGACGCCTCGGTGCTCAACGCGTAGTCGGCGACGATGTCCTCGTCGGCCACGCCGAGCACCGCGAGGGTGAGCGCGCAGACGATCCCGGTCCGGTCCTTGCCGGCCACGCAGTGCACCACCACCGGCGCGGTGGCGCTGTCCGCGATCAGCCCGATCGCCTCGGCCAGCCCGGCGGTGCCCGTCTCGGCCAGGGCCGCGTACCGGTCGGCGAGCCAGCGGGGCAGGCTCTCCTGCGGGTCGTAGGGGATTCCGGCCCAGTCGTCGTGCTCGGGGTGGATGTGCCGGTAGGTCAGGCCGTCATATGCGGGCACCCGGCCGTCGCGGGCCACCTCGGTGGGGCGGCGCAGGTCGATGACGGTACGGATGCCGAGGCGGTGAACATTTCCCGGTCGGTCTCGTCGATCCGGTGCAGGGAGTCGGAGCGGTAGAGCCGGCCCCGGCGGACGGTCCGCCCGTCGTGGCCGGTCAGCCCGCCCACGTCGCGGAAGTTGAACAGGGCGGGGAAGGGGTTGCGCTGAGGGGTGTCCGTGGCGTCCACCCCTGACACGGTAACGGCCGGCGGGGCCCCGATGTGCCCCGCCGGCCGTCAGTGGCAGGCGCCCTCCGTCACCGGGCGGTACCCGGCGGGATCGACGAGTAGGTGTCGTCGTAGTACCCGCCGAGCTTGTCCCGGTACGCCGGATCGGTGTCGGTGCTCTCGTCGTACTCGGGCGCGGCCTTGATCTGGTCCTTGCTCCGGTCGACGTATACCTTCCGCTCGTCGTGGTCGACGTGGTTGACGGTGCCGGCCGGCAGCATGACCTTCTTACCGAAGATCCACGGCCCGGTGTCGACCACCAGGTAACTGGAGTTCACCTCGTGGCTGGCCCGGTCCACCTTGCCGATCCCGCCGTCGGTCGCCTCCACCTTGTAGCCGACCAGGTCGATACCGGTCACCCCGGCCCCGTCCCGGTAGCTCCACGGGTCGAAGCGTCCCGCGGGCGTGCCGCCCACGAAGGCGCTCTGATCACCGTAGGTGAGCGGGTCCGGCGTCCCGTGGGTCGTTCGAGGGTCGAGCCGCTCCATGGCGTTCACTCCCTTTCTCGACTTTCTCGGGGGATGTGCGCTGTCGCATCCTTCGTACCCGGGTGCGGAGGTCGCTACACCGACCGCTCAGGACAGGGCGGCCTCCGCGTCCAGAGCCACCGCGGCGGCGTGCACGACGGCCGCGATGCGCAGCCCCTCGTGCACCTGCTCGCGGCTGAACCCGGCGCTGCGCAGGGTCTTCTCGTGCGACTCCAGGCAGACCCCGCAGCCGGTGATCGCCGAGACGGCGAGGCACCAGAGCTCGAAGTCGCCCTTCTCCACCCCCGGCCGGGCGATGATCTGCATCCGCAGCCGGGCCGGCAGCGACGCATACTGCTCGTCGCCGATCAGGTGCTTGGCCCGGTAGTAGATGTTGTTCATCGCCATGATGGTGGCGGCGCCCTTGGCCGCCTCGACCGCCTCCGGCGTCAGGTGACCGGCCGCCTCGGCGGCGATCTCCCTGAGCACCGCCGGGTTGCGGGCCGCCACCGCGCAGGCCAGGGCGGTGCCCCAGGCCTGCTCCGGCTTCAGGGTCGAGGTGGTGATGGTGGAGCCGAGATTGAGCCGGATGTCCTTGGCGTACTCGGGCAGAGCCGCCTTGACCGCGTCCAGGCCCATGGTCAGGCCCCGGCGCCGGCGAGCAGCGCGTTGGCGTCCAGGGTCGCGCCACCCTTGTTCCAGTTGCACGGGCAGAGCTCGTCGGTCTGCAGCGCGTCCAGCACCCGCAGCACCTCGGAGACGTTCCGGCCGACCGAGCCGGCGGTCACCATGGCGAACTGGATCTCGTTGTCCGGGTCGACGATGAAGGTGGCCCGCTGCGCGACGCCGTCCGCGCCGAGCACGCCGCAGGCGGCGGTCAGCTCGCGCTTGATGTCACTGAGCATCGGGAAGGGCAACTCGCGCAGGTCCGGGTGGTCCTTGCGCCACGCGTAGTGGACGAACTCGTTGTCCACGGAGACGCCGAGCACCTGGGCGTCCCGGTCGGCGAACTCGCCGTTGAGACGGCCGAACTCGGCGATCTCGGTGGGGCAGATGAAGGTGAAGTCCTTCGGCCAGAAGAAGACCACCCGCCACTTGCCCTGGTGGGACTTGTGGTCGATCGTCTCGAACGCCTTGTCGGCGTCCAGCGACACGCAGGCGGTGAGTTCGTACTCGGGGAAGCGGTCACCGACAGTGAGCACAGGTCCTCCTTGACAAAGGCTTGTCAGCGGCGCGAGGCCGGTAACTGGATCGGTTCCAGATATTGCCGCAGCGTCGTTTCCGCTTGATAGCGGCCGGATGACTTGTGAAGTCGATCACGAGCCGGGGGGGTTCTGCCGCAGGTCGTCCCTCAATCGGGTGCTAACACCCTCCGTCACCGTCCCGGCATGTGGATTATGCCTCCCAAAACCAGGATCGGGGTGGCAGAGTACGGACCGTGACCAGCTCCGCCCTGATTATTGGCAACTAGCGCGCCGGCTTCCCTCTCGCCGAGCGCGCAGACCTCCCGCATCCGCGGGGGGTCTTTTTGTTGCTCCCCTCAAGGCTCGAGAAGAGGACTCCCATGACCTTCCAGGTGTACGACACGACGCTGCGCGACGGCGCCCAGCGCGAGGGGCTCAGCTACTCGGTGGTCGACAAGCTGGCGGTGGCCCGCCTGCTGGACGACCTCGGGGTCGGCTTCATCGAGGGCGGCTGGCCCGGCGCGGTGCCCAAGGACACCGAGTTCTTCCGGCGCGCGCGCACCGAGCTGAAGCTGAAGCACGCGATCCTGGTCGCGTTCGGGGCCACCCGCAAGGTCGGGGCGGCGGTCGACGCGGACCCGCAGGTGCGCGGGCTGCTCGACGCGGAGACCCCGGCGGTGGCCCTGGTCGCCAAGGCGGACCTGCGGCACGTCGAGCGGGCGCTGCGCACCACCGCCGAGGAGAACCTGGCGATGGTCCGGGACACGGTCGCGCACCTGGTGCGGCAGGGCCGGCGGGTCTTCGTCGACGGGGAGCACTTCTTCGACGGCTACCGGCACGACCCGGCGTACACCGCGGCGGTGCTGGAGACGGCGCTGGCCGCCGGCGCCGAGCGGTTCGTGCTCTGCGACACCAACGGCGGGATGCTGCCGTCCCAGATCACCGCCGCCATCGCCGACGTCACCGCGCGCACCGGCGTGGCGCCGGAGCTGCTCGGCATCCACTGCCAGAACGACACCGCCTGCGCGGTGGCCAACACGATCGCCGCGGTCGAGGCCGGCGTCCGGCACTTCCAGGGCACCGCCAACGGGTACGGCGAGCGCCCCGGCAACGCCGACATCTTCGCGGTGGTCGCCAACCTCCAGCTCAAGCTCGGGCTGCCCGTCCTGCCGGAGGGCTGCCTGGAACAGATGGTGCGGGTCTCGCACGCCATCGCCGAGATCGCCAACATCGCCCCCGACACCCACCAGGCGTACGTCGGGGCCGCCGCCTTCGCCCACAAGGCCGGGCTGCACGCGAGCGCGATCAAGGTCGACCCGTTGCTCTACAACCACGTGGACCCGTCGGTGGTGGGCAACGACATGCGGATCCTGGTGACCGAGATGGCCGGCCGGGCCAGCATCGAGCTCAAGAGCCGTGAGCTCGGGCTGGACCTGGCCGGCCATCCGGAGGCGCTGTCCACCGTCACCAGGCGGGTCAAGGAGCTGGAGGCCGGCGGCTGGTCGTTCGAGGCCGCCGACGCGTCGTTCGAGCTGCTGGTCCGCGCCGAGCTGCCCGGCCGCGCCGCGCCCCGGCCGTTCGCCCTGGAGTCCTACCGGGTGCTGGTCGAGCACCGCGAGGACGGCGCGGTGGTCTCCGAGGCCACCGTCAAGATCCGGGTACGCGGCGAGCGGGTGATCGCCACCGCCGAGGGGAACGGCCCGGTCAACGCCCTGGACGAGGCGCTGCGGGTGGGGCTGGCCCGGCACTATCCGGAGCTGCGCGACTTCGAGCTGGCCGACTACAAGGTCCGGATCCTGGAGGGCAGCCACGGCACCGGCGCGGTGACCCGGGTGCTGGTGGAGACCGCCGGCGCGGGCCGCGACTGGACCACCGTCGGTGTGCACCCCAACGTGGTCGAGGCGAGCTGGCACGCCCTCGTCGACGCGCTCACCTACGGCCTGGACCGGGCCCGGGTGTAAGGAGGGGGTCCCGCTCAACGCCTGAGGTCAACCAGACGCCCCTGCTCACGCGGCGGGCAGGCGCAGCTCGGCGAGGACGGCCCGGTGGTCGCTGCCGGGGACGGGGTGCACGGCCACCGAGCGGACCGCGATGCGCCGGTCCACCAGCACGTGGTCGATGGTGACCGGCGGGATCAGGTCCCCGTCGTACGGGCCCCAGGTGCCGGCGAGCCCGGCGCCGGCCGCGTCGGCGGCGTCGACGTAGCCGGTGGCGATCAGCTCCCGCAGCGGCGCGTGGTCGAGAGTGGCGTTGAAGTCCCCGGCCAGGATGCTCAGCCGTCCCCGGGGTGTGGCGGGCGGCTGCCCCCGCAGGTCGGTCCACCAGTCGGGGAGCGCCTCGACGGCGTACGGGGCGGCCGGGTGCGCGGATTCCACCCGCAGGGGTGGCGCGCCCGGCACCGCCAGGGTCCCGTACGCCTGGGTAAAGGCGAAGCCCGGGTTGCGCCGGAACCCGCCCTCGCTGAGCGGGAAGCGCGCGTACAGCCCGGAGCCGGTGGTGCCGACCTCGGGGTTGAGCTCCTGGTAGGGGAGCAGGGTGGCCAGCCCGAGGCGGTCCAGTTCGGCCGCGATCCCGGGGGTGAACTCCTGCACGGCCAGCACGTCCACCCGATGCGCGCGGACCAGCTCGACCAGCCTGGCCGGGTCGGCGCCGCCCACCAGCAGGTTGGCGGTGAGCAGGCGAAGCGTGGGGCCACCGACCTCGGGCTGCCCGGCGGCGACCGCGCGGGGCGCCACCACCCCGACCAGCGCCAACGCGATGACCGCCGCGACCACCGCCGCAGCGCGGCGCCGCAGCGCGAGCGCCAGCACCAGCGGCACCAGGGACGCGGCGGCGACGTACGGCGTGAAGGCGACCGCCTGCACCAGCGGCCCGCGCTCCAGTCCGGCCAGCCGGAGCACGGCCCAGGCGGCCACCGGCGCGACGGTGAGCCAGCAGGCGGTGGTGGCGATCCGGCGCGTCCGGACGGTGGCCCGTCCCGCGTCCGTGGTGGTGATCACGGCCGTCACCGTACCGCGCCGGGTGCCGCCACGGTGCCCGCATCACCATTTCACGAATGGTCTCCGATTCACCTTTCACAGTTTTCGGGTCGCCAATCGCGAGTCGACACGCAAATGGGCGCTATTGACCCTCAGCATTTTCCGGTGCTAACTTCCACGTGGTTGAGACGTCGCGACTCTCGGTAGTAAGACCAGGTCAAGCTGGGTGCAGAAGGTTGAGTGTCAACCTTGACGGTGCGGAAAAAACGCGCGGGCTTCCCGATGGCCCGCAGGTTTCTGTGCCCGGCTCTCCGGCAGTAGTCATCCGGCTCGTCAATCGCGGGTCGGCCAGCTCGTCACGGTCACAAAAGGGAGACCTGTCATGGCCATATTCCTCAGACGCAAGGCGGCGGTGGTAGCGCTTGGCGTCCTGACCCTCACCTTGGCCGGCGGGGGCATCGCGGCCGCCGCCCACCCGGCGGCGAAGGCTCCGGCCGAGGTCGCCCAGCCCGGCGCCCGGCAGCCCGGCCAGCAGCCCCCGGTGACCGCCGCCGAGGCCCGGGCGGCGAAGTCCGCGCTGCGGGCGACCCTCGCCCCGCCCGCCGCCGGCACGGTCGCCTGGGCCGTCGTCAGCAGCAACGGCACCCTGCTCCAGCACTCGGCCAACGTCACCGCTGTCACGAAGTTCGCCAGCAATCTGCCGGGCCAGTTCGCGGGGCAGTATCAGGTGACGCTCGACTACGACGTGCGTCTCAAGGCGTACAACGCGACCATCGGCACCAACGACCCGGCCAACGTCCCCCCGGGCGGCGAGATCTCGGCCGCGCCCCGGACCCTGATCCCGAACGCGGTCTTCGTCCAGACCCGCAGCTCCTCCGGCGGGTACGCGGACAGGCCGTTCCACATCGTCATCGCCAACTGACCCGCCCCGCCGCGCTGGCCCCCGCTCCGGCGGGGGCCAGCGCCGTTCGTCGCCCCCGGCCGCCGCGACGGCGACCCGTCTGCGCCCAGCTGCGCCGCCCGCACCCGCTCACCCGGTTGGTGCCCGGCTGGGGGTGTCCTCCCCGTCCGGCTCAGGAACGACCGCCGAGGGGCCGATAATCCGACGTTTGCCGCCGGGCCGGCTCGGGAAGCAAGCACCGTGACGGACATCTCGGACACCCTGGCCAGCGTGCCCAGCCCGGTGGATGCCGATGCGAGCAGCGCCGAGCTGGAACAGACCCTCTTCGAGGTCAAACGCGTGATCGTCGGGCAGGATCGCCTCGTCGAACGCCTGCTCACCGCCCTGATCGCCGACGGCCACTGCCTCTTGGAGGGCGTGCCGGGGGTCGCGAAGACCCTCGCGGCGCAGACCCTCGCCACCGTCGTCGGCGGCACGTTCTCCCGGATCCAGTTCACCCCCGACCTGGTCCCCTCGGACATCGTCGGCACCCGGATCTATCGGGCCTCCACCGAGGCCTTCGACGTCGAACTGGGCCCGATCATGGCGAACCTGGTGCTCGCCGACGAGATCAACCGCGCCCCGGCGAAGGTGCAGTCGGCCCTGCTGGAGGCGATGGCCGAGCGGCAGGTCTCGATCGGCGGCCGGACCTGGTCCGTCCCCGACCCGTTCCTGGTGCTCGCCACCCAGAACCCGATCGAGTCGGAGGGCGTCTACCAGCTTCCCGAGGCGCAGCGGGACCGCTTCCTCATGAAGATCGTGGTCGACTACCCGACCGACGCCGACGAGCTGGCCATCCTCTACCGGATGAGCAGCGACCGGCCGACGGCCCGGCCGGTGCTCGACCCGGCCCGGCTGCGAGAACTCCAGCGCCGGGCCAGCGACATCTTCGTCCACCACGCGCTCGCCGAGTACGTCGTCCGGCTCATCCTCGCTACCCGCGACCCGGGCCGGTTTGGGCTGCCCGAGATCGCGCCGCTGCTGGCGTACGGGGCGAGTCCCCGGGCCACCCTCGGCCTGGTCGCCGCCGCCCGCGCCCAGGCGCTCATCCGGGGCCGGGAGTACGTGCTTCCGGAGGACGTTCGGGAGTTGGCCGTCGACGTGCTCGCCCACCGGCTGGTGCTCTCCTTCGACGCGGTGGCCGACGGCGTCTCCGCCGAGGCGGTGGTACGCCGGCTGATCGAGGCGGTGCCGCCGCCGCGGGTGGTCGCCGGCCACCCCGAGACGGCGCCCGACCTGGCGGCGGCATGAGGCGCCGGGCCGCACCGACCCTGCCCGATCCCGGCCTGGCGGACCTCGCCCCCGACGAGCGGTTGCGCCGGCTGGAACTGACCGTCACCCGCCGGCTCGACGGGCTGCTGCACGGCCAGTACCGCGGTCTGCTGCCCGGCCCGGGCAGCGAGGTGGCCGGCAGCCGCGAGTACCGCCCCGGCGAGGACGAGGTACGCCGGATGGACTGGGCCGTCACCGCCCGGACCACCGTCCCGCACGTACGCGAGGTCGACGCCGACCGGGAGCTGACCACCTGGCTGCTGGTCGACGCCAGTCCCAGCATGGAGTACGGCACGGCCACTCTGGACAAACGGGAACTCGCGGTGGCCGCCGTGGCAGCGGTCGGCTTCCTCACCGCCGGCGTCGGCAGCCGCCTCGGCGCGCTGGTGCTCGCCCCGGAGGGCGTACGCCGGTTCCCGGCCCGGGGTGGGCGTACCCACCTGCTCGGGCTGCTGCGCACCCTGCTGGCCGCGCCCCGCGTCGGCGGATACGACGTGGCGGGACAGCCCGCTGCCGCGGACGCCGCACCGCAACGGCGGCCTCAGTTCGACGCGTCGCGACCTGCCGCCGGCGCCGCCCCACCCGGGCTGGCCGACGGGCTCGACGGGGTCGGGCGGGTGGCCCGGGGGCGGGGCCTGGTGGTGGTGGTCTCCGACTTCCTCGACGGGCTGCCCGACGACCCGGACGCCGCGCCGCCCTGGGAGGTCCTCCTGCGCCGGCTCGCCGTCCGGCACCAGGTGCTCGCCGTGGAGGTGACCGACCCGCGCGAGCTGGAACTGCCGGACGTCGGCCTGGTGACCCTGGTCGACCCGGAGACCGGCCGGCGGCGCGAGGTGTGGACCGGCGACCGGACCCTGCGGGAGCGGTACGCGCAGGCCGCCGCCGCCCAACGCGACCAGGTACGCGCCACGCTGCGCCGGTGCGGGGCCAACCACCTGGCGCTGCGTACCGACCGGGACTGGAGTGCGGACATCGTGCGGCACGTGCACGCCCAGCGCCGGCTGGCCGCCGCGCCGGCCCCGAACCGGGGAGGTGCCGCGTGACCTGGCAGTCACCCGCCCGGCTCTGGCTGCTGCTCGGCGTCGCCGCGCTCGTCGCCGGCTACCTGATGATGCAGCGCCGGCAGAGTCGGTACGCGGTCCGGTTCACCAACCTGCGACTGCTGGACCGGGTCGCGCCGCACCGGCCGGTCTGGCGCCGGCACGTGCCGGCAGGACTCTTCCTCGCCATGCTGGCGCTGCTGGTGGTCGGCTTCGCCCGACCCAGCGCGGAAGTGCGGGTGCCCCGGGAACGGGCCACCGTGATGGTCGCGGTGGACGTCTCCACCTCGATGCTGGCCAGCGACGTCGACCCGGATCGGCTGACCGCCGCCAAGCAGGCCGCCCGCCGGTTCGTCGACGGCTTGCCGAAGGAGTTCAACGTCGGGCTGGTCGCCTTCGCGGGCAGCGCGGCGGTGCTGGTCCCGCCGAGCACCGACCGGGACGCGCTGCACGACGGCGTCGGGCGGCTCGCCGAAGGGATCACCGGCGTCCAGGGCACCGCCATCGGCGAGGCGATCAGCACCTCCCTGGGCGCGGTGAAGAGCCTGGACGCCAAGGCGGCCAAGGATCCGCCGCCGGCCCGGATCATCATCCTCTCCGACGGCGCGAACACCTCCGGCATGGACCCGATGGAGGCCGCCGCCCAGGCCGTGGCGGCGAAGGTCCCGGTGCACACCATCTCCTTCGGCACCCCGTCCGGCTTCGTCGACCGGGGCGGGCGGGCGATCCAGGTGCCGGTGGACGGGCAGACCCTCAAGGCGGTCGCCGACGAGACCGGGGGTGGCTTCCACGAGGCGTCCACCAGCGCCGAGCTGCGCGCCGTCTACGAGGACATCGGCACCTCGGTCGGCTATCGCAAGGAACGGCAGGACATCTCCGCCCGCTTCATCGGCCTGGGGCTGGTCTTCGCCATGGGTGCGGCCGCCGGATCCCTGCGGTGGTTCTCCCGGCTGCCCTGACCCGTACCACCCGTCCGCGACGACGGCACGACACGTGAGGAGCCAGGTATGGCAGTGCAGACCGGACTCGGCGAGCCACGCGGCCCGTGGTTCGTCTCGCCCGAGCTGGATCCGGACGGGCGCGGGCGCTGGGACGTACCCGGGTCCGAGCAGGGTCCGGGGCGGCGTGGCTGGCGCGGGCGGATGCTGACCGCGCTCGCGGTGGTGGCCCTGTCGACGGTCTCCGGTGCGGCGGCCGGCAGCTGGGTGGCCGGCCGGGACGCGCCCGGGCCCGCGGCGGCGTCCGCCGCGCCGGTGCCGGCGGAACTGGTCACCGCGGCCGAGAAGACCGTGCCGGGGGTGGTCTCGGTGATGGTCGGCAGCGGGTCCGGGGCGTCGGCCAGCGGTTCCGGTTTCGCCATCGACCACGAGCAGCACATCGTGACCAACGACCACATCCTGGCCAAGGGGGGCGCCGGTCCGGTGACCGTGGAGACCTCCGACGGCCGGCGGTTCACCGCCGAGGTGGTGGGTCGGGAGCCGGGCAGCGACCTGGCGGTGCTCAAGGTGCCCGCCTCGGCCGGGTTGTCGCCGCTGCCGCTGGCCAAGCCGAACACCACCCGGGTCGGCGAGCCGGTGCTCGCGGTCGGTTCCCCGCTCGGCCTGTCCGGCACGGTGACCGCCGGCATCGTCAGCGCGCTCAACCGTCAGGTACGCATCGGCAACGGCCGGCACACCGCGGTGCAGACCGACGCCTCGATCAACCCGGGCAACTCGGGTGGCCCGCTGGTCAACGCGCGGGGTGAGGTGGTCGGGGTGAACACGGCCATCGCCACCATCGACGGCACCGGTTCGATCGGCATCGGGTTCGCCATCCCGATCGACCAGGTCCAGCAGACCGCCGACACCATCATCGGCCGGGGCGGCTGACCGGACGTTGACCTGCGCCGCCCTACCGGACCATCGCGCCGCATCGGGGTGAACTGTCGGATATCCGGCGTGGGACCATCGGGCCATGGAAATATTACGCTGAGTATGGATACTGGCGTGGGTGGAGCAAGCTGTCATTGCGGCCCTCCTCCTGGTGGGCCTGGTCATCGGCGCCGGCGTCGGCGCGTCCTACGCCCGCGCGAAGCGTGGCTGGAAGGACTACAAGACCGCCCGTAACATCGTCCCGGGCACCCGGCGGACCGCCTGGCTGGCGATCCGCGCGGTCATCACCAAGCTCGGCGTGATCGCCCTGCTGCTTGTCGGCGCGGCCGCGTACGCGGCGGTCGGGTCGGACCACGAGCGGGCCGGGCCGACGCCCACCCCGACCGTAACTCCCACGCCGAGTCACCGGGGCGGGCGATAGCCTCATGGCGTGGACGACGGACTGCGGGTGACCGACCGGCTCGTGGTCCCCGCCGGCGAGCTGCGGGAACGCTTCTCCCGCTCGTCGGGGCCGGGCGGGCAGGGGGTCAACACCACCGACTCCCGGGTGGAGCTCAGCTTCGACCTGGCCGGCTCACCGAGCGTGCCCGAGCCGCTGCGGGCCCGCGCGCTGGACCGGCTCGCCGGGCGGCTGGTCGACGGCGTGCTGACCGTCACCGCCAGCGAGCACCGGGCGCAACTGGCCAACCGGGAGGCGGCCCGCGAACGGATGGCCGGCCTGCTGCGGGAGGCGGTCGCCCCGCCCGCCAAGCCCCGCCGCCCGACCCGCCCGTCCCGCGCCGCGAAGGAGCGCCGGCTGGCCGACAAGAAGCGCCAGGCCCAGCGCAAGCGCGACCGCCGAATGGACGGCGACTGACCGGCCCGGCGCGGAAACGATTTTGCGGCCCACCGGGCCGCCGACCAGAATGCGCCGGTGCCCGTCGACGTCTCCCCACCCGCACCGTCGGACAGCCCAGCTGCTCGCGCCGGCTTCTGGCAGCTGAGTGACTGAGAGCGTTGGTCAGCCGTCCGAGGCGGCCAGGAGCCGGTCGCACTCCGCGATCAGGCGCGTGCGCAGCGGCGCGGCCTGTTCCGCGAACGACCGCTGTGCCAGCACGTACTCGTGCCGGCCCTCGATGGTCTCGATTCTGACGGGCGAGTAGCCCAGCTCGGTGAGGTCGTACGGAGAGGCCCGCATGTCCAGGGTCCGGATCGCTCTCGCCAGCTCGAAGCAGTCGGCTACGAGTTCCGAGGGGACCAGGGGCGAGAGCTTGTAGGAATGCTTGTAGAGGTCCATGTTGGCGTGCAGGCAGCCCGGCTGCTCCAGCGCGTGCTGGCTCTCCCGGGTCGGGGTGAGCAGGTTCAGCGGCCGGGCCGGCGCAGTGAAGAAGCGGAACGCGTCGAAGTGGCTGCACCGCACGCCCCGCTCCTCCACCACGGCGGCGGTCGCCGCCGGGCTGAGCCGCAGCGGCCAGGCGTTGTGCCGTACCTCGTCCTGGGTCTGCCGGTAGACCATCGCCCACTCGTGCAGGCCGAAGCAGCCGAACTGGGCCGGCCGGCCGGCGGTCGCCGCGAGCAGCGTACGGATCCAGGTGATCGACTCGACGCGCCGGGCGCGTACCTGCCCGGTGTCGAGGGTGAGGCCGTCGGCGCCCGCGCGGTAGTCCCGACCGAACTCGGCCGGGTCCGCGTCGCGCAGCACCACGCCCGCGCCCGGGTGCCAGCGGCGCAACTGCGCCGGACGGTACGAGTAGTAGGTGAAGAGGAAGTCCTCCACCGGGTGCTTCACCCCGGAGCGCCGGCGGGCCAGGTGCGGCGTCAGCCAGGCGTCCGTCCGCTCCTCGTGAGCCCGCCGCCGGGCCTGCCAGTCGGCCGCGTCGAGCACGGTGGCGGGGGCGAGGGCGGCGGTCACGGACCCCAGGGTACGACCGCCGCCCGACCCCGGGTCAGGGCACGTCCACCCGCACGCCGGCGGAGAAGACCCCGCTGCGCAGCTCCAACTGCCTCGGCGGGTCGGTGCCGTGCACGGTGAAGACCAGCGGCAGGAGCACCCGGCTACCCGCGGCGACCGGCTGGGCGAAGACGTCCCGCCCGAGGTTGGCCACCCGGGTGGCGTCCTCGTCGGCGGCAACCCAGTTGCCGCCCGGCAGGTACGCCCGTTGCAGCTGACCGTGCCAGGTCTGCTCGCCCTGCGTGAGGTTGCGCACCCCGACCGTGGCCAGGCACTGCCGGCCGCCCGCCTGGGCGCTGGGCAGGCCCTGCGTGCCGCAGGCCACCCGGTAGACGGTGAACTCGAACGCCGCCTCCCGCAGCGGGACGCCGAGCGCCCCGGTGACGCTCCGGCCGATCCACGCGCCGCTGGTCGGCTGCTTGTTGGTGTCGATCGCGGAGACCCGCTGGGTGGCCGTCCAGGCGCCCACCCCGACCAGGCCGGCCAGCACCGCCGCCGCGACCCCGACCAGCAGCCAGACCGGCGGCTTGCGGCGCTGCCCGGGCAGCGATGGCATGGCCCGGCGCGGGTAGACAGTCCCGCGGCCCGCCGGGCTGCCCGCTACGGGGTGCACCGGACCGCCCGTCCCACGGGTTGCCGGGGCACCCGCCGCCGGGCCGCCCGCTCCGGGGCTTGCCGGGCCACCCGGGCCGGGGCTGGCCGGGCCACCCGCCCCGCGGGCGAGGGCCGGATCGCCGGCGCCCGTCGCCACGCGGGAGCGCTGCCGGCGGCGTTGCCACCACCACAACAGCACGCCGACGGTGACGACCAGGACCGCGGCGAGCGCGCCCAGCAGCACCGGCGGTCGCCGCCACACCGGGGCCGCGGTCACCTTCGCCACGGGAACGCCCGGTCCCGTCCAGGTCGCCGTGGCGCAGTCGTACGGCCGGGTCCCGTCGGTCCCGTACGCGCAGGCCGGCGCGGTCACCGACCGCCCCTGGGTGGTCGTGCTGAGCGCGGTGTGCAACGTGGTGGTGCTCCGCGCCGGCAACCGCAGCCGCCAGGTGACCTCGTTCACGCCGGACGACCCGATCGCGCGGGTGGCCCGACCGCCGGCGGTCACCGTGGTCGCCTGCGACCCGGCCGGCAGCTCCTGCCGTACGGTCGTGTCGACCGGCGTGTTTCCGGCGTTGCGTACCTCGATCTGGTAGCCGGGCGCCGGGGTGTTGGCCGCGGTCATCGCCACGGTGACCGGCGGCTTGGACATCTGGATCGGGGCCGGACTCGCCGGCGGCACCGCGGGCGGCGCCGCGGGCATCCCGGTCGGGATCGGCGTGGCGCGCTCCGCCGGGGCGGGTGCCGCCGCGGCCGGTCCCGGCTGGGCGGGTGCTGCCGCCGCCCGGGGTGCCGTGCCGGGCAGCGCCGGTACGGCGGCGAGCACGCCGAGGCAGTTCACGATCACTGCCAGGGTCCTGTGGTGCCGTCTCGATGCAGGCATACGAACGCACCTCCGGACCCGAAGCTATGGGCCCGGCCCCGCCGGGTGGGTACGAAGTCGGCATTTTCGCCCCGGCCCGCCGCCGGCCACGTACGCTGGCTCGCCCGGTCCGGCGACGTTCCGGCGCCCGGCGGAACCGCACGCCGTCGGGGCCCGCCCGGCGCCCGGCGGGCTTGCCCGCCGCCTGGTCCGGAGGCGGGCCGGTGGCTCGTGGCGGCCGGTGTCCGGCGGAGCCGCGCGGCGGGCCGGCCGCGCCCGACGTGGGCCGGCCGGTGGCGGGGATAGATTGGCCGGGTGCGTATCGCTCGTTTTGCTCATGCCAAGGGAATGTCGTTCGGGGCCGTCGAGGGCGAGCCGGAGGCCGGGCCGCAGGGCCTGACCATCGCCGAGATCGACGGGCACCCCTTCGGGCAGATCCAGTTCTCCGGCGCCCGCTGGGCGCTCTCCGACGTGCGGCTGCTCTCACCGATCCTGCCGAGCAAGGTGGTCTGCGTCGGCCGCAACTACGCCGAGCACGCCGCCGAGCACGGCAGCGACGTGCCCAAGGAGCCGCTGCTGTTTTTGAAGCCGTCCACCTCGGTGATCGGTCCGCAGGACGCGATCCGCCTGCCGATCTTCTCCAAGCAGGTCGAGCACGAGGCGGAGCTGGCCGTGGTGATCGGCGCCCCGGGGGCGCGCCGGGCCGACCGGGCCGCCGCCGAGCGGGCCATCTTCGGCTACACCTGCGCCAACGACGTCACCGCCCGGGACCTCCAGCGCTCCGACGGGCAGTGGACCCGGGCCAAGGGCTTCGACTCGTTCTGCCCCCTCGGTCCGTGGATCACGACCGGGCTGGACGTCTCCGACCTGGAGATCCGCTGTGAGGTGGGTCGCGATCCCGAGGAGATGGAGGTACGCCAGCTCGGCCGGACCAAGGACATGGTCTTCGACGTGCCGGCCCTGGTGTCGTACATCTCCCACGTGATGACGTTGCTCCCGGGTGACGTGGTGCTGACCGGCACCCCGGCGGGGGTTAGCCCGCTCACCGACGGGGATACGGTCACCGTGCGGATCGAGGGGATCGGCGAACTCACCAACCCGGTGGTGCCGGTCGCCTGATGCGTCCGACGTCTCGTTTCCGCAGGTCAGGTGCGGTTCGAGGGGTTGGATTTGGCCTGCCGGCACCGGGAGGGTAAAGTTCATTCCCGGCGCCGCAAGGGGCCAATGGGGTATGGGGTAATTGGCAGCCCGACTGATTCTGGTTCAGTTAGTCTAGGTTCGAGTCCTGGTACCCCAGCGCAGCCGCGGGTTCGTGAGAATCCTCGGACGCTGGATTCTGGCGGAGTTTGCTCCGCTCCTCGCGCGAGGGGCGGCAGGTGATCTCTGATAGAGTGCAGCTTCCTCACCGAGCGGGTGAGGAAGCAGATAGTTCTGGCCCCGTCGTCTAGCGGCCCAGGACGCCGCCCTCTCAAGGCGGTAGCGCCGGTTCGAATCCGGTCGGGGCTACGTCGTCGGCAGCCCGTCCCACCTCGTGGGGCGGGCTGTTTCGTGTCCGGCGGTGTTGCCGCTCGTACCCGGCCGGCCGTTGGCCTCCGCACCGGGCGGCCTGTCGTTCGCGCCGGAGCGGGGCGTTGTCGCCAGCCCCAGATTGCCGGTGCCGGACTCGGCGCGGCGGGAGGATGCGGCCATCCCCGTTGCCGTGCCCGCCGAGCGTGCCGCTAGACTAACCCCGCACCGCTCGTCAGGGCGGTGAAGCAGGAAAAGTGCCTGGCCCCGTCGTCTAGCGGCCCAGGACGCCGCCCTCTCAAGGCGGTAGCGCCGGTTCGAATCCGGTCGGGGCTACCACGCTCAACGGCCCGTCCCACCTGGTGTGGGCGGGCCGTTCGCCGTTCCCGCCCACCCTTCACGCTCCCCGCCCGCCCCTGGTGATCAAGAGGTTTACGTCACCGACGCCCCGATCGGCGACGCAAACTTCTTGATCAACGCGGCGATTGGGGGAGGGGAGGGGGCAGGGTGGGGGTTAGAGGCCGGAGAGGCGTTGGCCGGCGCGGACCACGGCCATGGCGTGGCGTTCGCCGGGGCGGCGGCCGAGGCGCTCGATCGGGCCGGAGATGCTGATCGCGGCGATCACCCGGCCGGTACGGTCGCGGATGGGAGCCGAGACGCTCGCCACACCCGCCTCCCGCTCGCCGACGCTCTGCGCCCAGCCGCGGCGGCGTACCTCGGCCAGGGTGCGGCCGGTGAACTTGGACCGGGGCAGCAGCGGCATGACCGCCTCGGGCGGCTCCCAGGCGAGCAGGATCTGCGCCGCGGAACCGGCCGTCATGGGCAGCACCGAGCCGACCGGCACGGTGTCCCGCAGGCCGCTGGCCCGCTCGGCGGCGGCCACGCAGATGCGCTCGTCGGCGCGGCGCAGGTAGAGCTGGGCGCTCTCGCCGGTGGCGTCGCGCAGCGCGGCGAGCAGCGGCTCGGCCGCAGTGAGCAGGACGTCCGGCGCGGCGTTCGCCAACTCGCCGAGCCGGGGGCCCGGGCGCCAGCGCCCCTGGGTGTCCCGGACCAGCATCCGATGGATCTCCAGCGCCTGCGCCAGCCGGTGCGCGGTGGCCCGGGGCAGCTTGGTGCGTTCAACGAGTTCGGCCAGGCTGGCGCCGTCGACACAGGCGGCCAGGATGACCACCGCCTTGTCGAGAACGCCGACACCGCTCATACTGTGTCCCACAAGCCGAAACATACCTCCCAGAATTTAGGATGTCCAGATGGTGGGAGTCACTCAACCGAGGACCCTGGCCGAGAAGGTCTGGGACGCGCACGTCGTCCGATCCGCCGACGGCGAGCCGGATCTGCTCTTCATCGACCTGCACCTGCTCCACGAGGTCACCAGCCCGCAGGCGTTCGACGGGCTGCGCCTGGCCGGTCGCCGGGTCCGCCGTACCGACCTGACGATCGCGACCGAGGACCACAACACCCCGACCGGGTACGACGACCCGGCGTTCCGGTCCCGGCGCGGCGACCTGCTCACGATCGCGGACCCCACCTCCCGCACACAGATCGAGACGCTGCGCCGCAACTGCGCCGAGTTCGGCGTACGGCTGCACCCGCTGGGCGACGAGAACCAGGGCATCGTGCACGTCATCGGCCCGCAGCTGGGTCTCACCCAGCCCGGCATGACGATCGTCTGTGGCGATTCGCACACCGCCACCCACGGCGCCTTCGGCGCGCTCGCGTTCGGCATTGGCACCAGCGAGGTGGAGCACGTGCTGGCCACCCAGACGCTGCCGCAGGCCCGCCCGAAGACCATGGCGGTGAACGTCACCGGCCAGCTCGCTCCCGGCGTCACCGCCAAGGACCTGGTGCTGGCGCTGATCGCCCAGGTGGGCACCGGCGGTGGGCGCGGCCACATCGTCGAGTACCGGGGCGAGGCGATCCGCGACCTCTCCATGGAGGGGCGGATGACCATCGCCAACATGTCCATCGAGTGGGGCGCCAAGGCCGGCATGATCGCGCCGGACGAGACGACCTTCGCGTACCTGAAGGGGCGGCCGAACGCGCCGCAGGGGGCCGACTGGGACGCCGCGGTGGCGTACTGGAAGACGCTCCCCACCGACGACGGGGCGACCTTCGACGCGGAGGTGACCCTGGACGCCAGCCGGATCACGCCGTTCGTCACCTGGGGCACCAACCCGGGTCAGGGCGCCCCGCTCGGCACCGCCGTGCCGGACCCGGAGGAGTTCGTCACCGAGCCGGAGCGGGCCGCCGCCCGCCGGGCCCTGGAATACATGGACCTCAAGCCCGGCACCCCGCTGCGCGACCTGGCCGTCGACGTGGTCTTCGTCGGTTCCTGCACCAACGGCCGGCTGGAGGACCTCCGCGCCGCCGCCGACGTGCTGCGCGGACACCAGGTGGCCGACGGCGTACGCATGCTGGTGGTCCCCGGCTCCGCCGCCGTGCGCGAAGCGGCCGAGGCGGAGGGGCTGGACAAGGTCTTCACCGACGCCGGCGCCGAGTGGCGCTTCGCCGGCTGTTCCATGTGCCTCGGGATGAACCCGGACACCCTGTCGCCGGGCCAGCGCTCGGCCTCGACCTCCAACCGCAACTTCGAGGGCCGCCAGGGCCGGGGCGGGCGTACCCACCTGGTATCCCCGCCGGTCGCCGCCGCCACCGCCGTGGTCGGCCGGCTGGCCGCCCCCGCCGACCTGTAGAAGGGCAGCCGAGAGATGGACAAGTTCACCACCCACACCGGCACCGCGGTGCCGCTGCGCCGGTCCAACGTGGACACCGATCAGATCATCCCCGCCGTGTACCTCAAGCGGGTGACCCGGACCGGGTTCGCGGACGGGCTCTTCAGCGCGTGGCGGGAGGACCCGTCATTCGTCCTCAACGATCCCTCCTATTCGGGAGCGTCGATTCTGGTCGCCGGCCCCGAGTTCGGTACGGGCTCCTCACGGGAGCACGCCGTGTGGGCCCTGCGGGACTGGGGCTTCCGCGCTGTGATCTCTCCTCGCTTCGGCGACATCTTCCGTGGCAACGCGCTGAAGGAAGGCCTCCTTCCGGTCGAGCTGGAATTGAAAGCCGTGGCGGAACTCTGGGATCTCGTGGAATCGGACCCCACCACCCCGGTCACGGTCGACCTCACCGCCCGCCAGGTCCGCGCCGGGGACGCCACCTGGGCCTTCCCGCTGGACGACCACAGCCGCTGGCGGCTGATGGAGGGCTTGGATGACATTGGACTCACCCTCCGGCACGAGGCCGAGATCGGCGCGTACGAGGCGTCCCGGCCGTCGTTCCTGCCCTCGGTGGCGTAGCCGTACGCCCGAGCGCACATCGGTTTTCGCCCCCACCGGTTCGCCGGTGGGGGCGAATCCGTTACGACACAAGGCCTTTTTTCCACCGAATGTTTGTGTCCCGGCAGCACAGGGCATACCGTGCGCGCAGAATGGCTCGCGTCGAGTCAGTTGCACAATCGGGAGGAAGTCGTGAACAAGGCCGAGCTCATCGAGGCGCTCGCCGTTCGCCTGGGGGACCGGAAGACGGCGACGGCCGCGCTCGACGCGGTCCTCGCTGAGGTCCAGGGGGCGGTCACCAAGGGCGAGAAGGTGGCGATCACCGGATTCGGAGCGTTCGAAAAGCGTGTCCGGGGCGCCCGAACAGCGCGCAACCCGCGGACCGGCGAGGCGGTGAAGGTCAAGAAGACCTCCGTCCCGACCTTCCGCCCGGGCGCTGGCTTCAAGGAGATGGTGGCCAGCGGCAAGGTGCCGAAGGCCACGGCCGCTGCCAAGAAGATTGCCGCCGCCGCAGCCAAGACCACCGGAGCGAAGGCGACCGGGGCCAAGGCGACCGGGGCCAAGGCGACCGCGGCGAAGAAGACCGCCGCGGCCGGTGCCGCCAAGAAGACCACGGCGGCGAAGGCGGCCAAGGCGACCGCGGCGAAGAAGGCCGCGCCGGCGAAGAAGGCCGCCGCGGCCAAGACGACCGCGGCGAAGAAGACCGCCGCGGCGAAGAAGACCGCCGCGGCCAAGAAGACCACCGCCGCCAAGAAGACGACGGTGGCCAAGAAGACCACGGCGGCGAAGAAGACGACGGCGGCGAAGAAGACCACGGCCGCCAAGAAGGCACCCGCGAAGAAGGCGCCGGCCAAGAAGACCGCCACGCGGCGCTGACCGTACCGGCCCAAAAGGGCGCCCACCGCTCGCGGTGGGCGCCCTTTTCCATGGGTACGCCGGAGACCGGCGGCGCGGTCGACCGGCCGGAGCAGTCCGCGCGCCGAACCCGCCACCCACCGGCAACCGCGTGGAGCAGCACGGGCGTGCCGGTGGTGGGTCTCCACAACGGCGGCGCCAGCCAGGGGGCTCTTCCCCTACAGCCGGTCGGCGGCCAGCAGGCGGCTGCCGGTGAAGGCGAGCAGCCAGCCGCCGCCCTTCGGGGTGGTGAAGTCGCCGGCCCCGCCGGTCAGCCGCTCCAGCATGCCCGGGATCACCTTGCCCTGGCTGCACACCGCGACCGGGTCGCCGGCCTCGGCCAGCTCAGTCAGCCGGGCCGCCGCGGCCAACACGCACTCGTCCGGTTGCTGGCCGGGTTTCGGTTCGTCCAGGTCACCGGCCACCTCGATGGGCAGGTCGAGCCGGGCGGCCGCCGGGTCGAGGGTCTGCACGCAGCGCCGGGCCGAGGCGGCGAGCAGGCGTACCGGGCGAACCAGGGCCACCAGCTCGGCCAGGGCCTGCGCCTGGGCCCAGCCCTCCGCGTCCAGCGGCCGGCCGGCGTCCGGGCCGGTCCAGGTGCCCCGCCTGCCGGCGTGCCCGTGCCGGACCAGCAGCACGGTGGCGGTCACCGGCGGCAGCGCCGCGAACGCGGCGATCACCTCGCCGTCGTGCGGGTAGCTGACCCGGCGTACCGCCTCGTCGACGGGGAGCCAGTGCACCTGGTCCACCTCGGTGTCCGGCTGGAAGCCGCCCTCCGCCACGGCCCGCATCGACCAGTAGTCGACCGCCTTCGGCCGGCCCTCGCTGCGGTAGCGGATCGTCGGCAGGCGGACCTGCGGCACGGCCCGGACATCGGCCTCCTCGGCGACCTCGCGGACCGCCGCCCGCAGCGGGTGCTCGCCGGGATCCAGCTTGCCCTTGGGCAGCGACCAGTCGTCGTACCGGGGGCGGTGCACCACGCAGACCTCGACGCTGGCCGCCGCCGGGCGCCAGACGACGCCGCCCGCCGCCCGGATCCGCACCGGCTCGTCGTCCGTCATCCGCTCACCGTATGCGCGATCCGTGCCCGCCGTGGGCCGCTCAGCTCGCCGTCCCGCCGACCCGGTGCAGCAGCAGCTCCTGCAGGTGGGTCAGCGGCGCCTCCTCGGTGCCCGTACGCCGGCTCCAGCTGCCGTCCCCGGCCAGCTCGAAGGCGTCCACGTCCGGGCTGAACGCGGCGGTCAGCACCTGGTCGAGCTCGGCCCGGGCGATTGGGTCGCTCACCTGCACCAGCGCCTCCACCCGGCGGTCCAGGTTGCGGTGCATCAGGTCGGCCGAACCCATCCAGAACTCGGCGTCGCCGTTGTTGCCGAACCGGAAGATCCGCGAGTGCTCCAGGAACCGGCCCAGAATCGAGCGGACCCGGATGTTCTCCGACAGCCCCGGCACCCCCGGGCGCAGCGTGCACATGCCCCGGATCAGCAGGTCGACGTGGACACCGGCCTGGGAGGCCCGGTAGAGCGCGTCCGTGATCTCCTCGTCCACCAGGGCGTTCACCTTGAACTGCACCAGCCCCGGCATGCCGAGCCGGACATGGGCGACCTCCCGTTCGATCCGCTCGATCAGGCCGCTGCGGATGCCCTGCGGGGCCACCAGCAGCCGCCGGTACGCGGTCTGCCGGCTGTAGCCGGTCAGCACGTTGAACAGGTCGGTCAGGTCGGCGCCGATCTCCGGGTCGGCGGTGAGCATGCCGAAGTCCTCGTAGAGCCGGGCGGTCTTCGGGTGGTAGTTGCCGGTGCCGATGTGGCAGTAGCGGCGGATCTGGTTGCCCTCCTGGCGTACCACCAGGGCGGTTTTGCAGTGCGTCTTCAGGCCGACCAGGCCGTAGACGACGTGGCAGCCGGCGCGCTCCAGGGTGCGCGCCCACCCGATGTTCGCCACCTCGTCGAAGCGCGCCTTCAGCTCGACCAGCACCACCACCTGTTTGCCGGCGGCCGCCGCGTCGACCAGCGCGTCGACGATCGGGGAATCGCCGCTGGTGCGGTAGAGGGTCTGCTTGATGGCCAGCACGTTCGGGTCGGCGGCGGCCTGCTCGATGAAGCGCTGCACGCTGGTGGCGAACGAGTGGTACGGGTGGTGCACCAGCACGTCGCCGTCGCGCAGGGTGGCGAAGACGCTGCGGGGCACCTCGCCCTCGGTGAGCCGGGGGTGGGTGGCCGGCACGAACGGCGGGTCCTTGAGGTCGGGGCGGTCGGCCTCGCCGTACACCTGCCAGAGCGCGGAGAGGTCGAGCAGGCCGCGGACCCGGAGCACGTCGTGGCTGTCCATGTCCAGCTCGCGGACGAGCAGCTCCAGCATGTGGTCGGAGATGGACGCGGCCACCTCCAGCCGTACCGGGGGACCGAACCGGCGCCGGGCCAGTTCTCGTTCCAGGGCCTGGAGCAGGTCCTCGTCGCGGTCCTCGTCCACCTCGACCTCGGCGTTGCGGGTGACCCGGAACAGGTGGCACTCCACCACCTGCATCCCGGAGAAGAGCTGCCCGAGATGCACCGAGATGAGGTCTTCCAGCGGCAGGAACCGGACGCCCGGCTGGTCGCGGGCCACCCGGACGAACCGGGGTACGTTGTTCGGCACCTTGACCCGGGCGAACAGCTCCGATCCGCCGTCCGGGTCGCGGACCGACACGGCCAGGTTCAACGACCGCCCGGAGATGTACGGGAACGGGTGCGCCGGGTCCACCGCGAGCGGGGTGAGCACCGGGAAGATGTGCTCCCGGAACCAGGTGCGCAGCCGTTCCCGCTCCGGGTCGTCCAGGTCGCTCCAGCGCAGGATCCGGATGTCCTCCTCGGCCAGTCTCGGCAGCAGTTCGTCGACGAAGCAGGTGGCGTGCCGGGCGACCAGGTCCGCGGTCTTCTCCGCGACCAGCTCCAACTGGGTACGCAGCGGCAGCCGGTCACCCCCGCGTACCGGCAGGCCGGCGGAGAGGCGTCGCTTCAGCCCGGCCACCCGCACCATGTAGAACTCGTCCAGGTTGCTGGCGAAGATGGCCAGGAACTTTGCCCGCTCCAGCAGCGGGGTGCGCGGGTTCTCGGCGAGCGCCAGCACCCGGGCGTTGAAGTCGAGCCAGGAGAGCTCCCGGTTGAGGAAACGATCCTCGGGCAGCGGCTGCGCCGCCGGCGGTGCGGCGTCCGGCGCCGGACCCGGCCCCTCGACCGGGTCGAGGGACTCCTCCAGCCCCGCCGAGTCGGGGGCCGACGCCTCAACGGGCAGGTCCTCCTCGGGTGCGCGGACGCGGCGGAAGCGGCCGTCGGTGCCGCGGGCCGGGGCGCCGTTGCGGGGCGCGGTCGGGTGCAGGAAGTGCGGCGGGCTCTCGGGCTGCTCGCGAGGGGTGCTCACCCCCTCATGATTCCCCGATTCCGGTGAACGGAAAATGAACTCGGGGCAGGTTGCTCAGGCCATCGTCGGCAACGTCACCCGGACGACCGCACCGGCCGCGTCCCGCTCGATCCGGACCCGCTGCCCGAGCCGGAGCAGCCGCAGCCCGGAGGCGTCGAAGGCCCGCGCCGGGAAGGCCAGCTCGGTGCCGTCGTCGAGGAGCAGCACGCCGCTGCGGGTCGCCGCGTCGTAGGTGGCCACCGTGCCCTGCATGCCAGCACCGTACCCGACAGGTCGGCCGGGGGTGGCGGCCGCGCGGGCGTCGAGCAGCGCGGCGGTGCGCGGGCCCAGGCCCAGCCGGGCGGCGGCGGCCAGGTCCGCCGAGACGTCCACGTCACGGCGCAACGTGGGCCAGGCACCGCGCAGCGGGCGCGCCCCGCTGGCCGCGTGCGCCGCGGCCGAGCCCGGGCCGAACCGGGGATCCAGGGGTACGCCGGGCGGCGCGGCGAGCAGCACGGTGCCGGTGGCCGGGGCATCGGCCGCGAACCCGCGTACCCCCGGCGGGCCGGTGCGGACGGCCCGCAGCGCCGCGGCCAGCTCAGCCGGGCGCAGCGCCGGCAGGTCGGCGGTGAGCCCGGCGACCGCGGCGCGCGGGCCGGCGGCTGCCGCGCCGTGCCGGAAGGCGGCGTTCAGCCCGGCTGCGGGGTCCGCCACCACCCGGGCGCCGGCCGCCGCCACCTCCGCCGCCACCCGCGAGTCGTCCGTCACCACCAGCACCTCGCCGACCGCCGGGCAGGACCGCACCGCGCGGACCGTGTCGGCCGCCAGCGCCAGCGCCAGCTCCTCGTGTGGTACGCCGGACAGCGCGCCCCGCAGGCGGCTCTTCGCCGCCTCGAGGCGTTTCACCGGCACCACCACGGTCCAGCTCGGCTCGGGCACGTGACCATCCTGCCAGTGGGGACGGCGGTACCCTCTCTGGCCGGACCCAGGGCGAGCAGGCATGATTTCGTCGCGGGGCGTGGGTGCGTGGGGCGCGAGGAGGAGACAGGGTGGCGCGGCGGAAGGTGGGATTCTGGCCACGGTTAGCCGTGGTGTTGGTCAAGCCGGTGTTGAACGTCTGGACGCGGCGCACCTGGCGGGGCATGGAGCACCTGCGTCGCGACGGCGGCATGATCATCGTGCCCAACCACATCTCGCACGCCGACCCACTGGTCTCCGCGCACTTCATCTACGACTCCGGGCGCTGGCCGCAGTTCCTCGGCAAGGCCAGCGTGTTCCGGGTGCCGGTGATCGGCTGGATCCTGCACCGGTGCCGGCAGATTCCGGTGGAGCGCGGCTCGGTCGAGGCGGCCAGGTCGCTGGACAAGCTGGTCGCGGCGGTCCGCGAGGGCGGCGCCGTGGTGATCTACCCGGAGGGGACCACCACCCGCGAACCGGACCTGTGGCCGATGAAGGGCAAGACCGGGGCGGCCCGGCTGGCGCTGGCCACCGGCGCGCCGGTGATCCCGGTCGCCATGTGGGGGCCGGAGCGGATGTTCGACCCGCGGGCGGCCCGGTTGCGGCTGCGCCCGCGGACCCCGGTGACCGTGGTCGCCGGGCCCCCGATCGACCTGAGCCGTTGGGCGGGCGCCACGCCGACCCGGGCGGTGCTGGAGGAGATGACCGACACGATCATGCTGCGGATCCGTGACCTGGTCGCCGAGATTCGCGGCGGCACCCCACCACCGCTCTGGGAGCGCCCCGCCCGCGCCCGTTCCCGCGAGGTGAGTGAATGAGCGAGCGCAGCGAGCGAATTGGCCGGCTCAGCGCGGTGGTGCCTCATGGCGTCGCCGACCGTAGGGAGGCGACGGTATGAGCGGGCATGTGGCCGTGCTGGGGGCGGGGTCGTGGGGGACCGCGTTCGCCAAGATCCTCGCCGACGCCGGGCGGGACGTGACGATCCTGGCCCGGCGGCGGTCGGTGGCCGACGCGATCCGCACCGAGCACCGCAATCCGGACTACCTGCCGGACCTCCGGCTGCCCGACCGGGTCACCGCGACGGGCGACGCCGAGGAGGCGATCGCCGGGGCGGAGGTGGTGGTGCTCTCCGTGCCGTCGCAGACGCTGCGCGCCAACCTGGCCGAGTGGACCCCCCACCTGGATCCGGACGCCACGCTGGTCTCTCTGATGAAGGGCATCGAGCTGGGCACCACCAAGCGGATGAGCCAGGTGATCATGGAGACCGCCGGGGTGCCCGCCGATCGGGTGGTGGTCGTCTCCGGGCCCAACCTGGCCCCGGAGATCGCCGCCGAGCAGCCCGCCGCGACCGTGGTCGCCAGCACCGACAGCCGGCGGGCCGCCCTCGTCCAGTCGTCGATCCGGACGTCGTACTTCCGCCCGTACACCAATGACGACGTGATCGGCTGCGAGCTGGGCGGAGCCGTGAAGAACGTGATCGCCCTGTCGTACGGGATCGCCACCGCGATGGGCTTCGGCGACAACACCCGGGCCATGTTGATGACCCGCGGGCTGGCCGAGACCGCCCGGTTGGGCGTGGCGCTCGGCGCCGACCCGATCACCTTCGCCGGCCTGGCCGGCATGGGTGACCTGGTGGCGTCCTGCTCCTCGCCGCTGGCCCGCAACCGCACCTTCGGCGAGCACCTGGGCCGGGGGGAGACCCTGGAGCAGGCCCAGGCGGCCACCCGGCAGACCGCCGAGGGGGTGAAGAGCTGCCTGGCCATCCGGGACCTGGCCCGGGCGCACGGGGTGGAGATGCCGATCACCGAGCAGATCGAGCGGATCTGCCACGAGGGGATGGATCCGCGGCTCGCCGTGGACGCGCTGATGAGCCGGACCGCGAAGCCCGAGTCGTACGAGTGAGGCGGCTGCATGAGCGAGTGGGGTGACGGCACCCGCAGCGTGCACGCCGGGCTGCCGGCCCCGGCGCCCGGTGCACCGTTCCTACCGGGGCCGGTCTTCGCCGCGCCGTACCACCTGGACCCGTGGGAGGGGCCGGCGGCGGCGCCCAACGGGTACGGCCGGCCGGACAACCCCACCCGGCGGCTGCTGGAGGCGGCCATCGGGGAGCTGGAGGGCGGGGACTGCCGGGTCTTCGCCAGCGGCCAGGCGGCCATCACCGGGCTGCTGCTGGCGCTGCTGCGCCCCGGGGACACCGTGCTGCTCCCCGCCGACGGCTACTTCCCGGTCCGCGCGTTCGCCACCGCCACCCTCGAGGGCATCGGGGTGCGGGTCCACTTCGTGCCGACGGCCGGGCCGTACCCCTCGTTCGAGGGTGTCCGCCTGGTGCTGCTGGAGACCCCGGCGAACCCCGGCCTGGACGTGGCCGACGTGCCGGCCCTGGCCACCGCCGCGCACGCCGCCGGGGCGCTGCTCGCGGTGGACAACACCACCGCCACCCCGCTCGGGCAACGCCCGCTGGATCTCGGAGCCGACGTGGTGGTCGCCTCCGGCACCAAGGCGCTCACTGGCCACTCCGACCTGCTGCTCGGCTACGTGGCGACCCGCTCCGCCGAGCTGCTCGACCCGGTGACGGCCTGGCGGACCACCACCGGCGGCATTCCCGGCGCGTTCGACTGCTGGCTGGCGCACCGCTCGCTGGCGACCGTGGACCTGCGGCTGGCCCGGCAGACCGCCAACGCCGAGGCGCTCGCCCGGCTGCTCGCGGGCCGCGCCGACGTCACCGGCCTGCGCTGGCCCGGGCGGCCGGAGGATCCGGCGTACCCGGTCGCCTCGGTCCAGATGCGACGGATGCCCGGGGTGCTCTCGTTCGACCTGGGCGACGCCGCCCGGGTGGCCCGGTTCCTGGACGCGTCCCGGCTGGTTGCCGCCGCCACCTCGTTCGGCGGGCTGCACACCACCGCCGACCGGCGGGCCCAGTGGGGCGACGACACCGCCCCCGGCTTCGTCCGGCTCTCCTGCGGGATCGAGGATCCGGCCGACCTGGTCGCCGACGTGACCGCCGCGCTGGACGCCAGCGCGGCCTGACCCCGGCACGGTTCGGTCGCCAGCGTGGCCCGACCCCGGGGACGGCCCGATCGTCGGCGCGGACTGACCCCGGCGCGGACTGACACCGCAGCGCGCCGGTGCCGGGGCGGCCGGCCGGCGTCAGCTCCGCTAAGGTGACGGACAGCCACGGCCCGCGCGGCCCCGACCGGAGGAGGTGAGCCCGATCCACCAGCGAAGGACCGGCGCTCCCCGCCGAATCCGCGTCGTCCCTGGTTAGGCGACGCCGGGAGCGCCGACGAGCGTTCCCGAAAGGCATGCCATGGCACCGTTCCCTCCCGACCGTCCCGCCCTCGTCGCCCGGCTGCGTGCCGCCGGCTGCGTCTACGCCGAGGACGAGGCGGACCTGCTGATCGCCGCCGCCGACTCGGCCGCGACCCTGACCGAGCTGGTCGACCGCCGGGTCGCCGGCCTGCCGCTGGAACACCTGCTCGGCTGGGCCGAGTTCTGCGGTCGGCGGATCGCCGTCGACCCGGGGGTCTTCGTGCCCCGGGGGCGGACCGCCCTGCTGGTCGCCGCGGCGGCGGCGGTGGCCGGTCCGGCACCGGCCGTGCTCGACCTCTGCTGCGGGTCCGGCGCCGCCGCGCTGGTGCTGCACGGCCGGCTCGCGCCCCGCTGGCTGGCCGCCGCCGACCTCGACCCGGCCGCGGTGGCCTGCGCCCGGCGCAACCTCGCCCCGCTCGGCGTGCCCGTCTACCAGGGCGACCTGTTCGGGCCGATCCCGACCGAGTGGCGGGGCCGCCTGGATCTGGTGGTGGCGAACGCCCCGTACGTGCCGAGCGGCGCGCTGGCCCTGATGCCGGCGGAGGCGCGGCTCTACGAGGCGCCGATGGCGCTGGACGGCGGCGACGACGGGCTGGCCGTGCTGCGCCGGGTGGCGGCCGGCGCGGCCGAGTGGCTCGTCCCGGGCGGGCACCTGGCCGTGGAGTCCAGCGCCGGCCAGGCCGAGGAGCTCTGCGGGGTGCTGGCCGACGCGGGCCTGGTGCCGACCGCGGTGCACGACGAGGAGTTGGACGCCACGGCCGTCACGGCCCGCCGGCCCGGCTGAGCGCCGCGCGGGCCGGCCCTGCGGTGCCCGGCGGGCGGCTACGGGAGTGGGGCGTCGTTCTGTTCCCGCCCGGCGCCCCGGGCGTCGGTCTGCCACGCCCGCACGGCGGCCGGTGGAGCCAGCTCGGCAGGGTGCCGTCGGTCCGAGCGCGGTGTATCCCGACCGACGCTACGAACTTGATGTCGTCAACGATTCAGCCGCGGCGGCGAGCCTGCCCCCCGGCACCGATCCATGCACGACGCCGGGCGCCGATCCATTTTCGACATCAAGTTCGTAGCGTCTGCGAGGGGCAGGTGGCCATGGCGAGCTGCGGCCGAACAGGGGCCACGCGAGTTGCTTCCGTCGAGCGGGGACCGGATGGCGAGTGGCCGTCCGGGGCATGGCGGGCCGCTGAACGGCGAATTAGCCTCGGGCCAGGCTCGGTGGGGAGGGGTGGCCGTGGGCAGCACGGGTGTGCCGGTGGTGGTGGGTCTCGACAACGGCGGCACCAGCAACAACGCCACCGTCCTGACCGTCGACGGCCGGTTCCTGGTGGACCGGCTGGTGGAGATCCCGAGCGAGGTCCAGGCCGGGCCGGAGGCGGCGATCGAGGCGCTGGCCCGGGCGTTCGACGGCATCGTGGCGCGCACCGGGGTGCCTCGGGAACTGGTGCGTGCCGTCGGGCTGGACACCCCCGGCCCGGCGAGCGCCACCGGGGTCATCTCCTCGCGCGGCTCGACCAACTTCTCCCAGCCGGCCTGGCGGGGCTACGACGTGCGGGGCGCCTTGGAGCACCGGCTCGGCCTCCCGGTGGTCTACGCCAACGACGGCAACGCGGCGGCCCTGTACGCGCACCACGTCCACTTCGGCGTGGACGCGATGCGCCGTTCCTCGGTCGCCGCCATCGTCGGCACCGGGCTCGGCGGTGGGGTGGTGGAGGACGGCCGCGTGGTCGGCGGCGCGGCCGGCATGGCGGGGGAGTTCGGGCACGTGCACATCCCGCTCGACGGGCTGCTGGCGCCGGGCCAGGCGCCCCCCGTTTGCGCCTGCGGCTTCACCGGTGACGTGGAGAGCGTCGCCTCGCTCACCGCCATCGAGCGGAACCTGCTGCCGTACTGGCTGGGCCGGTTCCCGGGGCATCCGCTGGCGGCCGAGCCGCCGGGCCGGGCGGCGAAGCTGGTGCGCGGCTACGGCGAGCGGGGCGACCCGTTGGCTCGGGAGGTGTTCACCCAGCAGGCGATGGCGTTGGGCCGGTTGTTCACCATCGCGGCGAACTTCACCGACCCGCAGGCGTACTTCGTCGGCGGTGGCGTGGTGGAGGCGGCGCCGCAGTTCCGCGACTGGTTCCTCGCCACCGTGCGGGAGTACACGGTGCTCCGCGCCGAGCAGCGCGCGGTGGCCACCTTCGCGCTGGTGCCGGATCGGGACATGGCCGGCGCGCGGGGGGTGGCCATCGCGGCGCTGGAGGCGGTCCGGTCCGGCTCCGCCGCCGGCCCGCTGGTCGCCGGCTGACCCGCGGCCGGGTCAGGGATCAGCCGCGCGGTGGGGCGCCGGTGAACGCCGTCCAGGCGGCCGGGGAGAAGACCAGCACCGGGCCGGCCGGGTCCTTGGAGTCGCGGACCGCGACGGCCTCGGGCAGCGACGCCATCTCGACGCACGCGCCCTCGTCGCCGCTGTGGCTGCTCTTGCGCCAGCCGGTCGCTGCCGGGCGGGGGCTGTTCGTGCCGTTCATCCGGATCTACCTCTCGTTCAACAGGCGGAGGAGCTGGTCCCGGCTGGCCGGCGGGCTCAGCGCCACGGTCCGCAGGTGCTCCATGATCTTGGTGCAGGTACGCAGGTCGCCCGGCCGGTCCAGGACCATCTGCCCGGCGACCGTCTCCACCGAGGCGATGATCGGGTCCTCGGGGTCGGCGAACTCCAGGATGTGCAGCGAGCCCCGGGTGCCCCGGTGGTAGCCCGCGGCGAGAGGGATCACCTGCACGGTGATGTTGGGCAGTTCGGCCATCTTCAGCAAGTGTCGTAGCTGTCCCTCCATCACGGACCGGTCGCCGACCGGGCGCAGCAGCGCGCCCTCGTCGATGATGGCGTCGAGGATCGGCGGATCGTCACTCGTGAGCCGCTGCTGCCGGTCGAGGCGCAGGTGGACGCGCTGCTCCACCTGCTCGTCGCTGAGCGTGTGCGGGCCGCCGCGCATCACGCCGCGGATGTAGTCGGCGGTCTGGAGCAGGCCGGGCACCACCGAGGGCTCGAAGTTGGCGATCCCGGTCGCCTCCGCCTCCAGGGCGATGAAGTCGATGGTCCGCCGGTCCAGCAGGTACGAGTAGGAGACCCACCAGCCGGGCTTGCGGGCGTCCTTGGCGAGCTGCACCGCCGCGGCGATCTCGTCGGGGCCGACCCGGTAGAGGGTGAGCAGCGCGCGCACGGTGGCCGGGCTGACCAGCGTCTGCGCGTTCTCGTACCGGGACAGGGTGCTCCGGGTGCTGTTGATCTCGTCGGCCGCGGCCTCGAGGGTCAGGCCGGCGGCCTCCCGGTGGGTACGCAGGGCGATGCCGAGCCGTCGGGCCCGGGCGGTCTTCGGCGCCATGCATCGATGGTCGCATATCAAGGGGAGGATGCGCATGAGAGAAGTTCGATGAGAGTTGCATTCACGCGTGTCCACCTGTCAATCTGTGTTCGCGTCCTCACCACCGGTTGTCGTGGCGACGGTGGTGGTGAGTGACCGGAGGGGATGGGGCGCGCGGCGATCGGGTTTTCACTCCCCCCACGACCCGATCGCCGCGTGCCCCTACCGCCCAGAGCACGGGGAGGGGATCGCATGACGGTGACGGGCTGCCGCCCGCTGGGCGGGGGTGGACGGGCATGACCCGCTTCCTCGTGGTCCTCACCGACGTCCGCCCGATGGAAGGGTTGGGGCGCAACGAGCGGACGAGCCCCGAGCGGCGCCGGCAGGTGGTCGGCGCGAACAGCCGGGAGGCGGCGGACCGGATCGCCGGCGCCTTCATGGCGCTGGGCATGGTCCGGGCGGGGCGGCAACGGGTCAAGGTCATCGCGGTGGGGCGCCGCCCCCGAATCCCGGAGCAACCGGACTGAACCCCCGGCCACCCGGCCTCACAACAGCTTGCGCCGCTTCAGGTACGCGACCAGGTCGTCGTAGACGCCGCCCTCGTTGGCGAACATGGCGACGTTGCGGGCGGTGGACAGCCACGGCCGGGTGGACGGGCGGACCTCCTTCAGCGCCCGCTCCAGGTCTCGCTGCTCGATCATCCGGACCTGGCCGGTGCGTACCGAGTCGGCCATCGCGAACTCGGCGGCGCTCTCGCAGAGGTGGGCCAGGTCGGCGCCGGAGAAGTCCTCGGTCGCCGCGACCACCCGGTGCAGGTCGATGTTGGCGATCGGCCGCTTGCGCAGGTGGTACTCCAGGATCGCCGCACGGGCCTCGGCGTCCGGCGGCAGCACCAGCACCACCCGGTCCAGCCGGCCCGGCCGGCGCAGCGCCGGATCGACGTCCCACGGGGTGTTCGTGGCCGCCAGCACGAAGACGCCCTCGTTGTCGCCCTCCATGCCGTCCAGCTCGGCCAGGAGCTGGTTGCCCAGCGTGCGCATCGAACTCGACGAGACCTGCGACCGCTTGTGGCCCAGGGCGTCGATCTCGTCGAGGAAGAGCACGCAGGGGGCATCGCGCCGGGCCGCCTCGAACAGCTGGTGCAGGTTCCGCTCCGAGTTGCCGATCCACATGTCCAGCACGTCCACGATGGACAGCGACAGGAACTTCGCGCCCATCTCCCCGGCCACCGCCCGGGCCAGGAAGGTCTTGCCGCAGCCGGGCGGCCCGTAGAGCATCAGGCCGCCGCGCAGGCTCTTGCCGTACATCCGGCGCAGCTCCGGGTTGCGCAGCGGGCCGAGGAAGGCCAGCTCCAGCCGCTCCTTCACGGCCGACATGCCGCCCACGTCGGCCAGCCGGACCGAGGAGGACTCCACGTCGTACACCCGGTCGGCCTCGCCGCGGACCGGCTCCGGCTCGTCGCCGGCCCGGGCGAAGCGCGGCGGCACGACGTCGGCCAACTCCTGCTCGTACGCGGCCAGCGGGTCGTCCCCCGACGGACCGGCGGTCGCCGGGCGCTGCGCCGGCGGCGTCGGGCGGTCGTCCCCGGACGGGCCGGCGGGGGCGGGCGGCGCCGGGCGGTCGTGCTCCGGCGAGGCGGTGGGCGCCGCGCGCTGCGCCGGAGGTACGGGCGCGCCGAGTGCCCGCTGCATCAGGGCCTGGGCCTGCGCGTTGGCCGGATCCCGGGCGAGCGCCTGCCCGATGTGCGCGATGGCCTCGGCGCCCCGGCCGTCGTCCAACAGCAGGCCGGCCAAGTGCAGGCGCAGCGGCAGGTCGTCGGGCCGGGCGTCGAGGGCGGCCAGCAGGCTGTCGATGAGGGCATCGGAGCTCACAGGACGAGCAGCCTAGTGCGCTGCCTCCCCGATCCGCTCACCCTCTCGGGCCGCATCGCCACCGGCGGTGCGGCGGCCGTTCGACTGCGACGGTCGCCCGATTACTCCCTGTTATCGATCGTTGACCGGTTGCGCGGCGAGGTGCCGTCTCCTCGGGTATCGGCTGCCCGGGCTCGCCACGCACAGTAGGGTCAACCGGGTGAGCGCCACCGGCGAGCACGGCCAGCCGCAGTCGCGAACGAAGAGGTGACCGGAGTGACCACCCCAGGCAAGACCCGTGTGGCGATCGTCTTCGGCGGCCGCAGCCCCGAGCACGGCATCTCCTGCGTCAGCGCGGGCAGCGTGCTGGCCGCGCTGGACCCGGATGAGTTCGAGGTGGTCCCGGTCGGTATCACCCGGCAGGGCCAGTGGGTGCTGGCCAGCGGCGATCCGGGCCAACTGGCCATCCAGGATCGCAAGCTGCCGGAGATCACTGCCGGCTCCGGCGCGGAACTGGTGCTGCGCGCCGACCCGGCGGCGGGTGGCCTGATGGTGCTCGACCCGACGCAGGGCCCCCGGGCGCTGGCCGACGTGGACGTGGTCTTCCCGGTGCTGCACGGCGCGTACGGCGAGGACGGCACCATCCAGGGGATGCTGGAGATGGCCGGCATCCCGTACGTCGGGGCGAACGTGTTCGCCTCCGCGGCGGCCATGGACAAGGAGTTCACCAAGAAGCTCTGCGTCGCCGAGGGCATCCCGGTCGGCCCGTACGTGGTGCTGCGCAACGGGATGACAATGACTGAGGAGGACAAGGAGCGCCTCGGCCTGCCGGTCTTCGTCAAGCCGTCCCGGGCCGGTTCCTCCTTCGGCATCACCAAGGTCGACGACTGGTCCCAGCTCGACGCGGCGGTCGCCACCGCCCGCGAGATCGACACCAAGGTGCTGGTCGAGGGCGCGATCGTCGGCCGCGAGATCGAGTGCGGCGTGCTGGAGGGGGAGGCCGGCGGTGCCCCCGAGGCGTCGGTGCTGGCCGAGGTGCGGATGATCGGCGGCCGTGACTGGTACGACTTCGAGGCGAAGTACATCTACGCCGACGAGGTCTGCGAGTACGACGTCCCGGCGAATCTGCCCGAGCCGGTCGCCCGCCGGGTGCAGGAGTACGCCACCCGCGCGTTCACCGCGCTGGACTGCTCCGGGCTGGCCCGGGTCGACTTCTTCGTCACACCGGAGCTGGACGTCTATCTCAACGAGATCAACACCATGCCCGGTTTCACCCCGACCTCGATGTTCCCGCGCATGTGGGCGGCCAGCGGTCTGGAGTATCCGAAGCTGGTCAACCGCCTCATCCGCACCGCCCTCCGCCGCGCCGGCCGCTGACCCGTCACGCGGCTCAAGATCCGGCCTGATTCACGCAAAGAGTGGCCGTTCCGGCGCGGAAGGCCACTCTTTCCGTGAATCTGCGCCCACCCAGGGGCGCGACATCAGCCGGAGCAGCCGGACGGCACGGTCTTGGCCGAGGGGACCGCCGCGACGATGGCGTCGGAGATCGGGGCGACCCACTGCAGCGGCTGCTCGTACTGCTTGGGCAGCCGGACCCGGACGGGGGTCTCCCGGTCGACGGTGGTCAGCACGCTGCCGTCGGCTTCCTGCGCGGCGTACCAGCAGACCTTGTTGACCCGCCACACCTCGTCGGTGGGCTGGATCACCGGCGGGGTGCCGCCGCAGGCCACGGTCAGCGCTGGGTCGCCGTACGCGGCGTTCTGCTCGGCGCCGGCGGTGACCGGCCGCTGCTTCAGGTCGCGCACGCTCGGCGGGAGCTGCGACAGCAGGGCCCGGCACAGCGTCGCCGGCCGTTCGGCCAGGGCCGGGGCGGGCATCTCGACCGGGGCGGTCGACTGCGGCCGCACGGCGGTCGCCGACGGCTGCGGTGCGGCGGCCGGCTCGTCCGGGGCCAGCTTGGCGAAGGTGAACCCGGCCACCGCCACGGTCACCGGCACCGCGATCAGCGTCGCCCAGAGTGCGGCGCCGCGGGTGCTCCGGTCCCGGCGCGGGGCCTCGTCGGCCGTGCGGGCCTCGTCGGCAGCGGGGGAGGTAGTGATCTTGTCCACTTACAGGCGCACCACCGAACACGTGAGGGTGCGGGTGATGCCGGGCACCATCTGCACCTTGCTGACGATGAGTTTGCCGAGCTCGTCGACGGTGTTCGCCTCGGTGAGGACGACCACGTCGTACGGCCCGGTGACGGCGTCGACACGCACCACGCCGGCAAGGTCCGAGATCTGACCGGCCACGTCACGCGCCCGCCCGACCTCGGTCTGGATGAGGATGTACGCCTGTACCACGACTCGACCTCCGTCTGTCGCCGCCTGGGGCGGTCCGAAGGGTGAAACTACCGTACGGAGCAGCCGTGATCCGTATCGGTGGCCGGTTGGACGCGGTGAGCGAGGCCACGGCGTGGGCGAAGCGAGTGACGAGTGAGCGCGACGAGGGGACGGCATGACGGTCGCGGGTGTCGGGGAATTCGGGCTGATCGACCGGGTGACCGCCCGGCTGACGCAGGGGGAGAGCTGCCTGCTCGGTCCCGGTGACGACGCGGCGGTGGTCGCCGCGCCGGACCGGCGGGTGGTGGCCTCCACCGACGTGCTGGTGGAGGGGCGGCACTTCCGCCGGGACTGGTCCGGGGCCCGCGACGTCGGGCACCGGGCGGCGGCCGCCAACCTCGCCGACATCGCGGCCATGGGCGCCACTCCGACCGCACTGCTGGTCGCCCTCTGCATCCCGGCGGAGCTGGACACGAGCTGGGCGGAGGAGTTGGCCGACGGGCTGGGCGCCGAGGCGGCCCTGGTCGGGGCGGGCGTGGTCGGCGGCGACATGTCGTCCAGCCCCGTCATCACGATCGCCGTGACCGCCCTGGGCGATCTGGGCGACCGCCCGCCGGTGGTCCGCTCCGGGGCCCGCCCGGGCGACGTGGTGGCGCTCGCCGGGCGCACCGGCTGGGCAGGGGCCGGCTACACCGTGCTGTCCCGGGGCTTCCGCACGCCCCGGCTGCTGGTCGAGGCGTACCGCCGACCCGAGGTGCCGTACGCGGCCGGCCCGGAGGCCGCCCGGCACGGCGCCACCGCCATGATCGACGTCTCGGACGGGCTGCTCGCCGACCTGGGGCACGTGGCGCGGGCCAGCGGCGTGGCGATCGACCTGACCCGGGACGCGTTCGAGGTGCCCCGGCAGATGCGCGACGCGGCCCAGGCGCTCGGGGTCGACCCGTACTCCTGGATCCTGGCCGGCGGCGAGGACCACGCCCTGGCGGCGACCTTCCCCGCGGCGGCGACGCTCCCGGCGGGCTGGCGGCCGATCGGGCAGGTGACCGAGGGCGCCGGGGTGACCGTGGACGGCGCCGCGTACGAGGGCCCGACGGGCTGGGACCACTTCCGCCGTACGGAGTGATCTGCGACCGACGTCGCCGGCCGGCCCCGGTTCGGGGCCGGCCGCGGTCGTACCCTTCATCCGTGAGTGAGATCGAGATCCGGGCCCGGCGCTTCGACGCATCCGAGTCGCAGGCGTTGATCCGGGCGGCCCTGGCCGACCTCGGCCAGCGGTACGGCGGCAGCGGCGACGACACGCCGGTCGACGCCGCCGAGTTCGAGCCCCCGGCGGGCGCCTTCCTGATCGCCTACCTGGACGGGCAGCCGGTGGGCTGTGGTGGCTGGCGCAGCCACGGCGACGATGGCGAGACGGCCGAGCTGAAGCGGATGTACACCGCGCCGGCCGCGCGGGGCCGGGGGGTCGCCCGGTCGGTGCTCGCGGCGGTCGAGCGGTCGGCGCGGGAGCAGGGCCGCAAGCGGATGGTCCTGGAGTGCGGCGACAAGCAGCCGGAGGCGATCTCCATGTACACCTCGGCCGGCTACGAGCGGATCCCGAACTTCGGCTTCTACAAGGACGCCCCCGGCTGCCTCTCCTTCGGCCGCACCCTCTGACGGCCGCTGCCCGCGCAGTCTGAGTACGGGCGGCAGGTCGGCGATGTGGCGGGGCTGGCCGGCGTGGTTTACCGCCGAATCACCGACCTGACGGCATCGCCCGTCGGACGCGAGTCCGACGACGGGCGGGTCAGCCGACGGTGATGTGGATCTGGTCGGCGGCCTTGCGGGCGGCGCTCTCCGCCCCGGTGGCGTCGGCGCCCCAGGCCAGCAGGTATCCGCTGCGCTGGGCCGAGGAGAGCAGCTCCGGCACCGTGTCTCCGACGGCGACCTCGACCTGCACGTCGAGCACGCCGGGCACCCGCAGCGCCGCCTTGACCCCGTCCACGGCGGTGACCCGCCCAGGTGAGGCCACCAGGAACTCGACGGCCGCCGCGCCGGCCGGCCGGGCCGGCAGCGCGGGCCGCTCGCCGCGCAGCACCCGCAGGTACGCCTCGATGAAGCCGCACTCGTAGGCGATCGAGACCAGTGCGGTGATCATGTCGCCGGGCATCCGTGCCGCGCACTCCACCAGCGTCGGCACGCCGTCGACCAGGATCCACTCGCTGTGCAGCATGCCGCTGCGGAAGCCGGCCGCCTCGGCGAGCCGGACGGCGGCGTCGCGCAGCGCCCGATGCTCCGCCTCGGGAAGCGCGGACGGCACGGTGTGGCCACTCTCCACCGGGAACCGACCGCCGACGATCCGCTTGTCGGTGACGTTGGCGAAGATCGTCTCGCCGTCGGTGACCAGCAGCTCGACGCTGTGCTCCGAGCCGGCGAGCAGCTCCTCGACCAGCACCTCGGTGGGCAGGCCCGCGGCGGCCTCCACCGGCGCCTGCGGGGTGGCGCTGGCCGCCCAGGCGGCGGCGATCTCCGCCGGGTCGGCGATCAGCTGCACGCCGAGGCTGCCGGAGCGGCGGGTGGGCTTGAGCACGCACCGGTCGCCGTGGCGCCGGGCGAACTCCGCCGCCCGCGCCGGGTCGTCGACCAGCTCGTACGCCGGGTTGGCCAGGCCGGCGGCGTCGGCGAGCAGCCGCATCCGGTGCTTGTCGGTGAAGACATCGGCCGCCGGTACTCCGGCTCCGGGCAGGCCGAGCCGCTCGGCCAGCCGGGCCGTGGCGCCGACCGCGTACTCCAGGCCGGGCACGACGAGCCGGGCGGAGGCCAGGCCGGGTTCCCGGGCGAGCAGCGCGTCGCCGTCGAGGCCAGTCTGGTACGCGGCCGGCACCAGCCGGGAGATGAGGGGCAGCTCGGCGGTGAGGCGTTCGAGGCCCCGCCGGCGGATCACGTCGGGCTCCTCGACGAGGACCACACTGCCGGCCGGCAGCTCCTGGTCGAACCACCGCAGTGAGCCGAGCGACGCGCCGATCACCACCATCTCGTCGCGACCCAGGTCCAGATCCACCGGTCGTTCCTCCCCACCCCGCCGCCGGACCGGACAGCCGGCGCAGCACGACCCTAATCGGGCCGCACACCCCCGGTCGCCAGGTGTTCGGCCACCCGTCAGCTCCGGCTTTCGGACACGACAGAAGCGGCTTTCGGACACGACAGAAGCCGGCGGACCCTTCCGGTCCGCCGGCTACCGACGAGTTCTGGGTGGCGCTACCGCGTCAGGCGCGGGTGACCTTGCCGGCCTTGATGCACGAGGTGCAGACCTGCATCTTCTTGGTGGTGCCGCCACCGGCCGGGGTACGCACCGACTGGATGTTCGGGTTCCAGCGGCGGTTGGTCCGCCGGTGCGAGTGGGACACGTTGTGGCCGAAGCCCGGCCCCTTGCCACAGACGTCGCACACGCTAGCCACGGGATACTCCTGAGTTTGAAACGTTCATGAGGTCGCCGCCAGGCGCTGCCCGGGCAACCTGGCCAGGTTACCCGATGGCTCGCCGGTACGCCCAACCGGCCCGGCCCGGGCCCGGACCGCCGCCCCGGCCGGTCGGACACGCCGACGGGAACCGGTCGACCTCGGCGCGTGTCGGTGCGCGCCAGTAGGCTTCCCGACGTGCTGGACACCCTCGACGCCGCCGCGGTGCGCCGCTGGTGCGCGAGCGGGCTGGCCGCCCTCCAGCGACACCAGGGTGAGATCGACGACCTCAACGTCTACCCGGTCCCGGACGGGGACACCGGCACCAACCTGGTGCTCACCCTCACCTCCGCGCAGCAGGCCCTCGCCATGGACCTGGAGACCCTCCCCGAGGACGGGCACACCCCGCACGGGCACGCGCTGCGGCTGATGGCCCGGGGCGCGCTGCTCGGTGCCCGGGGCAACTCCGGGGTGATCCTGTCGCAAATTCTGCGGGGCCTGGCCGACGCGCTCGCCGCCGCCCCGGCGGTCCGCGGCCGGCTGCTCGCCGCCGCGCTGGCCGAGGCCACCACCGCCGCGTACGCCGCGGTCGCCCAGCCGGTCGAGGGCACCCTGCTCAGCGTGGTCGCCGCCGCCGCCCGCGCCGCCGTGCAGGCGGACAGCGACGACCTGGGCGCGGTGACCCGGGCCGCGGCGGCCGGGGCGGCCGGCGCGCTCGCGCGTACCCCCGAGCAGTTGCCCGCGCTGGCCCGCGCCGGCGTGGTGGACGCCGGCGGCCGGGGCCTCTGCCTGCTGCTGGACGCGCTGGTCGAGGTGGTCACCGGGGAGAACCTTCGGCCGCCGGCGCCCGCGTCGCCCGCGGTCCGCCCGCCCGCCACGGCGGCCCGGGAGACCGGCTCCCCGGTGTACGCCTACGAGGTGCAGTACCTGCTCGACGCCACCGAGGAGGCGGTCGTCCGGCTGCGCGCCGAGCTGGGCGCGCTCGGCGACTCCCTCGTCATCGTCGGTGACGCCGGCCCAGCCAGCGGGACATGGAACGTGCACGTGCACGTCAACGACGTCGGTGCGGCGATCGAGGCGGGCGTGGTCGCCGGTCGCCCGCACCGGATCACGGTGACCCGCTTCGCCGACCAGGCGCCGCCGCCCCCGCTGCCCGACGGCCGGGCGGCCGTGGTGGTGGCCACCGGCGCCGGCATCGCCGAGCTGTTCGGGGCGGAGGGGGCCAGGGTGGTGCCGGCCAACCCGTCCGCCGGCGAGCTGCTCGACGCGATCCGCGCCACCGGGGCCGCCCGGGTGGTGGTGCTGCCCAACGACCCCAACACCCAGTCGGTGGCCAGCACGGCGGCCCGGGAGGCGCACCGGCTCGGGGTGAAGGTGAGCGTGGTGCCCACCCGGTCCCCGGTGCAGGCGCTCGCCGCCCTCGCCGTCCGCGACCCGTCCCGCCGCTTCGAGGACGACGTCATCGCCATGGCCGAGGCGGCCGGCGCCTGTCGCTACGCCGAGGTCTGCCACGCCAGCAAGGAGGCGCTCACGGTCGCCGGGCCGTGCCGGCCGGGCGATGTGCTGGCGCTGGTCGAGGGCGAGGTGCACCTGATCGGCGCCGAGCTGCTCGACACCTGCACCGCGGTGGTCGACCGGATGCTCGGCGGTGGCGGCGAACTGGTCACCCTGCTGTGCGGGGCGGACGCCCCGGACGGACTGGCCGACCGGGTACGCGAGCACGTCGAGCGGTCCTGGCCGTTCGTGGAGGTGCAGGCGTACGAGGGCGGGCAGCCGCACTATCCGCTCCTGGTGGGGGTCGAATGACGAGCGAACCGGCCACGGTGGACACGCCGCTGAAGAAGCTGGTCGGGGAGAAGACCGCCAAGGCCCTGGCCAGTCACCTCGACCTGCACACCGCCGGCGACCTGATCTACCACTTCCCCCGCCGCTACGACGAGCGCGGCGAGCACACCGACATCCGCTCGCTGGACGTGGGGGAGCAGGTGACCGTGCTGGCCCAGGTGCAGCGCACCGCGGTCCGGCCGATGCGCCAGCGCCGGGGCAACCTGCTGGAGGTGACCGTCGGGGACGGCTCCGGCGGCGTGCTCACCCTCACCTTCTTCGGCAACCAGGCGTGGCGGGAGCGGGACCTGCGCCCCGGTCGCTGGGGACTCTTCGCCGGCAAGGTCACCGAGTTCCGGGGCAAGCGGCAGCTCAACGGCCCGGAGTACGTGCTGCTCGGGGAGGGGGGCGACGGCGAGGCGGCGGCCAACGAGGAGGTCGAGGAGTTCGCCGGCGCGCTGATCCCGGTCTACCCGGCCGCGGCGGCGGTGCCGACCTGGGTGATCGCCCGCTGCGTCCGGGTGGTGCTGGACACGTTCACCGCACCGGACGACCCGCTGCCCGCCACGGTGCGGGCGAGCCGGAACCTGGTCGGCATCGGCACCGCGCTGCGCGAGATCCACCGGCCGTCCAGCAAGGAGGAGCTCTACCGGGCCCGGCGCCGGCTCAAGTGGGACGAGGCGTTCGCCGTGCAGCTCACCCTGGTGCAGCGCAAGCACCGCGCGGCGGCCTGGCCGGCGCGGGCCCGCCCGGCGAAACCGGGCGGCCTGCTGGACGGGTTCGACGCCCGGCTGCCGTACGAGCTGACCTCCGGCCAGCAGGCCGTCGGCCGGGAGATCGCCGCCGACCTGGCCACCGCCCACCCGATGCACCGGCTGCTCCAGGGCGAGGTCGGCTCCGGCAAGACGGTGGTCGCGCTGCGGGCCATGCTCCAGGTGGTCGACGCCGGCGGGCAGGCCGCGCTGCTCGCCCCGACCGAGGTGCTCGCGGCCCAGCACTACCGGGGCATGCTCGACCTGCTCGGCCCGCTGGCCCGGGCCGGCGAGCTGGGCGCCGCCGATGGTGCCACCCGGGTGGAGCTGGTCACCGGCTCGCTCGGCGCGGCGGCCCGGCGGCGGGCGCTCGCCGAGGTGGCCGAGGGGCGGGCCGGCATTGTGCTCGGCACCCATGCCCTGCTCTACGAGGGGGTCGACTTCCACGACCTGGGTCTCGTGGTGGTGGACGAGCAGCACCGGTTCGGCGTGGAGCAGCGGGACGCGCTGCGGGCCAAGGCCGACCAGCCGCCGCATGTGCTGGTGATGACCGCCACCCCGATCCCGCGCACGGTGGCCATGACCGTCTACGGCGACCTGGAGATCTCCACCCTCTCCCAGCTGCCGCAGGGGCGTTCGCCGATCGCCTCGCACGTGGTGCCGGCCGCCGAGAAGCCGGCGTTCCTCGACCGGGCCTGGCGCCGGCTGCGCGAGGAGGTCGCCGCCGGCCACCAGGCGTACGTGGTCTGCCCGCGGATCGGGGAAGGACCGGCCGCGGAGGAGGAACCGCCCCGCGAGGACGACAACGGCCGCCGCCCGCCCCTCGCGGTGACCGAGGTGGCGCCGCTGCTCGCCGAGGGCCCGCTGCACGGGCTGCGGATCGGCGTGCTGCACGGGCGGCTGCCGGCCGACGAGAAGGACGCCGTCATGCGCTCCTTCGCCGCCGGCGACCTGGACGTGCTGGTGGCGACCACGGTGGTCGAGGTGGGGGTCAACGTGCCCAACGCCACCGTGATGATCGTGCTGGACGCCGACCGGTTCGGCGTCTCCCAGCTGCACCAGTTGCGTGGCCGGGTGGGCCGTGGCTCGGCGCCCGGCCTGTGCCTGCTGGTCACCGAGGCGATGGAGGGCTCGTCGGCCCGGGAGCGGCTGGACGCGGTCGCCTCCACCACCGACGGATTCAAGCTCGCCGAGCTGGACCTGGAGCAGCGCCGCGAGGGCGACGTGCTGGGCGCCACCCAGTCGGGCCGCCGCTCGCACCTGCGGCTGCTGTCGCTGCTGCGGGACACCGACCTGATCCGGGACGCCCGGGCCGAGGCGATCGCCCTGGTCGAGGAGGATCCGGAGCTGGCCGGGCACCCGGCCCTGGCCGCCTCGGTCGCGGCCCTGGTCGACGAGGAACGCGCGGAGTACCTGGAGAAGGGCTGACCCCACCGATCGGCCGGCCGTGCCTAGGATCGGTCGATGTCGACCCTGCCCATCCCTCGTGGAGTGCTCCTGCTGGCCCGTGGTGACGAGTTGGTCATCGACCGGGTGATCGGCTCCGCCGACGACAGCGCCGGGCTGCCCTGCACCCGGGCGACCCGGTTCCAAATCGCCTCGATCAGCAAGCAGATGGCCGCGGCGGCGGTGTTGCTCCTCGCCGAGCGGGGCGCCCTCGGCCTGGCCGATCCGGTGAGCCGCTGGCTGCCGCACCCACCGCCGTACTGGTCCGGGATCAGCCTGCACCACCTGCTCACCCACACCTCCGGCCTGGGCCACTGGCCGGAGTACCCGATGATCGACCTGGGCCGTCCGGTCGAGCCGGACGAGTTGCTGGCCGTCTTCGCCGGCGTGCCGCCGCTGTTCGCCCCCGGCGCCGGTTGGCACTACAGCAGCCCGGGGTACGTCCTGCTGGCCCGCGCCGTCGAGCGGGCGTCCGGCCGGCCCTACGCCGCGTTCCTCGCCGAGGAGGTCTTCGGGCCGCTCGGCATGACCGGCAGCTTCGCCGGCGCCCCAGCGGGCCGCGTCGACGTGGCGGTCGGACACGAGGGCGGTCGGCCGGTGCCGTCCTGGGATCTGGCCACGGTGAGCATGGGTGCCGGGGACGTCTGGTGCACCGGCGACGACCTGCTCGCCTGGCTCGACGTGCCACGTCGGGGGCGGCTGCTCACCCCCGCCTCGGTGGCGCTGATGACCACCCCGCACGCGGCGGCCACCCGGGGCGGTGAGGCGTACGGCTACGGCTGCTTCCTCGGGCCGCTGGCCGGGGAGCGGGCGGTGCACCACTCGGGGGATAATGCGGGCTTCAAGGCGTTCGCCGCCTGGCTGCCCGACTCGGACCGACGGCTGGTGGTGCTGGCTAACCAGGCCGAGGTCGATCCCGTCCTGCTCGGCGGGCTCCTCGCCGCCCGCTGACGGGCGGCAACCGGCGAGGGCGCGCCGACCGGGTGGTCGACGCGCCCTCGGGAGATCCGAACGGGATCAGGCGGTGAAGCGGACCCGACGACGGCGGGCCATCACGAACAGCACCGCGCCGGCGGCGAGCAGCACGGCCGCGCCACCCGCGATCGCGCCGGCCGCCGGACCGGTGACCGGCAGGCCGCCACCCTGGCCCGCGCAGTCCTTCGGCTGGGTGTAGTCGACGGTCTCGGTGTCCTCGACCACGTCGTACTTGACGGTGATCTTGAGGCCCTTGTACGCGTCGAAGCTGACCGAGGTGGTCTTGCCCGGCTCAGAGACCAGCTTCTTGGTGACGCCCTTCTCCGTGGTCAACGTGGCGGTGAAGGGGGTGCCCTTCGCCGGGTTCTCCACGATGAAGGTCATCGTGTCGCAGGTCTCCTCGAGCCGGAACACCGGCTCCTCCGGCTCGACCGGGGCGGAGGGAGTGGCCGCCGGGCTGGTGGCCGACGGGGTGGGCTCCGGCGACGCCGGCGACTCCGGGCTGGCGCTCGGCTCCGGCGAGGCCGGCGTGCTCGGCGGCTCGGCCGGGGCGCAGTCACCGGCGGGCTGCGCGACGACGCTGCGCGCCTCGGTGATGATCCGGTCGCCGCGCTCCCACCGTGCCTCCACGGTCAGCTTCAGCTCGGGCAGCTCACCGGTGAAGGTGTGGGTCTGGGTGCCGGTCAGCGTGCCCTCGCCCTTCTTGGGCAGGGTCGCCTCGACGGCCAAGTCGCCCGTGACGTCACCCGGCACGGTGGACTCGAGCTTGGTGATGGTGCCGGCGATGTCGGTCTCGCTGTTGCCGACCGACCAGTTGACGGTGACCTTGCCGTCCTGGGCTGCGCAGTAGGTGCCGGAGGGCTCGGGGTGGTGGGCCATGGCCGGGCCGGCGATGGTGGCCACACCGGCCAGGCCGATCAGCGCGCCGGCGGTGACCGCCAGGGCACGCCGGAGGTTCAGACGGTTCACGTCTACTCCTGATGAGGGGAAAATCGGAGTGTGCCGGGCGGACCGGAGCCTCACGCCCGACAACCGGGCAGACCCTAGCGACAACGACAGGTCGGGCGTTACATGGATCGACGCCTCATAGACGCTCGTTATGAATTCGAGATCCTTAATGTACGGCGAGTGTCCACCCGGCCGCCCTCTGGTAGGGATCGGGTCGCCCGGGCCGGCGTCGCGTAGCGTCTGGGGCATGTGCGGGAGCAGACGGTGACCCGGATCGTGGCCGGGACGCTCGGCGGCCGGCGGATCGCCGCGCCACCCGGCGCCGGCACGCGGCCGACCTCCGACCGGGTCCGGGAGGCGCTGTTCAGCGCGGTGCAGGCCGAACTGGATCTGGACGGCGCACGCTTCGCCGACCTGTACGCCGGTTCCGGCGCGGTCGGCCTGGAGGCGCTGTCCCGGGGTGCGGAGCACGTGCTGCTGGTGGAGTCCGACGCCCGGGCGGCCCGGGTGATCCGGGAGAACATCGCCGTGCTGCGGGCCGCCCCGGCCGCTCGCCTGGTCACCGGCAAGGTGGCCGGGGTGCTCGCCGCCGGGCCCGACGGCGGGCCGTACGACGTGGTCTTCGCCGACCCGCCGTACGCCGTTTCCGACGAGGAGATCACCGCGCTGCTGGCCGCGCTGGTCGACGGCGGCTGGCTGGCCCCGGACGCCCTGGTGATCGTGGAGCGGGCCAGCCGCACCGGGCCGGTCACCTGGGTGGAAGGCATCACGCCCGAGCGCAGTCGCCGCTACGGCGAGACCACCCTTTGGTACGGTCGCCGATCATGAGACGTGCGGTCTGTCCCGGCTCGTTCGATCCGGTCACCAACGGACACCTCGACATCATCGGCCGGGCCAGCCGGCTCTTCGACGAGGTGATCGTCGGCGTGCTGGTCAACCAGTCGAAGCAGGGGCTGTTCACCGTCGAGGAGCGGATCGACATGCTCCGCCAGGTGACCGCCTCGTACGACAACGTGCGGGTCGAGTCGTTCCGCGGGCTGCTGGTCGACTTCTGCCGGGCCCAGCAGGCCAGCGTGCTGATCAAGGGCCTGCGCGCGGTCAGCGACTTCGACTACGAGCTCCAGATGGCCCAGATGAACATCGGCCTGGCCGGCGTGGAGACCCTCTTCATGCCGACCAACCCGCTCTACTCCTTCCTCTCCTCCAGCCTGGTCAAGGACGTGGCCAAGTGGGGCGGGGACATCTCGGCGCACGTCCCCGACGTGGTCCGCGAGCAGTTGGTGGCCCGCCTCGCCCCGCAGGCCCGGCCCTGACCCTGGCCTCGCGGCAGACCCCCGGCGGCGCGCGACGCGCCGGGTGGGGGTGGATCGGCGTGCGGTGGAGCGGGCGCGACATGATGTGTGCAGCGCCGAATTCGGGCGCAGGCCGCATCATGTAGGTCGGCCGACGAACGACAGGAGTGAGGTACCGGTGGACCCGCTCGATCGCATCGACGAACTGATCGCCATGGTGGAGCAGGCCCGCTCCGTCCCCATGTCGCGCAACAACTGCATGGTCGACCGGGGCGAGATGATCGCCGCTCTCGACGAGCTGCGCGCCGAGCTCCCCGCCGACCTGCGCCGGGCCGCCGCGCTGCTGGAGGAGCGGGACAAGATCATGGAGGCCGGCAAGCGCGAGGCCGATCGGATCATCAGCGAGGGTGAGGCGGAACACGCCCGGCTGGTCTCGGTGAACGAGATCACCGTCTCGGCCGAGCACGAGGGCGCCCGGATCATCGCCGAGGCCCGCGCCGAGGCGCAGCGCCTCCGGGACGAGGTGGACGACTACGTCGACACCGCGCTGGCCAACTTCGAGCAGTTCCTCACCCGAGCCCTCGCCTCGATCGAGCGCGGCCGGGACAAGATGCACGCGCTGCGTGAGATCGGCACCTTCGCCGGTGACGAGGCGGACCGGCCGCTACCCTTCTGAGCGATGCCCGGGCCGGCGGCCGACAGCCGGCACCCTGGCGGGCGACGCCCCGGTTCGACGGTCCGGCGGTCACCCAGGTAACCTTCTTTGTCGGCCTCTCACCGGCCGGAGTCTGACTATGCCCAAACACGTGCCTTCTTCACTCGACCCCAGGTCGCCGCTGGTCCTCGACACGAGGGACCTGCCGCGTCGGCCTGGTGCGTTGCGTACGGTCAAGCGGGTCGTGCCGGCACCGGAGGACCTCGGCGTGGAGTTGATCGGTGTGCCGGCGGGCGCGGACCTCGACCTCGATCTGAGGCTGGAGTCGGTGTCCGAGGGTGTGCTCGTCTCCGGGACCGTCAGCGGTCCCATCAAGGGCGAGTGCGGCCGCTGCCTGCGCGCGATCGACGACTCGGTGACCGTGAAGATCCAGGAGCTGTACGCGTACGAGAACAGCACCACGGACACCACGACCGACGAGGACGAGGTGGGCCGGATGCAGGGCGATCTGATCGACCTGGAGCCGGCGCTGCGGGACGCGGTGGTGCTCACCCTGCCGACCAACCCGCTCTGCCGGGAGGACTGCCCAGGCCTGTGCCCCGAGTGCGGGGTGCACTGGGACGAACTGCCGGCCGACCACAGTCACCAGCAGGTCGACCCGCGTTGGGCTGCCCTGTCGCAACTGACCCGTAAAGAGGAGTAACAACCGTGGCCGTCCCCAAGCGCAAGATGTCGCGCAGCAACACCCGGGCCCGTCGGGCGCAGTGGAAGGCCGCGGCGGTCGCGACCGTGGCCTGCCCGCAGTGCAAGTCGCCGAAGCTGCCGCACGCCGCCTGCTCCGTCTGCGGCACCTACAACGGCCGCCAGGTCCTCGAGGTCTGACCTGGACGCCGAGTGACGTCCCCGACCACAGGTCGGGTGGCGCGCGCACCCTGGCTCACGCCCGGTGCCCCGGCTCCCTCCGCCGCCGTCCGGCCCCCGGCCGGCGTCCAGTCGGAGCCGGGCACCGCGCGGATCGCCGTCGACCTCCTCGGCGGGGACGATGCTCCCGCCGTCGTGGTTGACGGCGCTCTGCGGGCCGTACGCACCGACCCTGACCTGCACCTGCTGCTCGTCGGACCGACCGAGGTCGCCGACGGGCTGATCGGCGCGCTCGCCCCCGAGCAGCGCGCCCGCGTCACGGTCCGCCCGGTGCGGACCGCCGTCGGCATGGCCGACCATCCCACCGCCGCCCGCGCCGAGAGCACCGTGCGGGCGGCCGTCAACGCCGTCCGCGACGGGTTCGCCGACGCGCTCGTCTCCGCCGGCTCGACCGGCGCCACCGTCACCGCCGCCGCGCTCGGCCTCGGCCGCTGGACCGGGGTACGCCGCCCGGCGCTGGTGGCCACCCTGCCCGCCGTCGCCGGACCGGTGGTGCTGCTGGACGTCGGCGGCACGCTGGAACCCGGTCCCGCCACCCTCGCCCGGCACGCCGTGCTCGGCGCCGCGTACGCCGCCGTGGCGCACGCCGTCGCCGCGCCCCGCGTCGGGCTGCTCTCCGTCGGCACCGAGGCGGGTAAGGGTGACCGGCTGCGCCGTGCCGCCGATCCCGCCCTCGCCGCCGTGCCCCTGCCGTGCGGCGCCCGCTACGTCGGCCTCGTCGAGGGGTACGACGTCTCCCTCGGCGCGCGCGCCGACGTCGTGGTCACCGACGGGTTCACCGGCAACGTGCTGCTCAAGGCGATCGAGGGCGCGTACGCGATGGCCGGCGGACCCCCGGCGAGCGGCGGCGCGCCACGTGCGGCGGCCCTGCTCGGCGTGGCCGGTACGGTGGTCGTCTGCCACGGCGCGGCCCGGCCCGACGACGTCGCCTCCGGCATCGCCCTGGCGGCCCACCTGTGGCGGCGGGGCGCCACCGACACCGTGGCTGCCCTGCTCGACGGCGTGCCGCACGATCTCGCACCTGACCGAACCGACACCGAGGTAGCACCATGACCAACGACAAGCGGCGGCGGGCTCCCGTCGGCCACCTGGAGGCGGCCTTCGGGGTGTCGCTCGACCCGGAGCTGCTGGAGCGCGCCCTGACCCACCGCTCCTACGCGTACGAGAACGGTGGGCTGCCCACCAACGAACGGCTCGAGTTCCTCGGCGACTCGGTCCTCGGCGTGGTGATCACCACGGCGCTCTTCCACAACCACCCGGACCTGCCCGAGGGGCAGCTCGCCAAGCTGCGCGCCAGCGTGGTGAACATGCGCGCGCTGGCCGACGTGGCGCGCGGTCTCGGCCCGGCGGGGCTGGGCGCGTACCTGCTGCTGGGCAAGGGCGAGGAGACCACCGGCGGCCGGGACAAGGCCAGCATCCTGGCCGACACCCTGGAGGCGCTGCTCGGCGCGATCTACCTCCAGTACGGCCTGGACACCGCGGCCATCGTGATCCACCGGCTGTTCGACCCGCTGATGGCCGAGTCGGCCGGCCGGGGCGCCGCCCTGGACTGGAAGACCAGCCTGCAGGAGCTGACCGCCGCGCTGGGGCTGGGCGTTCCCGAATACCGCATCGAGGGCACCGGCCCGGACCACCTCAAGACCTTCACCGCCTGGGTGGTGGTGGCCGGCAACCGGTACGGCGGCGCCGAGGGACGCAGCAAGAAGGAGGCCGAGCAGCGGGCCGCCGAGTCGGCCTGGCGGATGCTGACCGAGCAGGCCGAGAAGGAGCAGGCCACGCTGGGCGCGACGGAGGGCGCACCGGGGGCGGCGGATGACGCCGGCAGTGCGGCCGACGCGGCCGGAGCGGGCGCCGGCCGTGCCTGAGCTGCCCGAGGTCGAGACGGTCCGGCAGGGGCTGGCCCAGTGGGTCATCGGCCGGACGATCAGCTCCGTGGAGGTGCGCCACCCCCGGGCCGTACGCCGGCACCAGCCCGGCGGGGCGCACTTCGCCGACGTGCTGACCGGCCGGACGATCACCGACGTCCGGCGCCGGGGCAAGTACCTGTGGCTGCCGCTGGACAGCGGTGACGCCCTCGTCGGGCACCTCGGCATGTCCGGTCAGCTGCTGCTGCAGCCGGTCGAGGCGGCCGACGAACTGCACCTGCGGGTCCGGTTCCGGTTCGCCGACGACGGCCCGGAGCTGCGCTTCGTCGACCAGCGCACGTTCGGCGGGCTGGCGGTGTCCGAGGGCGGCGCGGAGCTGCCCGGGGAGATCGCGCACATCGCCCGGGATCCGATGGACCCGGAGTTCTCCGACGCCGACTTCGTGGCCGCGCTGCGGCGGCGGCGTACCGAGGTGAAGCGGGCGCTGCTCGACCAGACCCTGGTCTCCGGGGTCGGCAACATCTACGCCGACGAGGCGCTGTGGCGGGCCAGGCTGCACGGCGCCCGTCCGACCGACGCGCTGACCCGTCCGGCGGCCACCCGGCTGCTCGGGCACGTGCGGGACGTGCTCGGCGAGGCGATCAAGCAGGGCGGCACCAGCTTCGACGAGCTGTATGTCAACGTCAACGGCGAGAGCGGCTACTTCGACCGGTCGCTGAACGCGTACGGCCGGGAGGGGGAGCCCTGCCCGCGGTGCGGCGCGCCGATCCGCCGCGAGGCGTTCATGAACCGGTCGTCGTACAGTTGCCCGCGCTGCCAGCCCCGCCCCCGAGGAGCGCTGCGGGGATGACCCTGAGCCGGCTCGGGGTTGCGCCGGTGTGCCGTCCCGGGCGGTTTCCGGCGCGTCCCCCGCTCGTACCCTGAAAATGCCGTTCTGTCCGGTTGGCTGAGCCCGCGCGGCCCGGCCGGCCGGGTTCTGGCGGATGGGGGACGAGCCGGGGCCGTTCCCCGATGTCCGGGCGTCGCCCGCTCCCTAGCGTCAGACCGTCGGCACGGGGCCGACGTCTGGAGGGGGAACCCGGGTATGGGCAGGCGACCGGTGACGGTGCGATTGGCACGGTGGAGTGCGGAGCACCCGTGGCGGGCCATCGCGCTGTGGGTGGTGTTCGTGGCGGTGTGCTTCGTGGGCGGCAACGCCGCGGGCCTGAACGAGGCGACCGCAGCTGACCAGGCGACCGGCGAGGTGGGACGGTCCGAGCTGATCGTCGACAGCGGCGGCTTCCACGAACCGGCGACGGAGAACGTGCTGATCACGTCCCGCTCCGGAACGCTCGACCAGGCCGCGGCGAAAGCCGCCGCCGACGACGCGGCGGCCCGGCTGCGGCAGGTCGACGGGGTCGGCTCGGTGGGTACGCCGATGCCGTCCCGGGACGGCAGCGCGCTGCTGCTCCCGATCACCATGTCCGGCGACCCGGAGACCGCGTCCGACCGGGTGCAGCCGCTGCGGGACGCCACCGCCAAGGTGCAGGAGGCGCACCCGACGCTGCGGATCGAGGAGGTCGGGGGGCCTTCGATCAACAAGGCGCTCGACGACACCCTGGGCAAGGACTTCAAGCGGGCCGAGCTGCTCAGCCTGCCGGTCACCCTGGCCATCCTGATCATCGCGTTCGGCGCGCTGATCGCGGCCGGCGTGCCGGTGCTGCTCGCGCTCTCCTCGGTGGCCGCGGCCATGGGGCTCTCCACGCTGGCCTCGCACCTGGTGCCGGCCAACGACACCACGGCCAGCGTGATCCTGCTGATCGGCATGGCGGTCGGCGTCGACTACTCGCTCTTCTACGTCCGCCGGGAACGCGAGGAACGGGCGAAGGGGCGGTCCCGACTCGACGCGGTGGAGGTCGCGGCGGAGACCTCCGGGCACGCCGTGGTGGTCTCCGGCACCGCCGTGATCATCTCCATGGCCGGGCTGCTGCTCGCCCAGGACGCCATCTTCTCGTCGCTTGCCGTCGGCTCGATCCTGGTGGTCGCGGTCGCGGTGCTCGGCTCGCTGACCGTGCTGCCAGCGCTGCTGGCCAAGCTCGGCCGCTGGGTCGACCGGCCCCGGGTGCCGCTGCTGTGGCGGCTCACCGCCCCGCGTACCGGCCGGCACGGCCAGCCGGCCCGGCCCCGGTTCTGGCCGGCCGTGCTGAAGCCCGCGCTGCGGGCCCCGCGGACCACCCTGATCGTCTCGGTCGGGCTGCTGCTCGCCCTGGCCGCCCCGGCGCTGGGCATGCAATTGAAGTTTCCCGGCATGGAGGACGTGCCGCGCAGCACGCCCGCCATGCAGGCGTACGACCGGCTCACCGCCGCCTTCCCGAGCAACGGCACCAGCCACACGGTGGCGGTGCGGGCGCCGGCCGAGCAGGCCGATCGGGTGCACGCCGCACTGACCGACCTGGCCGGGCGGGCCGTCGCCGATCCGCTCTTCGCGCCGGCCGAGGGGGACGGCCCGAAGATCAAGGTGTCGGCCGACCGCCGGGTGTCGGTGCTGGAGGTGGCCACCCCGTACGGCAGCCGCACCGACGAGGCCACGCGCTCGCTGCACGAGCTGCGCGAGGACCTGGTCCCGGCCGCGCTGCGCGGCATCCCCGGCATCGAGTACGCGGTCGGCGGCGCGGTGGCCGCCAACGAGGACTACGCGCAGCACATCCGGGAGAAGCTGCCGATCGTGGCCGCCTTCGTGCTGGCGTTGACCTTCCTGGTGATGGCCTGGACCTTCCGGTCGGTGGTGGTCGCGCTCACCTCGATCCTGCTGAACCTGCTCTCCGCCGGCGCCGCGTACGGCCTGCTGGTGCTGGTCTTCCAGGGCAGTTGGGCGGAGGGGCTGCTCGGCTTCACCTCGATGGACGCGATCGTCACCTGGCTGCCGCTGTTCCTGTTCGTGGTGCTCTTCGGGCTCTCCATGGACTACCACGTCTTCGTGGTCAGCCGGATCCGTGAGGGCGTCCGGGACGGCCTGCCGAACCGCGACGCGGTGGCTTACGGGATCACCTCGTCGGCGGGCGTGGTGACCAGCGCGGCGATCGTCATGGTCGGGGTCTTCTCGATCTTCGCGACGTTGAGCACCATCGACATGAAGCAGCTCGGCATCGGGCTGGCCGCAGCGATCCTGCTGGACGCCACGATCATCCGGGCGGTGGTGCTGCCGTCGCTGATGACCCTGCTGGGCGACGCGAACTGGTGGGCCCCGCGCTTCCTGCGCGCCCGGCCGGCCACCCCGCCCGCCGATCCGCCCACCCCCACCCCGGAACTGGTCGGCGCCCGCTGACCCACGCCACCGGCGGAGGGGCGGGCCGCATCCGCGGCCCGCCCCTCCGCCGCTGCCTGCCCGCCCGACCCGTCCCGCCGCCACGCGCCACCGGCGCTGCCGGGCGGGGCGGTCACGACAGGGGGCAGGGCTCGCGCCAGGCGTCCAGCGACCGGTCCTTGCGCATGGAGGCGAAGCCGTAGCCGACTGTGGTGACGCAGAACGTGGTCGGGGTGCCGGTGTATTCCACGTGGAAGACCGGCTTGTGCGCGTCGGCGAAGGGCAGCAGCTTGGCGCACTCGCGCCGGCGTACGCACTCCTGGTTGACGGCGAAGTCGAAGTCGGGGGCCAGCGCGGCCACCTGCGGCACGTCCCCGACCAGCCCGGGGGAGAGGTCGAGCTGGCGGGCCAGGGCGGCCAGCCGCCGGTTGAACAGCAACTGGTCGTCGAAGTCGAGCGGGAAGCCGGGCCGGTGCAGGTAGCCGTCGGCGTCGTCGAGCGCCACCGCGCCGAAGCCCTTGCCCCGGCACAGCCGGAACCGGTCGGCGAGCACCGGCTCCAGCGTGTCCCAGCGGCGGACGTCCAGCCAACGGCGCTCCGGGCGGTCGGTCACCGGGCTGCCGCGCAGGTCCGGCGGGAAGCGGTTGGCGTCCGGGTCGGTGGGTGCGTAGGTGCCGACGCTGACCTGGCAGACCAGCCGGCGGTCCCGGGCGCGCAGCGCGGTTGTCTCGGCGGAGGTGGTGCGGACCGGGTCGAGCAGGAAGACGTCCGCGTCGGCGGTGACGTCCAGCGGGCCGGTGAGTTGCCACTGCCACTGCCAGCGCCGGGCCAGTTCGGTGGGCCACGGGGTGGGCGCGCCGGGCGGGACGAGCGGCCGCTCGCAACCGGGTACCGGGGCGAGCAGCAGCACCGTCATGACGGCCGCCACGCCCCGGCACAGCCCGCGGGGGAGGACACGGGCTGGCCGGGTGCGCGGCGCGGCCGGCGCCAGCCGGATCCGCATCGACAGCTCCCGGGTCGCGGGCGGCACCTCACCGCCCCCAGCGGGTACGCCGATCCGGCCCGGACGTACCGGTCCGGCCGGTACGGCCAGTCGGCCGCGGCGTACCTCACCCGGTCAAACGAGTGCGGACCCGGTCACGACGCGCCGGTCAGCGCGGGGTGCCGAAGTCCTGGGTCCAGTACGGCCCGTTGCTCCGCGCGACACCGACACCGATGTCGGTGTAGGAGCAGTTCAGGATGTTGGCCCGGTGGCCCGGGCTGTTCATCCAGGCGTCCATCACCGCGGCCGGGGTCTGCTGGTTCCAGGCGACGTTCTCGCCGTACGCCCGCCAGGCGTAGCCGACCCGGTCGAGCCGGTCGCCGGCGTCGCTGCCGTCGCTGCCGTCGTGCGACATCGTCTTGTGATCGGCCTGGTCCTGGCTGTGCCGCTGGGCGGCCAGCATGAGTTTGGCGTTGACGGTCAGCGCCTTGCAGCCGGCCTTGGCCCGCTCCTTGTTGACCAGGTCGACGACCTGCTGGAGTTCGGCGCTGATGCCGCTCGGTGCGGCGGCGCTGCGGGTGGCCGGGGGTGCGGCGCTGCGCGTGAGCTGCCGGGACGGGGCGGTGGTCCGGCTCGGCTTCGGGGCGGTCGTCCGGGTCGGGCTCGGCCGGGCGCTGGTCGGGGCGGCGGTGGGGGTGGTGGGCGCCGCGACGGCGTCGCCGGGGGCATCTTCGGTGCTGCTGGGCACGAGCGGGGCGGCGGCCACCGGCTCCTCCGCGGAAGTCGACTCGGTCCGCTGGTCACCGCCGGGCAGCACCGCGGCGGCCACGCCGAGGCTCGCCACCAGGGTCGCCACGGCGGCGGCCCCGCCGACCAGGAGCGGACGCGGGAACCGCCGCTTCTGCCGGTGCCGGCCCGGCTCCTCGGCGGCGGGGTCGGTGACTGGCCGCCACGCGGCCGTGGGCTCCTCCGCCGGATGCCAGCCGGCGGCCGGGTCGTCCGCCCGCTGCCAGCCGGAGGTGGGCTCCCCGGCCGGGCGCCAGCCGGCGTCCTGTTCCGGCTGCCAGGCGCCGGTGGGCTCCGCGGTGGGGTGCCAGCCGGCGGCCCGGTCGAACGGGGCGATCGGTGCGCCCGGGTGGGTCGCCGGGTCGAACGGGGCGTGCCCGCTGGCTTGGTCGGCGGGCGGGGCGTGGCCGGTCCGGTCCGCTCCGGCGGCGGGGTGGAATTCGGTCCGATCCGGCATCGGGTCGAACCCGGTGTCCGCCCACGGAGCGTCCGGCGCGCTGGCCCGCCAGACGCCGGTCGGCGCGTCGGTCCGGTCCGCGCCCGGCCGCTCCGGCTCGTCCCCGAAGAGGTACGCCGACCGCGGCTCCGGCCGGTCGGTGAGCCAGGCCGGGCCCTCGTCGGTCGGCGGCTCGGGGCGTCGGGGAACGCCGTCCGGTTCGGTCGGGTCGGTCCAGCGATACACGCCTGTCGCCTCCACGGTTCGGTTGCGGGCCGGGCTGACGCTACGGGTGGGCCGCGACCTGCGGCAACGCGGCTAAGAAAGAGTTAAGGGGAACCCGACACGGAGGGTGAGGCGTTCACACATTTCCGGGCGTACAGTAAAGGCGTCCGGACAGAGCGTGTCCGCGCCTCACGGCAGCCCCCCGACAAGTGGACAGGTCGACATGGAGATGATCTACGGCCTGCGAGAACTTGACGAAGGAGGGGTTTAAGGCTCAATATATAGGTGTCGCCAGTCGCGCCCAGTCATGCCCGCATTTTGCTGGTATGACAGCCGCGGACATCATGGGCGCGCGTTGGCCGGCCTTTCCGGCAGCGCATATCAAGGAGTCAGCATGGCGAAGGCCCTCTACGGCCACGTAGGTGCAGCGCCCGACCGGCGTATGCTCGACGAGGTCACCCGACTGCGTGCCAGGGTTCAGGCACTGGAGTTCGAGATCACGCGTCTGCGTGCCGACAATGATCGGCTTGCGGCGGCTGCGGCGGAGGCTGACGACCTCCTCCGACTGGCCGAGCCCGCACTGACCTGATCTCGAGCTGTCGGAAAACTGAATCGCACCACCCGAAAAAGCGCGCCGACACCGTAGTGCCGGCGCGCAGCTCTGTGCGTAGGTTTTGTTTTTCGCGCCACATCTTCCGATCTGGTGATCGTCCGGAAATTGCCGGCGGCGACCGTGGCCGCGAATACGATCTTGCAGTTTCGTGACGTCGCCGGGAACCGGACATGACCGGCGCGGGGTGGGTCGCGTACCAAGCTCTCCCCGGCGGCGGGTTAGTCTGCGGGTTCACCAGGTCCGCGCAGCCGGCGACGGTACGGCGGCCACCGGACGAGGATCGAGAAGGTGCATCTCAAGAGCCTGACGGTGAAGGGCTTCAAGTCCTTCGCCTCCGCGACGACGCTGAAGCTGGAGCCCGGGATCACCTGCGTGGTCGGCCCGAACGGCTCCGGCAAGTCCAACGTCGTCGACGCCATCGCCTGGGTGCTCGGTGAGCAGGGCGCCAAAGCGCTGCGCGGCGGCAAGATGGAGGACGTCATCTTCGCCGGCACCGCCGGCCGGGCGCCGCTGGGCCGCGCCGAGGTCACCCTCACCATCGACAACACCGACGGCGCGCTGCCGATCGAGTACACCGAGGTCTCCATCACCCGCCGGATGTTCCGCTCCGGCGAGAGCGAGTACGAGATCAACGGCGACTCCTGCCGGCTGCTCGACATCCAGGAGCTGCTGTCGGACTCCGGTATCGGCCGGGAGATGCACATCATCGTCGGCCAGGGCCGGCTCGACGGCATGCTGCACGCCAAACCGGAGGACCGCCGCGCGTTCATCGAGGAGGCGGCCGGCGTCCTCAAGCACCGCAAGCGCAAGGAGAAGGCGCTGCGGAAGCTCGACGCGATGCAGACCAACCTCAACCGGCTCACCGATCTCACCGCCGAGCTGCGCCGCCAGCTCAAGCCGCTGGGCCGGCAGGCCGAGGTGGCCCGCCGCGCCGCCGCCATCCAGGCCAACCTGCGCGACGCCCGGCTGCGGCTGCTCGCCGACGACCTGCACACCCTGCGGACCACGCTCGACAAGGAGATCGCCGACGAAACCGCGCTGCGCGAGCGGCGCGAACAGATCGAGGCGGAGCACACCGAGGTGCAGGCCCGCCTCGGTGAGCTGGAGGCCGCCCTCGCCGAGGACGCCCCGTTGCTCGCCGCGGCCCAGGACACCTGGTACAAGCTCTCCGCGCTCCAGGAGCGGTTCCGTTCCATCGAGCAGCTCGCCCGGGAGCGGCTGCGCCACCTCAGCGCCACCCCCGACGACGAGCGCCCCGGCCGCGACCCCGACCAGCTGGAGGCGGAGTCGCAGCGGGTCCGCGAGCAGGAGGAGGAGCTGCGCGCGGCGCTCACCGAGGACCAGATCCGGCTGGCCGAGGCGGTCGAGCACCGGCAGGAGCTGGAACGGCAGCTCGCCGCCGCCGAGCGGGAACTGGTCGCGGCGGCCAAGGCCATCGCCGACCGGCGGGAGGGGTTGGCCCGGCTGACCGGCCAGGTCAACTCGGCCCGGGCGCGCACCACCAGCGCCGGCGAGGAGATCGAACGGCTCGCCGCCGCGCACGCCGACGCACTGGCCCGCGCCGAGACGGCCCAGGCCGAGCTCGACGCGGTCGCCGAGCAGTCCACCGAGGCGGACCGGGACAACGCCGACCTCGACGCCCGGCACGCCGAGGCGGTGGCCGCCCACGAGAAGGCGCAGGCCGGGGTCCGCAGCCTCGCCGACGCCGAGCGAGCCGCCGAGAAGGACGCGGCCACCTGGAAGGCCCGGGAGGAGGCGCTCGCCCTCGGCCTGCGCCGCAAGGACGGTGCCGGGGCGCTGCTGGCCCGCGCCGACCAGGTGCCCGGTCTGCTGGGCAGCCTCTCCGGGCTGCTCACCGTCGCGCCCGGCCATGAGGCGGCGCTCGCCGCCGCGCTCGGCGGGCTCGCCGACGCGGTCGCCGTCACCGGCGTGGACGAGGCCGTCGAGGCGATGCGCCTGCTCAAGATCTCCGACGCCGGGCGGGCCGGCCTGCTGGTCGGCAGCTCCGCCGGGCCCGGCATGGACGGCCCGGCCGACGCGCTACGCCCGAAACTGCCCGACCGCGCCCACTGGGCGCCCGACCTGGTGGAGTGCTCCGCCGAGATCCGCCCGGCGGTGCACCGGGCCCTGCGTGACGTGGTGCTGGTCGACGACCTGTCGGCCGCGGCCGAGCTGGTCGCCGGCAACCCGGAGCTGCGCGCGGTCACCCCGGACGGCGACGTGGTCGGCGCGTACGCGGCGGCCGGCGGGTCGGCCAAGGCGCCGAGCTACATCGAGGTGCAGGCGGCCGTCGAGGAGGCCCGAACCAACCGGCTCGTCGCCGAGCGCAGCAGTGCCGAGCTGCGCGAGCAGCTCGTTGAGGCGCGCGCCGAGGTGGCCGTCGCGAAGGAGGCCGTACAGCACGCCGCCGCCGCCAAGCGGGAGGCGGAGAGCCACCGCAACGCCGCCGCCCGGCGGCTGGCCGAGCTGGGTGCCGCCGCACGGTCGGCGAAGGCCGAGACCGACCGGCTCGGCGAGTCCCGGGCCCGCGCCGAGGCGGCCCGGGAACGCGACCTGCAGGCGCTGGCTGAGCTGGAGGAGCGGCTGCGGCTGGCCGAGGTCACCCCGATCGACGCCGAACCGTCCACCGAGGAGCGCGACCAGCTCGCCGCGATGGTGCCGCAGGCCCGGCAGAACGAGATGGAGGTCCGGCTCGCCGTGCGTACCGCCGAGGAGCGGGTCTCCTCGATCGCCGGCCGGGCCGACTCCCTCGCGCGGCAGGCGAACGCCGAGCGGGCCGCGCGGGAGCGCGCGGCAGCCCGGCGGGCGGCCCGCACCCGCGGCGCGGCCATCGCCCGGGCCGTGGTGGGCGGGGCCCGGGAGGCGCTGACCCGGCTCACCGTCTCCATCGCCCGTGCCGAGGAGCAGCGCGACGCCGTGGCCCGCGACCGCGCCGCCCGCGAGGCCGAGCTGTCCGAGGTACGCGGCGCGGCCAAGCGGCTCGGCGCCGAACTGGAACGGCTGACCAGCCAGGTGCACCGGGACGAGGTGGCCCGCGCCGAGCAGCGGCTGCGCATCGAGCAGTTGGAGGCGAAGGCCGCCGAGGACTTCGGCCTCGACGTGGCGACGCTGATCGCCGAGTACGGCCCGGACCAGCTGGTCCCGCCCACCGACGCGGACGTCGCGGCGGCGGAGAAGGACGGCCTGCCGCTGCCCGAGCCGGTCCGCTACGAGCGGCCGGTGCAGGAGAAGCGGGCCGCCAAGGCGGAACGGGAGCTGGCTCTGCTCGGCAAGGTCAACCCGCTCGCCCTCGAGGAGTTCGCCGCGCTGGAGGAGCGCTACAAGTTCCTCTCCGAGCAGTTGGAGGACCTGAAGGCCACCCGCCGGGACCTGCTCACCGTGGTCAAGGACGTCGACGACCGGATCCTGGAGGTCTTCGCCAGCGCGTTCGAGGACACCGCGCGGGAGTTCGAGCAGGTGTTCACCGTGCTCTTCCCCGGTGGCGAGGGGCGGCTGGTGCTCACCGACCCGGAGGATCTGCTGACCACCGGTGTCGAGGTGGAGGCGCGGCCGCCCGGCAAGAAGATCAAGCGGCTGTCGCTGCTCTCCGGCGGGGAGCGTTCGCTGACCGCGGTAGCCATGTTGGTGGCGATCTTCCGCGCCAGGCCCAGCCCGTTCTACATCATGGACGAGGTGGAGGCGGCCCTCGACGACGTGAACCTGGGCCGCCTGATCACGCTGCTGGCGCAGCTGCGCGAGAAGAGCCAGCTCATCGTGATCACTCACCAGAAGCGGACCATGGAGATCGCCGACGCGCTGTACGGCGTGACCATGCGCAGCGGGGTCACCCAGGTGATCAGCCAACGGCTCAACCGGGCCGACGACGGGCAGGAGAAAGACGAGTGAGTCGGGAACGCGCGACGGCGCTCCTGGTGGACTTCGACGGCGTGCTGCGCCGGTGGGACCCGGCGGTGGCCGCCGGCGTCGAGCGGGAGTACGGGCTCACCGAGGGCGTCCTCGGCGAGATCGCCATGTCGTGGGGGCTGCTCCAGCCGGTGCTCACCGGACAGGTCAGCCACGCCCAGTGGATGGTTAGCGTGGCGGACGCGCTCACCCCGTCGGTGGGTGCCGAACGGGCCCGCGCCGCGGTCGAGCAGTGGCAGCGCTACCGGGGCGAAATCGACCTGGAGGTGCTCGCCTTCGTCCGCCAGGTGCGGGAGGCGGGCGTACGGGTGGGGCTGGGCACCAACGCCACCGACCAGCTCGACGCCGACCTGGCCGCCCTCGGCCTCACCGACGACTTCGACGCGGTGGTCAACTCCTCGGTTGTCGGGGTGAACAAGCCGGCCAAGGAGTACTTCCAGGCGGCCTGTACGGCGCTGGAGACATCGCCGTCGCGGGTGCTGTTCGTCGACGACGAGGACCGGTCGATCTCCGGCGCCCGCGTGGCCGGCCTCTCCGCGCACCGCTGGACCGGCCCCGGGGACCTGCGCTACCTGCGCGCCGCGCTGGCGTTCTGAGCCGGGCCGCCCACCGCGCTACCGCACCACCCGCTGCAACAGGTTCAGGGTGGCCCGGGCCAGCCGGGGATCGGCGGCCGCCGGGTCGGCGAGCACCCGGGTCCAGCCCAGCGAGCCGGCGATGAACACCCAGGCCCCGGAGGACGCCCGGTAGAGGTGGGTGTGCTGCCGGTGCGTCGCGCCCAGCCGAGAGTAGGGGGAGTCGGCGAGCAACGTCCGCTCCACGGCGTCGGGCTGCGGGACCCCGGGCGTCCGCTGGTCGGCCTCGCCCCACACCACCTCGGGGATCAGGTCGCCGTCCCGGACGCCGGTGCCCGCCCAGAACCAGTGGCCGCCGGCGCGGACCACCAGCGGCGCGTAGCCGTCCACGATGCTGACGTACTGGGCGCCGATCAGCTGCTGCTCCGGGTGCCCGGCCGACCGCCACTTGGTGGTGGCCGGGGTCGGGCCGGTTGCCGGCACGGAACTCTTGGCGCACATGACCAACCGGTCGCCGGTGCCGTACTCGACCCGCCAGTAACAGTTGTTGGCGGCCAGGAAGACCAGGCTGGTGCCGCCGTTGCGGGCCACGGCGACCGCCTGGCGCATCGGCGCCGACCAGTACTCGTCGTGGCCGGGGAAGACAACGGCCCGGTACCGGGCCGGATCCACCCGCCCGGTGTGCAGGTCCTCGCTGGTGGCGTACGTGACGTCGAGGCCCCGCCCCTCGACCCACTGGACGAAGCCGATGTCGTGGGCGGCGAGCTGCGGAATCCCGTTGCCGGAGTACGGCCGGTCGTGGCTGACCGCCCGGGCCCGCCGCGCGGTGGTCCAACGTCCGGCGGCGTCGTAGCCGTGGTAGAGGTTGGCGCCGGTGCGCCCGTCCATCGGCCAGCCGTTGTACGCCTGCCACGTGCTGGTGGGCAGGACCATCAGCGCGGCCGCCCGCTGCGCCGGGTCGCGCACCACGAAGGGGATCCACTGGTGCTGCCCGGAGGCGCTGGCGAGCAGGGCCAGGTAGAGACCGCTCACCAGGTCCGGGGTGACGGTCAGCCGCCAGCCGGTGCGCCAGGCGCAGGAGACGGCGCCGGTGGCGGGGTCGACGTCCGGCGCCGCCTGCCGGATCCCGTCGAGCCACGGGCTGACGATCACCGCCCGGGCCCCGCTGCCGGCGTAGTGCCCGGCCCGGAAGACGGTGATCTGGTAGCGCTGGGGCCGGGCGACCGAGACCCGGAACGCCAACTGCTCGCCGGGGGCGACGCTGGTGGCATGGGCGTAGCCGGCGATCTCACCGCCCTCGTCCGTGCTGAACCAGTGCCCGGTCAGGCGGAAGCCGGCGGCGCCGGGCCGAGCATTCTCCGCCACTGTGACCGGGCGGCCGGAGCCGGGCGCCGGGGTGGTCGTCGGGGCGGGGCCCGTCGGGTCACCCGCGTAGTGGGGGTCGGCGGGCGAGGTGGGCCGGGACGGTCGGTTGCACGCCTCGCCGCCCAGCAGCACTGCCGCTCCGACCGCCCCGAGCATGCCCAGACTCCTTCTCCGGGTATGCGTCGGCCATCCCCCGTCGACCATCGTCGCGCTCCCGCCTCAGCGGCCCCCGTGTCCGTCGCGGCACCCGCGGAGGGCGGGTGAGCGGCGGGGACGGGCCCGGCCACGATCCGTCCACCGAGCCAGACGGTTCACCCGCACGTCCGGTTGCCGGGGCCGGTGGAGTGTGGACGGTGGGGCGGATCACGAGACCCGTTGGTCGGGTGCCGGTGGCCGGTCGGGGGATGCGCGCGGCTCAGTCGCCGGTGACGCCGTCGATCCGCTCCCGGATCAGGTCGGCGTGCCCGTTGTGCCGGGCGTACTCCTCGATCATGTGGACGTACACCCAGCGGACGTTGATCTCGTCGGCGCCGCCGTCGCGGCGTCGGCGGGTGAACGTCTGGTCCAGCGTGAGGTTGGCGGCGGCCTGCCGGGCCGCCTCGACCTCGGCGGCGTAGGCGGCGAAGTCGGCCGCCGCGTCGGCGTCGGCGATGTCGTCCAGGTCCCCGTCCGGGGAGGCGTCGGTGCAGTAGACGCTGTCGAGCGGCTGGCCGGCGGCCCGGATCCGGAACCACCAGCGCTCGACCTCGGTCAGGTGCCGGACGAGGCCGAGCAGGGTGAGGCCGGACGGCTCGACGCTCGGGGTCTTCAACTGTTCGGCGGTCAGGCCCGCGCACTTCAGCAGCAGGGTGTCGCGGTGGTAGTCGAGCCAGCCTTCGAGCATGGTGCGCTCGTCGCCGACGTAGGGCTCGTTCTTCCGGGTGATCTCCGGTGCTCTCCAGGTCATGCCCGCCATCCTGGCGAGCGAGTCCGACACCGGCGACCCGATTACCGCCCGCGGCGGTGAAAGGGGCCCCTCACCACGCCAGGCATGGAGAGGGGCCCCCTTCCGCTCAGCTCAGGGCACCACCACGACGGGCCACCGGCCGGTGCGCACCAGGCGGGTGGCGACCGAGCCGACCAGCCGGTGCCCGGCCTGCTCGGACGCCCCGACCACCACCAGGTCGGCCCGGGTCTCGTCGGCCGCCGCGCAGAGTTCGGCGTACGCGTCCCCACGCCGGCACAGGAAGGTGACCGGCAGGCCCAGTTCCTCGGCGCCGCGCCGGCACTCGTCGCGCAGCTCGGCGGCCAGCTCGTCGTGGGTCTGCTGGATCGCCCCGGCCACCACCCCGGTCATGATCCCGGCGTACGGGGTCGGGGAACTGACGAACACCACGACCAGGCCGGAGCGTTGCCGGCGGGCCAGCCCGGCCGCGTACGCGGCGGCCCGCAGCGAGGTGCGGGTGCCGTCCACGCCGACCAGCACCACCCGGGGCCCGTCTGTGCCGCGTTCGAACGGCAGCGGCCGGGCCTCCGGGCCGTACTCCTCACGCTCGACGGATGCGCTCATGCCGTCGCCTCCGACGCGCTGAGCTGGCTGATTCGCTCGCTCCGCTCGCTCATGGGTCACTCCTGGATGCCGGTCCGGGCCACCGAGGCCCCGCCGCTGGCGGCGACGGTCGACTCCCGCTCGACCTCGGCCGAGATCGCGTCGCCGTTGTGCCGGCGCAGCGGCACCTCCTTGATGAAGACGACCGCGATCAGCGCGATCAGGCCGAACGGGGCGGCGGCCAGGAAGATGTCCCCGGCCCCGTGTCCGTACGCGGCCTCGACGACCGCCCGGATCGGGGCGGGCAGCGCGTGCACGTCGGGCAGGGTGCCGCCGCTGCCGGAGCTGGACGCCTTGATGCCGAGTCCGGCCAGCCCCTCGGCGAGGTAGTCCTTGACCTTGTGGCCGAGCACCGCGCCGAGCGCGCTCACGCCGATCGCGCCGCCGAGGCTACGGAAGAAGGCGACCACCGAGCTGGCCGCGCCGAGTTCGTGCGTGCCGACCGTGTTCTGCACGGCGAGCACCAGGTTCTGCATGGTCATGCCGAGCCCGAGGCCGATCAGCGCCATGAAGATGGCGATCCGCCAGTACGGGGTGTCTGCGCGCAGCGTGCCCATGGTGGCGAAGCCGGCGGTGAGCAGGACCGAGCCGGCGACCAGGTAACGCTTCCAGCGGCCGGTGTTGGTGATGATCCGGCCGACGACCGTGGAGGCGACCAGCAGGCCGCCGATCATCGGCAGGGTCATCAGGCCGGACATGGTCGGGCTCTGGCCGCGGCTGATCTGGAAGTACTGGCCGAGGAAGACCGAGGCGCCGAACATGCCCACGCCGACCGCGATGCTGGCGACCACGGCCAGGGTGATGGTGCGGCTGCGGAACAGGCGCGGCGGGATCAGCGGCTCGCTGGCCCGCTGCTCCACCCGGATGGCCAGCGCGCCGAGCAGCACCGCCCCGATCACCATGGCCGCGCTCTGCCAGGAGATCCAGTCGTACTTGTCGCCGGCCAGGGTGACCCAGATGAGCAGCAGCGAGACGGCTGCGGTGATCAGGGTGGCGCCCCACCAGTCGATCTTCGCCGGGCGCTTCACCACGGGCAGGTGCAGGGTCTTCTGGAGCACGATCAGGGCGAGCCCGGCGAACGGCACGCCGACGTAGAAGCACCAGCGCCAGCCGAGCCAGTCGGTGTCGACGATGACGCCACCGATGAGCGGGCCGCCGATGGTGCCGAGGGCCATCACGGCGCCGAGGTAGCCGCTGTAGCGGCCGCGCTCACGCGGAGCGATCATCGTCGCCATGATCACCTGGGCGAGGGCGGTCAGGCCGCCCGCGCCGACGCCCTGGAGCACCCGGCAGGCGATGAGCTCGCCGGTGGTCTGCGACTGCCCGGCCAGCACCGAGCCCAGCACGAAGATGCCGAGGGCGAGCTGGACCAGGACCTTCTTGCTGGTCAGGTCGGCGAGCTTGCCCCAGATCGGGGTGGTCGCGGTGGTCGCCAGCAGCGTCGAGGTGACGACCCAGGTGTACGCGGACTGGCCGCCGTGCAGCTCGGTGATGATCCGCGGCAGCGCGTTCGAGACGACCGTGGAGGAGAGGATCGCGACGAACATGCCCAGCAGCAGGCCGGAGAGTGCCTCCAGGATCTGCCGGTGGGTCATGTCGCCGGCGGTCGCCCGGGTGGGCGCTGTCGCCTGGGTCATCGTGATTGCCTCCGGGAGCAGGTCGGGGGTGGGTTGCCTCAGGCAACCGTAGAACTTTGGTTGCCTCAAGCAACAACCGGGTGACGACCGGAGGTATTCCTGGGCGAGCCCCGGATCAGAAGGTCTCGTTGAACTTGTGCATCAGCCGGGCGAAGTCCTCGACGTCCTGTTTCGGCCAGCTTTCCATCGTGCGCCGGATCTGCCCGAGTCGGGCCGCCCGCGCCGCGTCGAACCGGCGGGTGCCCTCCTCGGTGAGGCTGAGCTGAGCCGCCCGCCGGTCGGTCGGGTCCGGGTCACGGCGGACCAGACCCAGCCCCTCCAGGCCGTGGATCTGCCGGCTGAGCGTGCCCTTGCCGATGCCGAGCCGGGCGGCCAGGTCGGTGAGCCGGATCGAGCCGCACCGCCGCAGCCAGAGCAGCAGCCCGTACGCGTTCGGCTCCAGGTTGGGGTGGACCTCCCGGGCGATCTCCCAGGACAGCGCCCGTCCGCGGCGCAGCAGCGCGGTCAACTCGTGCTCCACCGCGCGCAGGGTCTCCGGCAGGTGATCCTCCACGGGGGAAGCGTACTCACGCCTGGTCGCTGAGCTGCTGCCGAGCCACCGTACGGAGGTGGCCGTCGCTGGTGGTGCCCTCAATCACCACCTCGGCCGACCGGCCCCGGTGGGTCAGCGTGGCCACCGCGTTGCCGAAGTACGGCCCGGCCAGCTTCTTCCACCGCACACTCGACCGGGGCACCCCGGCCGAGCGGGCCAGCGCGCGGGCGGCCCCGGCCGGCCCGGGGTGCCAGCCGAGCCGCATCAGCGGGCGCATCCCCGCCGGCACCTGATTGTGGATCGGGGAACAGGTGAGCTGGTGCACCGGGGTGCGGACGCTCCGGTCGGCGAACCGGGCCCGGGCCACGTACGAGTGGTGCACGTCCCCGGAGAGCACGCTGATCGAGGCCGGTGGCGCGTACGCCGGCCCGGCGCCGACCCGCGCCCCGGGCCCGGCGGGGGTCCCGCTGCCCAGCCGGGCGAACAGCTCGGCGAGGGCGTCGAAGGAGCGCCGGAACGCACCCCAGTGCTCCAGGTCGCAGGCCCGCCGGATCCGCTCGGAGAGCGACGCCACCCAGGGCCGCCGGGAGTCGGCGAGCCGCTCGTTCCACGTCTCGACGTGATGGATGCCCGGCGGCAGCAGCCAGGGCAGCGAGGCGCCGACGACGAGGTGGTCGTAGACGCCGTGCGCCCGGTCGAGGAACCAGGACCACTCGCCCGGCGGCAGCATCGCCCGGTTGCCCGACTCCAGCACCCGGCTGGAGCGGTTGTCCAGCATGACCAGCCGGGTCCGCCCCAGGTCCAGCGCGTAGCTCCACTGGTACTGCACGGCCCGCCAGCGCTCGGTGTCGTGCGCGAGGTCGGCCTCCTTGTCCACCCGGTCGCCGAACTCGTGCAGCACCCCGGTGGCGTCCTCCGCGGCGGTGACCTTGGCGTACACCGGGTCGGCGGCGATCTCGTCCGGGGACAGGTTGCCCAGGTGCTGGTAGACCCAGTAGGAGGCGAGCCCGCTGCGGATCCGCTCCGCCCACCAGGGCTGCTCGCGCATCTCCGCCCGCCACCAGGCCGAGGTGTTCCAGTCGTCGATCACCTCGTGGTCGTCGAAGATCATCACGCTGGGCACGGTGGAGAGCAGCCAGCGGATCTCCGGGTCGCGCCAGGACTCCAGGTAGAGCTTGGTGTATTCGTCGAAGCTCACCACCTGGGTCGCCGGGGCGCCCTTCGGCCGGCGCCGGCGCCGCCTGAGCAGCCGGCGCACGGTCGGCGAGGTGACGTCGGCGTAGACCTGATCGCCGAGGAGCACCAGCAGGTCGGGCCGGGCGGCCGGGTCCGGGTCGGCCATCAACCGCCGGGCGTACGCGTCCAGCGCGTCCGGGGGCAGCTTCCGGGCGGTCGCGTGCTGGGTGGTCTCCCGGCACGAGCCGAAGATCAGGCTCACTGGCTGGTCCCGGTCGTCCGCGGCCCGGGTACGGATCACGCTGGGCGGAAAGCGGCTCTCCGGGACCGGCCAGGCGACCTCGTCGTCGATCAGCACCTCGTAGGTCGTGGCGCTGTCCGGGACCAGCCCCGCCACCACCACGATCGCGTAGTGGTGGTCGTACGCCGAGAAGGTCGGCGCGCTGCCCGTGGCGCCGCCGGCCGTGCGGACCGTGACCACCGCGGGCGCGCTGGTCTCCACCCAGACCGTCGCCCGCGTGCCGACGACCCGCCGCAGCAGCGGACCGATGAGCAGGCGGGAGCTGGGCACGGGCACCTCCGAGGGGAAAAAGCTCACCTGTTCTACCCGGCCGGCGGGTTCGGCACGCCTGGCTGCGGCGAGCGTACCCGCAGCTCGACCGTGTGCGGAGGCGGTGAGTGGGACGCCGCCGCCGGCATCTGACAGGATTTCGGGCATGAAGGAATACCTCCTCGTCATCATCGCCCTGCTCGGCGTGCTGATCATCGGCGGCCTCAGCCTCGTGGTGCCCCGGCTGCGCCGGCGCCCCGGGCCGCCGCTGCCGAGGACGGAGGTCGAGACCCGGGCTGAGGAGGACCTGGCCGGCCCACCGGTCCAGGCGCCCGAGGCGGAGGTGTCCACCGGGGTCCTGGTCGAGCCGCCACCGGTGGTCGAGGTGCCGCCGGTGGTCGAGGTGCCGCTCGAGGTGCCCGAGCCCACCGCCGGCCGGCTGGTCCGGCTGCGCTCCCGGCTGTCCCGCTCGCAGAACGTCTTCGGCCGGGGCCTGCTCGGCCTGCTCAGCCGCGAGCGCCTGGACGAGGACGCCTGGGAGGAGATCGAGGACAGCCTGATCACCGCCGACGTCGGCATCGACGCCACCCGGGAGATCGTCGACCGGCTCCGGGAGCGGACCCGGGTGCTCGGCACCCGGTCCACCGGGGAGCTGCGCGCGCTGCTCGCCACCGAGCTGGTCACCGCCCTCGACCCGACGCTGGACCGGTCGCTGAACGCCGACCCCAAGGTGGGCCTGCCCGGGGTGCTCCTGGTGGTCGGGGTCAACGGCGCCGGCAAGACCACTACCTGCGGCAAGATCGCCCGGGTGCTGATCGCCGACGGGCACACCGTCCTGCTCGGCGCGGCCGACACGTTCCGGGCCGCCGCCGCCGACCAGCTGGAGACCTGGGGCAGCAGGGTCGGCGCGGAAACCGTCCGCGGACCCGAGGCCGCCGACCCGGCCAGCGTCGCCTTCGACGCGGTCAAGCGGGGCATCGACACCAAGGTCGACACCGTGCTGATCGACACCGCCGGCCGCCTGCAGAACAAGATCGGCCTGATGGACGAGCTGGGCAAGGTCAAGCGGGTGGTGGAGAAGCACGGCCCGATCGACGAGACCCTGCTGGTGCTCGACGCCACCACCGGCCAGAACGGCCTGGAGCAGGCCCGGGTCTTCACCGAGGTGGTGAACGTCACCGGGGTGGTGCTGACCAAGCTCGACGGGACCGCCAAGGGCGGCATCGTGATCGCCGTACAGCGCAAGCTCGGCATCCCGGTCAAGCTGGTCGGCCTCGGCGAGGGCCCGGACGACCTGGCCCCGTTCGACCCCGTGCAGTTCGTCGACGCGCTGCTCGGGACCGAGCCGCTCGCCCGGGACGCGTAGCCTCGACGTGATGACCGACGATCGCGCCTACGCCGGGTGGCGCGACCCCAGCCACCCGTCGCCGCGCCTCGGGAGACCGTACGTGACTTCACAGGAGATCCCGCTGCATGGCGGGAACGTGAGCACCGTGGTCCGGGTGGGCGACACGGTCCGGCGCAACGCCGGCCCGTGGACCCCTTCGGTGCACGCCCTGCTGCGGCACCTGGAGTACGTCGGCTTCACCGGCGCCCCGCGCGCCCTCGGCATGGACGAGCGGAACCGGGAGGTCCTGTCGTACCTGGAGGGGGAGTGCGGGGAGTATCCGCTGGCCCCGCACTGGGTCACCGACGAGGCCCTGGTGACCGTGGCGACCATGTTGCGGATGTTCCACGACGCCCAGTACGGCTTCAACCCGCCGCCGGGGGCGGTCTGGCGCTCGTTCGGCCCGCCCCCGCCGGACACCGAGGTGATCTGCCACCACGACGCCGCCCCGCACAACGTGATCTGGCGGCCGGACGGCACGCTCGGGTTGATCGACTTCGACCTGGCCTCGCCCGGCGCGCGGATCTACGACGTGGCGTACGCGGCCTGGACCTGGGTGCCGATCTTCTCCGACCGGGACTCGATCACGCTGGGCTGGAAGCACCCGGACCGGCCCCGCCGGCTGCGGCTGTTCGCCGACGCGTACGGGCTGATCCCGCGCGACCGGCACCGGCTGGTCCGCACCATCCGCAAGCGGGTCGTTGACCACGTCGAGGGCATCCGGCGGATGGCCGCGGCGGGCGACCCGGCGTTCGTCCGGATCGTGCACAAGGGGCACCTCCGGCGCCCTATGCGTGACCTGCGGCTGCTCGACTACGAGCGGCACGCCCTGGAGTATGCCCTGCGCTGACCTCCCATTCCGCGGAAAGAGTGGCCGGTTCCTCCCCGGAACGGCCACTCCTTCCGTTTTCCCGGCCATGATCGGCGTTCTTCACACGCCGGAAACAACCCGTCACCCGCCCGAAATCGAGCGGTGTCGGTGCAGGAAACAGCCGCCGAGCAAGCTTCCGCGCAACCGGCTGACGGGCGACGCTGCCAGGACTCAGTCGGAAGGAGGACATCCACACCGAGAGGAGGCAGCGTGGAGATCGACACCGGCAACACCGCCTGGTTGCTCCTGTCGTCTGCGCTCGTGCTGCTCATGACGCCGGGTCTCGCGCTGTTCTACGGCGGCCTGAACCGGTCCAAGGGCGTACTCAACATGATGATGATGAGCTTCTCGTCCATCGGGCTCATCAGTATCCTGTGGCTTTTCTACGGCTTCACCGTCGCCTTCGGCGAGGGCGGCAAGTTCATCGGCGACCTGGGGCAGTACCTGGGCACCAAGACGTTCGTCGGCGAGAGCGACCTGTGGGGCGAGACCGGCATCCCGCTCTACGTCTTCATCGCCTTCCAGATGATGTTCGCCGTCATCACCGTCGCCCTGATCAGCGGCGCGCTCTCCGACCGGACCAAGTTCGCCGGCTGGCTGGTGTTCGCCTTCGGCTGGGCCACCCTGGTCTACTTCCCGGTCGCGCACATGGTGTGGGGCGGCGGCCTGATCGGCGGCGACATCGGCGCGCTCGACTTCGCCGGCGGCACGGCCGTGCACATCAACGCCGGCGCTGCGGCGCTCGCGCTGGTGCTGGTCCTCGGCAAGCGGGTCGGCTGGCCCCGGGAGAGCGCCAAGCCGCACAACGTCCCGCTGGTCGCGCTCGGCGCCGGGCTGCTCTGGTTCGGCTGGTTCGGCTTCAACGCCGGCTCCGAGTTGACCGCCGACGGGGTCACCGCGCTGGCCTTCATCAACACCCAGGTGGCCACTGCCGCCGCGCTGCTCGGCTGGCTCGTGGTGGAGTGGGTACGCGACGGCAAGCCGACCCTGGTCGGGGCCTCCTCCGGCGCGGTGGCCGGGCTGGTCGCGATCACCCCGGCGTGCGCCTTCATCACCCCGGCCGCGGCGGTGCTGCTGGGCCTCGTCGCAGGTGCGGTCTGCGCCCTCGCGGTGGGCCTGAAGTACCGGCTCGGCTACGACGACTCTCTCGACGTGGTCGGCGTGCACTTCGTCGGCGGGTGGATCGGCTGCCTGTGGATCGGCCTGTTCGGCACGGCCTCGGTGAGTTCGCTGGTGACCAGCGACGGCCTGCTGGTCGGGGGCAACGCCACCCTGCTCGGCAAGCAGGCGCTGGGTGCGTTGATCGTGACGGTCTACTCCTTCGTGGTCGCCTACGCCCTCGGCTTCGTGATCGACAAGACGATCGGGTTCCGGGTGTCTGCCGAGGCGGAGGTCGAGGGCATCGACGTCGCCGAGCATGCGGAGAGCGGGTACGACCTGTCGCCCACCACGGGCGGCAGCGCCGGTGGCGCGTTCGCGATGGCCGGGATCGGCGCCGCCAAGCCGGGCCCGGGGCCCACCGACGAGTCGGACGAGCCCGCCGCGCCGGTCAGCGAGAAGGTCGCCGGTTAACGTTCCTGTGATGGAGGGGATGGACATGAAGCTGGTGACCGCGGTCATCAAGCCGTACCAGCTGGACGCGGTGAAGGAGGCCCTGCACGCCCTCGGCGTGGCCGGCCTGACCGTCAGCGAGGTCCAGGGCTACGGCCGGCAGAAGGGGCACACCGAGGTCTACCGGGGTGCCGAGTACACGGTCGAGTTCCTGCCCAAGATCCGGGTGGAGGTGCTCACCGACGAGATGGAGGTCGACAAGATCGTCGACGCCATCGTGGGCGCCGCCCGCACCGGCAAGATCGGCGACGGCAAGGTCTGGGTGACCGGCGTCGAGGAGGTCGTCCGGGTCCGCACGGGCGAGCGCGGCCTGGACGCCCTCTGAGGATGTCTCGATGACCTCGTTGATCAAGGAGAACGCGTCGGGACACCCCGGGAACGGCGACGCGGACCCCTTGGTCAACGAGGTCGTCGGCGTACCCGGGGGGATCGGGGCCCAGGCGCGGGCGCAGCGGGCGGAGGCGATCGACCGGTGGTTGCGGTCGGTGTTTCCGCGGCGGGCGGGGATCGCGCTGGTCGCCGTCGGCGGGCTGGGCCGGCGGCAGTGCGCGCCGTACGGGGACGTCGACCTGGTGCTGCTGCACGCCGGGGTGCCCGGCATCGACGAGCTGGCCGCCTCGCTCTGGTATCCGATCTGGGACGCCGGGTTGCGCCTCGACCACTCCGTCCGGACCGTCGCCGAGGCGCTCTCCGTCGCCCAGGACGACGTCAAGGTCGCCCTCGGCCTGCTCGACGCCCGCCACGTGGCCGGCGATCCGGCCCTCGCCGACCAGCTCGTCCGCACCGCCGCCGACCACTGGCGGCGCACCGCCGTCCGGCAGCTTCCGCGGCTGCGGGAGATCACCGCCGCCCGCTGGGAGACCCACGGCGAGCTGGCCTTCCTCCTCGAGGGCGACCTGAAGGAGGCCGCCGGCGGGCTGCGCGACGTCGGCCTGTTGCGGGCCATCGCGACCGCCGGCGTGACCGACGCGCTGCGCCCCGCCGTGCACGCCGCCCACCGGCGGCTCCTCGACACCCGCGACGCCCTGCACCAGCAGGTCGGCCGCCGGGTCGACCGGCTCGTCGCCCAGGAACGCGACGGCGTCGCCGGGCTGCTCGGGCTGCGGCAACTCCAGCTCGACGCGTCCGGCGCCACCGCCGGGGGCGTGGTGGACGACGGTGACGCGTTGCTGCGCCGGGTCGCCGGGGACGCCCGGACCGTCAGCCACGCCCTCGACGACGCCTGGCGGGCCGCCGACCGGCTCCGCTCCGGGCGCCGCCGGGGCACCGACGGCCGGCCGGTGCGCCGCCCCGTCGCCCGGGACGTCGTCGAACACGACGGCGAGCTGGTGCTCGCCCGCACCGCCATCGGCGCCCGGCCCGACCCCAGCCTGTCGCTGCGGGTCGCCGCCGCCGCGGCCATCACCCGGCTCCCGATCGCCCGGGCCACCTGCGAGTGGCTCGCCGCGTACTGCCCGCCGCTGCCCGCGCCCTGGCCGCCGGCCGCCCTGGCCGCGCTGATCACCCTCCTCGGGGCCGGTCCCGGCCTGGTGCCCGCCTGGGAAACCTGCGACCGGTACGGCCTGGTCGACCGCTGGCTGCCCGAGTGGACCCGGCTGCGCAGCCTGCCCCAGCACAACCCGGTGCACCGGTTCACCCTCGACCGGCACCTGGTGCAGACCGCGTACGAGGCGAGCCGGCACACCCGCGAGGTGGACCGCCCCGACCTGCTGCTGCTCGGTGCGCTCCTGCACGACATCGGCAAGGGACTGCCCGGCGACGGTGCCGCTGGGCGGGCCGGCGGGCCTGAGCCGGCCGGCGCCTTCGTGGACCACAGCATCGTCGGGGCGCCGCTGGCCGAGGCGGTGGCCGCCCGGATCGGGCTGCCCGCGGCCGAAGCCGCGCTGATCGGCGAACTGGTCCGGCTGCACCTGCTGCTGCCCGACGTGGCGACCCGGCGCGACCTGTCCGACCCGAAGACCGTCGCCGGTGTCGCCGAGCAGGTCGGCGACACCACCACCCTGGAGCTGCTGCACGCCCTGGTCCGGGCCGACGCCGCCGCCACCGGGCCGGCTGCCTGGTCCGACTGGAAGGGGCGGCTCGTCGCCGAGCTGGTCGCCCGGGTGCGTACCGCGCTGGACACCGGCGTGGTGCCGGCGCCGCCCGCCCCGGATCCGGCGCTGGTCGCGGGGCCGCTGCCGGTCGTACACCTGGCGGAGGACCGGGTGTCGGTGGCGGCGGCGGACCGACGCGGCCTGCTCGCCACGGTGGCCGGCTGCCTGGCCCTGCACCGGCTGGAGGTGATCTCCGCGGACGCCTCCACGGTCGACGGCCGGGCCCTGGTCGAGTGCCGGGTGCAGCCCCGCTACGGCCTGGCGCCCGACCCGATCGCGCTCACCGCCGACCTGCGCCGCGCGGTCGCCGGCGACGTCTCGGTCACCCAGCGGCTGCGCGGCCGGGCCCTGGCCACCCGCAGCCAGGGTGCCGCCGCGCCGCGGGTGGTCTGGCACCGCGAGGCGGCCACCGACGCGGTGCTGCTGGAGCTGCGCGCCGCCGACGCGGCCGGGCTGCTCTACCGGGTCAGCTGCGCCCTCGACGAGGCCGGCGCCCAGGTCCGGGCGGCCCGGATCTCCACCCTCGGCGCCGACGTGGTGGACGCGTTCTACCTGGTCGGCGGCTGGCCCTCCGACGCCGAACGGGACCGCGTCGAGGCCGCCGTCCTCGCCGCCGTGTAGACGCCGCCTACGTCCCGGGGCGTAGGTGAGGTGCCGCTCGCGGGGCGACGTTGCGCGACCCGGGAAGCGGCAGTCTCGGGGCATGAACCTGCCAGTGCACACCGAAGGGCTCACCAAACGGTACGGCGCACTGACCGCCGTCGACGATCTCCACCTGACCGTGCACCCCGGCGAGGTGTACGGCTTCCTCGGCCCCAACGGCGCCGGCAAGACCACCACCCTGCGCATGCTGCTCGGGCTGGTCCGCCCCACCGCCGGCACGGTACGGCTGCTCGGCCGTCCCCCCGGCGCCGGCCGACTCACCGGGGTCGGGGCGCTGATCGAGGGGCCCGCCTTCTATCCGTACCTCTCCGGGCGGGACAACCTGACGGTGCTCGCCCGCTACGCCGGGGTCGGCGCCGACCGGGTGGCGCTCGTGCTCGACCTGGTCGACCTCACCGACCGGGCCGGCGACCGGTACGCCGGCTACTCGTTGGGCATGAAGCAGCGGCTCGGCGTCGCCGCCGCCCTGCTCAAGGACCCGCGCCTGCTGATCCTCGACGAGCCGACCAACGGCCTCGACCCGGCCGGCATGGCGGACATGCGCACGCTGATCCGCCGGCTCGGCGCGGGCGGCTGCACCGTCCTGGTCTCCAGCCACCTGCTCGGCGAGGTCGAGCAGGTCTGCGACCGGGTCGGGGTGATCTCCCGGGGACGGCTGATCGCCGAGGGGAGCGTCGCCGAGCTGCGCGGCACGGCCGGGCTGCGGGTGCTCGCCGACCCGCTCGACGAGGCGGCGGCACGGGTCCGGACGCTCGTCGGCGCCGAGCGGGTGCGGGTGGTCGACGGCGCGCTGGAGCTCGCCGTCGAGCCGGAGCGGGCCGCCTGGCTCAACACCGAGCTGGTCGGCGCCGGGCTCGCCGTGCGCGAGCTGCGCCCCCGCGAACGGGACCTGGAGCAGGTCTTCTTCGACCTCATCGAGAAGGGAACGGCCGATGTCGCGTAGCTTCCGCGCCGAACTGATCAAGCTGGTCCGCCGCCCGGCGACCTGGCTGCTGCTGGCCATCACACTGGTCCTCGCGCTGATCTTCACCTACGTCTTCCCGTACGCCAGCATCGCCGGCGGGACGACCGGGCCGAACACCGACCGGACCCTGCCCATGCTGCTGCCCGACCAGCTGGTCGGTAACTCGCTCGGCGGCCTGCCGGTCTTCCTCGGCTCGATCGTGCTGATCCTCGGGGTGCTCACCGTCGGCGGCGAGTACGGCTGGGGCACCTGGAAGACGGTGCTCTCCCAGGGCCCGTCCCGGCTGGAGGTGTACGCCGGCAAGCTGCTCGCCCTCGCCGCCGCCGCGCTGGCCGTGGTGCTCGCCGTCTTCGCGGTCGGGGCGGTGGCCAGCGTGCTCATCGCGCTCGCCGAGGGGCAGCCGGTGCACTGGCCGTCGGCCGGCGACCTGCTCACCGGGATCGGCGCGGGGTGGCTCATCGCGACGATGTGGGCCATGCTCGGTGCCGTGCTCGCCGTCGCCCTGCGGGCGGTGGCGCTCCCGGTCGGTCTGGGGCTGGTGTGGATGCTCGCCGTGCAGAACCTGCTCGCCGCGATCGCCGCGCCGCTGCTCGACTGGGTGGCGCAGGTGCAGAAGGGGCTGCCCGGCCCGAACGCCGGGTCGCTGGCCGCGGCGCTGGGCTCGCCCGGCGACACCCCCGGCGTCGCGGCGACGGTCGGGGGCGGGCAGGCGGCCCTCGTGGTCGCGGCGTACCTGGTCGCCTTCGCGGCGATCGGCGGGGCGCTGCTGCGCCGGCGGGACATCGGCTGAGGCCGGCGGGGAGGGACGGCGTGGACCGGAACCGGAGCGGCTGGGGCGACGGCGTCTTCGACGCCCTGGTCGCCCTGGCCCTGCTCGTCATCGGCCTGTTTGGCACCGCGCCGGCCGGCCTCAACCAGGGAGTGGGCACCGGCCGGGCGACGTACCCGCTGGTCGTGGTGGCCGCGCTCGCCCTGGCCGTTCGGCGGCGCTGGCCGCTGGCCACCCTGGCCGTGGTCACCGCGGCGACCACGGCGTACCTGGTGCTCGGCTACCCGTACGGGCCCATCCTGCTCTCTTTCCTCGTCGCGGTTTACACGGTGGCCGCGTACCGGCCGGTGCGGCCCGCGGCGGTGGCCTGCGGCCTCGCCCTGGCCGTGCTGCTGCTCCACGTCTTCGTGGGCGTCCGGTCACTCGGCCTGCTCGGCCTGATGCCCGCTGCCGCCTGGGTGGTCGTGCCGTTCGCGGTGGGCACCACGGTGCGGCTGGGCCGGGAGAGCGCGGCCCGCAACCGGGTGGACGACGCCCGCCGGCTGGCCGACGCCGAACGGCTGCGGGTGGCCCGGGAGGTGCACGACGTGGTCGGGCACGGCCTCGCCGCCATCCACATGCAGGCGGAGATCGCGCTGCACCTGCTGGCCAAGCGGCCGGAGCAGGCCGAGGCGGCGTTGACCGCGATCAGCCGCACCAGCAAGGAGGCGCTGGACGAGCTGCGGGTCACCCTCACCGTCGTGCGGCGCGACGAGCCGGTCGACGAGCGGGCGCCGGCCCCCGGGCTGGCCCAGCTCCCGCAGTTGCGCGAGCGGCTCGCCGGCGCCGGGGTGCCGGTGACCGTCGAGGTCGACGGGGAGCCCCGCGCGTTGCCGGTGGCGGTGGACCTGGCCGCGTACCGGGTGGTGCAGGAGGCGCTGACCAATGTGCTGCGCCACGCCGGCCCGGCCACCGCCATCGTCCGCCTCCGGTACGCGCCCACCGAGGTCACCGTGGAGGTGACCGACACCGGCCGGGGCGCCGCCGCGCCGCCGGGCCGGACCGCCGGCTACGGCCTGGCCGGCATGCGGGAGCGCGTCACCGCGCTGGGTGGGTCGTTCACCGCCGGCCCCGCCTCCACCGGCGGCTTCCGGGTGTACGCGACACTGCCGGTGGAGGAGGCCACATGATCACGGTGTTGCTCGCGGACGATCAGGATCTGGTCCGGATCGGGCTGCGTGCCCTGGTGGAGAGCGAGGACGACCTCGCGGTGGTCGGGGAGGCCGCCGACGGGCTCGCCGCCGTCGAGCTGGCCCGCCGGGAGCGCCCCGACGTGGTGCTGATGGACGTCCGGATGCCCGGCGTGGACGGCATCGAGGCGACCCGACGCATCGTCGCCGACCCCGGGCTGGCCGGCACCCGGGTGGTCGTCCTGACCACCTTCGAGCTGGACGAGTACGTCTTCGACGCGCTCCGGCACGGGGCCAGCGGCTTCCTGACCAAGGACACCCGCCCGGCCGAGCTGCTCCGGGCGATCCGGCTGGTCGCCGAGGGCGAGGCGCTGCTGTCCCCGTCGGTGACCCGGCGGGTGGTCCGGGAGTTCGCCACCCGGCCGGCCCGGGTGCCTCGGCCGCACCCGCGGCTGGACACCCTCACCGACCGGGAACGGGAGGTGGTGGGGCTGGTCGGCGAGGGGCTGAGCAACGCCGAGATCGCCGAGCGGCTGGTGGTGAGCCCGGCCACCGCGCGTACCCACGTGAGCCGGGCCATGGTCAAGCTGGGCGCCCGGGACCGGGCCCAGCTGGTGGTCTTCGCGTACCAGTCGGGGCTGATCGCCTCGTGATCGTCCGGCGGGTTCGGCGCCGGCAGGACCACGGTGGCCACCGTGGGGCGGGCGGAGCTGCGGCCCGGACCAGCGTGATCTCGCGCGGGGGTCGGCTGGCGGGAAGCAGTGGGGAGGCGGGACCGTTACCCTTGCGGGTAGCCGGCCTTGTGCGCGCTGGCTGATCGTGCCCGCCGAAGACGACAAACGGGATGTTCGTGTGTTTGACACCTTGAGTGACCGCCTGTCCGGGATCTTCACCAAGCTCCGCGGCAAGGGACGGCTCACCGACGCCGACATCGACGCCACCGCGCGCGAGATCCGCATGGCGCTGCTGGAGGCCGACGTCGCCCTGCCGGTGGTCAAGGGGTTCATCGCGAACGTCAAGGAGCGGGCCCGGGGCGCCGAGGTCTCCCAGGCGCTCAACCCGGCCCAGCAGATCATCAAGATCGTCAACGAGGAGCTGATCAACGTCCTCGGTGGCGAGGGGCGCCGGCTCCAGTTCGCCAAGCAGCCGCCGACCGTGATCATGCTGGCCGGTCTCCAGGGTTCCGGTAAGACCACCCTCGCCGGCAAGCTGGCCCGCTGGCTCAAGGCCCAGGGCCACCAGCCGCTGCTGGTCGCCGCCGACCTCCAGCGCCCCAACGCCGTCGGGCAGCTCCAGGTGCTCGGCGGCCGGGCCGGCGTCGAGGTGTACGCCCCGGCGCCCGGCAACGGCGTCGGCGACCCGGTGCAGGTGGCGCGCGACTCGATCGAGCACGCCAAGCGGGCCGCCCGGGACATCGTCATCGTCGACACCGCCGGCCGGCTCGGTATCGACGCCGAGATGATGCAGCAGGCCGCCGACATCCGGGACGCGGTCCAGCCCGACGAGGTCATCTTCGTCATCGACGCCATGGTCGGTCAGGACGCGGTCCGCACCGCCGAGGCGTTCCGTGACGGTGTCGGCATCAGCGGCGTGGTCCTCTCCAAGCTCGACGGCGACGCCCGCGGTGGTGCCGCGCTCTCCGTCCGCGAGGTCACCGGGCAGCCGATCCTCTTCGCCTCCACCGGCGAGAAGCTGGAGGACTTCGACGTCTTCCACCCCGACCGGATGGCCAGCCGGATCCTCGGCATGGGCGACGTCCTCACGCTGATCGAGCAGGCCGAGGCGGCCTTCGACGCCGATCAGAAGGAGAAGATGACCGCCAAGCTGATGGGCGGCGAGACCTTCACCCTGGAGGACTTCCTCGATCAGCTCATCGCGGTCCGGCGGATGGGGCCGATCGCCAACGTGCTGGCCATGATGCCGGGCATGGGGCAGATGAAGGACCAGCTCGCCGAGCTGGACGACAAGCACTTCGACCGGGTCACCGCGATCATCCGGTCGATGACCCCCGGCGAGCGCACCAACCCGAAGATCATCAACGGCTCCCGGCGCGCCCGGATCGCCAACGGCTCCGGGGTCACCGTGATGGACGTCAACCAGCTGCTCAACCGCTTCGCCGACGCGCAGAAGATGATGAAGCAGATGGGCGGCATGATGGGCCTGCCCGGAGGCGGCCGGCGCAAGGCGACCAAGTCGCCGAAGAACAAGCGCAAGGGCACCAAGGGCGGCGGCCGGCCGCGTACCGGCGCCGGCCTGCCGGGCGGCTTCCCGGGCGGCATGCCGCAGCTCCCGCCGGGCCTGGACCCGGGGGACCTGGCCGGTGGCCAGGGCCTGCCGCCGGGCTTCAAGCTCCCGAAGATCGACTTCAACAAGCTCGGCAAGGGCGGGGACAAGAACCCTCGCTGACCGCGCGTCGCCGACCTCCGACGGCCCCGTCACCCCGTGGTGGCGGGGCCGTCGTCGTGCCCGCCCGCACCACCGGGCGGGGCGACCTGCTCGCCCGGGACGGGGAGTGATCGGGTAGGACTGTGCACATGGCTCTGCATGTGCGCGGTGTGCTCCTGCCCGACGACGAGGTCCGGGACGTGTGGCTGGTCGGCGACCGCGTCACCTTCGAACCGGTGCCCGGCGCGGAGACCGTCGCCGACGGCGGCTTCGTGCTTCCCGGCCTGACCGACGCCCACTGCCACATCGGCATCGCCCGGGGCGGCGCCCCGATCACCGCGCTTGACCAGGCCCGAGAGCTGGCGCGTACCGACCGGGACGCCGGGGTGCTGGCCATCCGGGACGCCGGCTCGCCGTACCCCTACCCGGAACTCGACGACGACCCGGAGCTGCCGCGGCTGGCCCGCGCCGGCCGGCACGTCGCACCGCCGAAGCGCTACCTGCGGGACATCGGGGTGGAGGTCGGCGCGGCCGAGGTGGCCGCGACGGTGGCGGCGCAGGCCGCCGCCGGCAACGGCTGGGTCAAGCTGGTCGGGGACTGGATCGACCGGGGCGTCGGTGACCTGGCCCCGGCCTGGGACGCGGACACCATGACGGCCGCCGTCGCCGCCGCGCACGCCGCCGGGGCACGCGCCGCGGTGCACACCTTCTCCGAGTCGGCCGTGGAGATCATGGTGCGGGCCGGGGTGGACTCGGTGGAGCACGGCACCGGGCTCAGCCTGGATTTGATCGACCTGATGGCCCGTCAGGGCACCGCGCTGGTCCCCACGATGATCAACATTCAGACCTTCGGTGGCATCGCCGACCAGGCCCGCCCCAGGTTCCCTGGGTACGCCGACCACATGCTCGCCCTGCGCGACCGCTTCCCCGAGGTGGTCCGGGCCGCGTACGAGGCGGGCGTGCCGATCTACGTCGGCACCGACGCGGGCGGGGGCATCGACCACGGGCTGGCCGCCGAGGAGATGTTGCTGCTGCACGAGCGGGCCGGCATGTCCACCGAGGACGTCCTCGCCGCCGCGTCCTGGCGCGCCCGCGAGTGGCTCGGCTTCCCCGGCCTGGTCGAGGGCGGCCTCGCCGACCTGGTCGTCTATCCCGAGGACCCGCGCCGCGACCTCCGGGTGGTCCGCACCCCGTCCCGCATCGTCCTGCGCGGCCGCGTGCTGCGCTGACCCCGTCCCCTGCCGCCTGGCTGACCGCGTCTGTCCGGGAAGAGTGCTCAGTCCGGTGCGGAAGGGCACTCTTTCCGGGAATCTGTGTGGATTTCGCGCGGGGCGCTGGGCTCGGGGCGACGCGACACGGCGCGGGCGGCCTCCCGGGCGCTGCGGCGGCGCACCCGGCGCATAGGATGTGCGCTCATGGCACGCGTGCTCACTCCCCGTGCGGAGGATTTCCCCCGCTGGTACCAGGACCTGATCGCCAAGGCCAAGCTGGCCGACAACGGCCCGGTGCGGGGCACCATGGTCATCCGACCGGCGGGCTACGCCATCTGGGAGCGGATGCAGGCGGAGATGGACGCCCGGATCAAGGCGGCCGGCGCGGAGAACGCCTACTTCCCGCTCTTCATCCCGGAGAGCTACCTCAAGCGCGAGGCCGAGCACGTCGAGGGCTTCTCGCCGGAGCTGGCCGTGGTCACCCACGGTGGGGGCAAGCAGCTCGCCGAGCCGGTGGTGGTCCGTCCCACCAGCGAGACGGTGATCGGCGAGTTCATGGCCAAGTGGATCGACTCGTACCGGGACCTGCCGCTGCTGCTCAACCAGTGGGCGAACGTGGTCCGCTGGGAGCTGCGCCCGCGGATCTTCCTGCGTACCAGCGAGTTCCTCTGGCAGGAGGGGCACACCGCGCACGCCACCCGTGAGGACGCCCGCGCCTACGCCCGGCGGATCCTGCACGAGGCGTACGAGGACCTGATGGTCAACGTGCTCGGCATCCCGGTGGTGGTCGGCCTGAAGACCGCCCGCGAGCGCTTCGCCGGCGCGACCGCCACCTACACCTGCGAAGGCATGATGGGTGACGGGAAGGCGCTCCAGCTGGGCACCAGTCACGAGCTGGGCCAGAACTTCGCTCGGGCGTTCGACATCAGCTTCTCCTCGGCCGAGGGTGGCCGGGAGCACGCCTGGACGACCTCCTGGGGCACCTCGACCCGGATGCTCGGCGGCCTGATCATGTGCCACGGGGACGACAACGGCCTGCGGGTGCCGCCGAAGCTGGCGCCGGTCCAGGCGTACGTGATGATCGTCAAGGACGGCGAGGGCGTGGCCGAGGCGGCGGCCAAGCTCCGCGACGCGCTGCGCGACGCCGGTGTCCGGGTCGCGCTGGACGACCGGACCGACACCGCCTTCGGCCGCCGGGCCGTTGACGCCGAGCTGCGTGGCTACCCGGTCCGCGTCGAGGTCGGCCCCCGTGACCTGGCCGCCGGCAACGCGGTGGTGGTCCGGCGTACGGACGGCTCGAAGGCCGCGACGCCGGTGGCCGACGTGGTCGGCGCGGTCCTCGCCGCGCTGGAGGCCGACCAGCAGTCGCTGCACGACCAGGCGTTGGCCTTCCGGCAGTCCCGCACCACCGACGTCGCCACCCTCGCCGAGGCGATCGAGGCGGCGGCTACCGGCTGGGCCCGGGTGCCGTGGTCGGCGGTCGGCGTCCAGGGCGAGGCCGACGCGAACGCGCAGGGCGTCACCGTCCGGTGCCTGCTGCGGGCCGACGGCTCGGTGCCGGACTCCGAGGACGAGCCGGATCTGATCGCCGTCCTCGCCCGCGCCTACTGAGGTGCGCCCGGGCGGCTCGGTCGGCCGGTTCGCGCCGGGTCGGCTGATCATGCACCGCAACGTGCGGCACGGGCGGATCGGTTGGGTCCGCTCGGCCCGGGTGGTCCGCGACGACGACCGGGGGCTGCTGCTCTGGATCGCCCGGGGCGCGCCGGTGGCGAACGAGGTGACCGAGGCGGGGCTGGGCATGCGGGCCATGCCGTTCGCCGAGTGGATCACCTCGTCGTACCGGCTCGCCCAGGGCCGCTGGAACGGGCCGCCGGTGCTGAAGTTCCTGCCCACCGGTGCCGCCCATTCGGTGTGGTGGTTCCGCGACGACCGGGGCCGGTTCAAGAACTGGTACGTCAACCTGGAGGAGCCCGCCGTCCGCTGGGACGACGGCGCGGTGGCCGGGGTCGACATGACGGACCAGGACCTCGACGTGGTGGTGCACCCGGATCTCCGCTGGGAGTGGAAGGACGAGGAGGAGTTCGTCGAGCGCCTCGCCTTCCCGGACGACTACTGGGTGCCCGACGAGAAGGCGGTCCGGGCCGAGGGGGAGCGGGTGATCCGGATCGCCGAGTCGGGCGAGTTCCCGTTCGACGGCACCTGGTGCGATTTCACCCCGCCGGTCGCATGGGACGTACCGGACGGGCTGCCGCCGGGCTGGGACCGGCCGCCGGTGCGTTGAGCGTGTCGTGCGTCACGCTGGAGTCGACGCGGGTGACCAGTCCGGGTCCGGTGTGAGAGATCGGGGCCGGATCTGGCAGAATGGTTCGCTGGTATCCGGCGCGCGTCCGGCGCCCTCTAACCCGGGCGCGCCGCCAGTCCACCGAGCAGCCTCCGGCCCAACCCCACTGTGCCGGTCGGCGCTCACCCGCACACCGCCCGTACGGGCCGGTGAGATCGCAACAGGAGCGAAACAACTGTGGCCGTAAAGATCCGGCTCCTGCGGATGGGTAAGATCCGCAACCCGCAGTACCGCATCGTCGTCGCCGACTCGCGCACCAAGCGTGACGGTCGCGCGATCGAGTTCGTCGGTGTGTACCAGCCGAAGGAGGACCCTTCGGTGATCGAGGTCAAGTCGGAGCGGGTCCAGTACTGGCTGTCCGTCGGCGCGCAGCCGAGCGAGGCGGTGCAGCGCCTGCTGGAGCTGACCGGTGACTGGCAGAAGTTCAAGGGCCTGCCGGCCCCGGCGCCGCTGAAGGTCGCCCCGGAGCGGGCCGACCGCAAGGCGGCGTACGAGGCCGAGGCGAAGGCCGCCGCCGGCGTGGCCGAGACCCCGGCGCCGGCCAAGAAGGCCGCCAAGGCGCAGGCCCCGGCCGAGGCGCCGCAGGCCGAGGAGCAGACCGGTGCAGAGTCCGGCGAGCAGGCCTGACATGGCGCTGCGTCCCGCCCTGGAGCACCTGGTCAAGGGGATCGTCGACCACCCGGACGACGTCCGGGTGCGGATGGTCGATTCCCGTCGGGGTAAGCGGCTCGAGGTCCGCGTGCACCCGGAGGACCTCGGCACGGTGATCGGGCGGTCCGGTCGGACCGCCAAGGCGCTGCGCCAGGTGATCGGCTCCATCGGTGGGCGCGGGGTGCGCGTCGACATCGTCGACTCGTACTGATGCTTCTCATCGTCGGCAGGGTCGGCAAGCCGCACGGGATCCGCGGTGAGGTCACCGTGGAGGTGCGGACCGATGAGCCCGAAGCACGGTTCGCCCCGGGGACGGTGCTGCGCACCGACTCCGGGGCGGTCGCGCCCGCGGAGCCCGGGGCCTACCGGGTGCCGGCCGAGTTGACCGTCGAGTCGGCGCGCTGGCACCAGGGTCGGCTGCTGGTCGCCTTCGAGGGCGTGCCGGACCGCAACGTCGCCGAGGCGCTGCGCGGCACCCTGGTCGGCGTGGACAGCGCCGACGTCGCTCCGCCGGAGGACCCGGAGGAGTTCCACGACCACCAGCTCGTCGGCCTCGCGGTGGTCACCCGGCAGGGCGAGCGGCTGGGCGAGGTGGCCCGGATCGACCACGCTCCCGCCTCCGACCTGCTGGTGCTGCGGCGCCCCGAGGGGCGGACCGCGCTGATCCCGTTCGTCAAGGCGATCGTGCCCGAGGTGGACCTCGCCGGCGGTCGCGTCGTCGTCGACCCGCCCGGCGGCCTGCTCGACCTGTAGCTGGAGCCAGCCGTCATGCGCGTCGACATCGTGTCGATCTTCCCGGAATATTTCGCCCCGCTCGACCTGTCGCTGATCGGCAAGGCGCGGGCGAACGGCAGCCTGCGGCTGGCCGTACACGATCTGCGGGCCTGGACCCACGACGTGCACCGCACGGTCGACGACACGCCCTACGGCGGCGGGCCCGGCATGGTGATGCGGCCGGAGCCGTGGGGTGAGGCGCTGGACGCTCTCGTCCCCGCCGGCGGCGAACCGGAGCCCCGGCTGCTGGTGCCCTCCCCGGCCGGCGTCCGGTTCACCCAGGCGATGGCGCACGAGCTGGCCGCCGAGCCGCACCTGCTCTTCGCCTGCGGCCGGTACGAGGGCATCGACCAGCGGGTGCTCGACCACGCGGCGACCCGGATGCGGGTGACCGAGGTCTCCCTCGGCGACTACGTGCTCTTCGGCGGCGAGGTGGCGGTGCTGGTGATCCTGGAGGCGGTCACCCGGCTGCTGCCCGGGGTGCTCGGCAACGCCGGCTCGCTGGACGAGGAGTCGCACGCCCACGGGCTGCTGGAGGCGCCGATGTACACCAAGCCGGCGACCTGGCGCGGGCACGAGGTGCCCGAGGTGCTGCGCTCCGGCGACCACGGGAAGATCGCCCGCTGGCGGCGCGACGAGTCGCTGCTGCGTACGGCGGCCCGCCGCCCCGACATGATCGCCACGCTGCCCCCGGAGAGCCTGGACAAGCGGGACCGGGCGGCGTTGGACCGGGGCGGATTTCAGCTGTCGCCGGGGGATGTGGCAAAGTAGGGGGGTTGCCGCATCCGTCCACGCCGTGGGCGGTTGCGAGGACCCTCGACCGGGGTCGGCGTCGCCGGCCACCACCCGGGGGTCAGAATCACCCATTCGCGCATCGACTGACGGTGCGCCGTGAGCCTCACGAGGACGCAGCGATGAACATCCTGGACGCCCTTGACGCCCAGTCGAAGCGCGTTGACATCCCCGACTTCCGTGCCGGTGACACCGTCAAGGTGCACGCGCGGGTTGTCGAGGGCAACCGGTCCCGGGTCCAGATCTTCCAGGGCGTCGTCATCCGCCGCCAGGGTGACGGCCTGCGCGAGACCTTCTCGGTCCGCAAGGTCAGCTTCGGCGTGGGTGTCGAGCGGACCTACCCGGTCAACAGCCCGGCGATCGACCGGATCGAGGTCGTGACCCGCGGTGACGTGCGGCGCGCCAAGCTCTACTACCTGCGTGAGCTGCGCGGCAAGAAGGCCAAGATCAAGGAGCTGCGCGAGAAGCAGCCGGCGAGCTGAATTTCCTTGCGCCACGCCGCCTGACCTGCCCGTATGTGGTATCGACCGGAGCGCATTACCCTGGTCGTACGGGAGCAGGGGGACGGCACACCGCGCGTGCTCGACGCGGTGGCACAGCGATCCACTACCGCCCGTGGGGTCTCCTGGCGAGACTCCCGGGCGGTAGTGTCGTTTCCGCGGACCGGAGAGTGGCATGGTGCAGATGCTTGACGAGGACGGCACCGTCGATCCGTTACGCCGGCGGGCCCGGCGCTCCCGCCGGCAGATGCCCCTCTGGCAGGAGCTGCCCCTGCTCCTGGTGGTCGCCTTCTGCCTGGCCGTGCTGATCCGCACCTTCCTGCTCCAGGCGTTCTTCATCCCCTCCGGCTCGATGGAGGACACCCTCCTCATCGGCGACCGGGTGCTGGTCAACAAGGTCGTCTACGACGTCCGTGACCCGGCCCGGGGTGAGGTCGTGGTCTTCCGGGGCACCGACCGGTGGGTGGCTCAGGAGGCCCCGGCGCCGCCGACCAACTTCGCCGGCAAGGTCGGCCGCACCCTCGGCGACCTGGTGGGGATCAGCCGCCCCGGCGAGAAGGACTTCATCAAGCGGGTCATCGGCGTTCCGGGCGACCGGATCTGGTGCTGCGACGACGGCCGCGTCGTGGTCAACGACGTGCCGTTGGACGAGCGGGCGTACGTGTCGGAGGACTCGCCGGTCGAGCTGCCCCCGAACCCGAAGGAGTGCCGCTCCCGGCAGTTCACCGAGGTGGTCGTACCCCCGGGGCAGATCTTCGTGATGGGCGACCACCGGCTGGTCTCCCAGGACGCCCGGTGCCAGGGCCCGGTGCCGATTGACAACGTCGTGGGCCGGGCCTTCATGATCGTGTGGCCGTCGCAGCGGTGGGCCACCCTGCCGGTCCCGCAGACCTTCGCCGACCTGCCGCAACCCAAGGCCGCGCCGGCCGGACCGGTGCCCGTCGATCCGGACCCGGTGGGCGGCGTCGTCCTGATCCTCCCGGTCACGGCCACGCTCTCCGTTCTCGCGAGTTCGGGGCGACTGCGCCGCGCCTGGGGACGTAGGCTCCTCCCGTGATTGACGAGCAGACCGAAAAGCCGCGCAGCTCCTTCTGGAAGGAGTTGCCCATCCTCCTGGGCGTGGCGATCCTGGTCGCAGTGCTGGTACGTGCCTTCGTGCTGCAGACCTTCTTCATCCCGTCCCCGTCGATGGAGAACACTCTCAAGATCGACGATCGGGTGCTGGTCAACAAACTGGTCTACGACTTCCGCTCGCCGCACCGGGGCGAGGTGATCGTCTTCAAGGCGCCCACCGACTGGAGCGGCAATCCGGAGGGCGAGGACTTCATCAAGCGGGTGATCGGCGTCGGCGGTGACCACGTGGTCTGCTGCGACCGCACCGGCGGCGCGGAGCGGCTGGTGATCAACGGCAAGCCGCTCGACGAGCCGTATCTCTTCCCCGGCAACAAGCCCGCCGACCAGGACTTCGACATCACCGTGCCGGATGGCCGGCTCTGGGTGATGGGTGACCATCGGCAGGCCTCCGGCGACTCGCTGGAGCACTGGCAGCAGTCCGGCGAGGACATCAACGAGGCCACCATCCCCGAGGACCGGGTGGTCGGGCGGGCCTTCACGATCTTCTGGCCGGTCGGCCGGGCGACCTGGCTCACCGTGCCGAAGCAGTTCGACGGGATTCCCAATCCCTGACCCCGGAGGGCGTGGGCGTTCGTCGGACGCGTCTGGCAGGCTTGGGCCGTGACCGTCTACACCCCTCGTCGCGCGGCCCGCGTGCTGCTCGTCGATGCGTCCGACCGGGTGCTGCTGTTCGCCGGCACCGATCCGGGCCGACCGGGGCACGCCTACTGGTTCACCCCGGGCGGGGGACTGGATCCGGGGGAGAGCCCCGCCGCGGGCGCGGCCCGGGAGTTGGCCGAGGAGACCGGGCTGCGGCTCACCCCGGCGGAGCTGGGCGCGCCGGTCTGGGCGGAGACGGTCGAGTTCCCGTTCGACGGCGTCTGGTACCGCCAGGAGCAGGAGTTCTTCCTGGTCCGGGTGCCCGCCTGGGAGGTCGACACGACCGGCTTCGACGAGGTCGAGCGGGCCAGCGTGTCCGGCCACCGCTGGTGGTCGCTGGCGGAGCTGTCCGCGACCGCCGAGCGCTTCTACCCGCCGGACCTGCCGGACCGGCTCGCCGCCGCGCTGGCCGGGGACCGGTCCGCCGCGGGGGGTGAGCCGTGCTGACGCCCCCGCGTACGGTGGTGCGCCGCGACGGCGGCCTCTACGCCCTCGAACGGGCCCTGCAACGGCGGGGCTTCCGCCACGTGGCCGGTGCCGACGAGGCCGGCCGTGGCGCGTGTGCCGGCCCGCTGGTGGCCGCTGCGGCGGTGCTGCCCGAGGGGCGCCGTGGCGAGATCGAGGGGCTGGCCGATTCCAAGCTGCTCACCCCGGCCAGCCGGGAGCGGATCTACGACGAGGTGGTGGCGCGGGCCCTGGCGTACGCCGTGGTGGTCATCCCGGCCGACGAGGTCGACGCGCGTGGGCTGCACGTGTGCAACCTGGCCGCCATGCGCCGGGCGCTCGCCTCGCTGACCACCCGTCCCGAGTACGTGTTGAGCGACGGTTTCGGCGTCGACGGGCTGGACGTGCCGGGGCTGGCGGTCTGGAAGGGGGACCGGGTGGCCGCCTGCGTGGCGGCGGCGAGTGTGCTGGCCAAGGTCACCCGGGACCGGATCATGGTCGAGCTGGACGGGCGGTACCCGGGCTACGGCTTCGCCGAGCACAAGGGCTACATCACGCCTGAGCACACCGCCGCGCTGCGGGAGCTCGGGCCGTGCCGGGAGCACCGCTTCTCGTACGTCAACGTCGCCACCGTCTCCGGCCGGGACGGGCGGCCGCCCCGCTCGCGGCGGCCGGCGGCCGGCGACACGGAGGGGCCGCTGTTCAGTGGCCCGGGCCCGGACGAGCCGCTGTTCGGCGGCTCCGTCGCGGCGCTCTTCGGCGGCCCGGAGGAGGGGCCCGCCGGGAGCCCGGACGAGCCGATGGAGCGTTCCGGCGCGCCAGGGGGTACCGTCGGCGTGGCGTTGGGCGAGCAGCCGCGACCTCCAGCGCCGGTGGGGGAAGATGTGGTCATGGAAGGCGGAGTGCGATGAGCGCGGAAGATCTCGAAAAGTACGAGACCGAGATGGAGCTGCAGCTCTACCGGGAGTACCGCGACATTGTCCGCCAGTTCTCCTACGTGGTGGAGACCGAGCGCCGCTTCTACCTGGCCAATCAGGTCGATCTGCACGTCCGCAACTCGGACGGTGAGGTCTACTTCGAGGTCGAGATGCATGACGCCTGGGTGTGGGACATGTACCGGCCTGCGCGATTCGTCAAGAATGTCCGGGTGATGACGTTCAAGGACGTCAATGTGGAAGAGCTCGAAAAGCCCGACATCTCGCTTCCCGCAGACTCCGGATTCGGCGGCTGACCGGGGCGGCGGGACGGCCGACGCGCCGCCCGCCGCCGACGGCGGATCACTCCGCCAGCACCACCACCTCGACCCGCTGCACCAGGTTGTTGGCAAAACCACCCCGGTTCCACGGCTGCTCGACCGGCTGGGTACGCCCGGAGGCGTCGGTCGCCCGCGCGCCCAGCGCGTAGCGCCCCGGCGTCGGGCGCCACTCGACGTGCCACCGCCGCCAGGCCCACTCACCCCCGGTCGGCCCGTCCACGGTCGCCGGCACCCAGGTCGTACCGCCGTCGAAGGTCACCTCCACCGCCGTCACCGGCGCGTACCCCGACCAGGCCCGACCGTCCACGGTGCACGGACCCGGCCGCAGCACCCGGGTACGCGACATGAAGTCCGGGAAGCCCGGCGGGCGGACAAGCGCCCGGGGCTCGATCCGGGTCACCGGCACGCCAGGGTCGTCGGCGTCCTGCCGCAGCCGGTACGCCACGGCGTTCTGGTAGCCGTCAAACGGCTCGGCCAGCACCCGCACGTTCCGCAGCCACTTGACGTGCGCCATGCCGTACCAGCCGGGCACGATCAGCCGCAGCGGCGCGCCGTGCTGGGGCAGCAGGGGAGCACCGTTCATCTCGTACGCGAGCAGCACCTCCTCGCGCAGCGCGTCCGCGACCGGCAGCGCCCGCTGGTAGTCCTGCTCGACGCCGCGCTCCACCCCGTGGTCCGCCCCGGTGAAGACCACATCCACCGCGTCGGCGGCGAGCCCGGCCTCGCGCAGCAGCGGCGCCAGCGGCGTGCCGGTCCACTCCGCGTTGCCCACCGCCTCCACCAGCCACGGCTGGCTGACCGGCCGCGGGTGCAGCAACGCCCGTCCGTTGCCGGCGCACTCCAGGGTGACCCGGTGGGTGACCCGGGGCCGCTCCCGCAGCGCGCCCAGGTCCAGGGTGAGCGGCCGCCGCACCGCCCCGTCGACGGTCAGCGTGTGCGCCGCCGGGTCCATGTCCGGGATGTCGTAGTGGATGAGCAGGTAGTGCAGGCCGGCCGGGGTCACGTCGTAGCGGAGCGCCTCCAGCGGGATCCCGTGGTTGCGCGCGGCCAACTGGAGTTCTTCGGCGCTGATCGCCTCGTCCGGCCCGGCCACCCGGGACGGGTGGCTGACGTTGTCCACAGTGGTCATCTCGACTCCCTCGGATCGGTCAGGGGGTGGGTCGCAGGCGCGGCCTGGCCCACCGAGCGGCCGGACCGGGTCAGCCGGTCGTCGCCGACGAACTCGAACATCCGCACGCCGGTCTCCAGCGGGTCGGGCATACCGGTGAACCGATGCACGCCCACGCCCACCTCGTCGGCGGGGCTGCTCACCGCGACCGGGGTGAAGCCCGCCTCGGCGAACCAGTCGCAGATGGCGGGCACCAGGTCCGGCTCGCGGCGGTGCCGGGTCCAGAACACCGTGCCGCCGGTGGCGCACAGCGCGGCGCAGTGCCGCACCGTGGCCCGGATGTCGGCGTCGACGATGTTGCCGAAGATGCCGCAGACCAGGACCAGGTCGGCCGGCACGAGATCGGCGTACCGGTCGGTCAGCGCCGCGTCGCCCGCCACCACCTCCACCCCGCGCAGGCCGGCCCCGGCGGCGGCCGCCCGGGCCACCTCGACGTTGCGTGGATCCAGCTCGACCAGGCGGGCGGTGACGTCGTCCCGCCGGGGATGAGCGGCGAGCACCGGGATCAGGTCCCGACCCTGGCCGGCGCAGAGACTGATCACCCGCAGCGGACCGGCCGGCGCGGCGTCCAGCGCGTCCCGGATCCGGCTTCGCAGCTCGGCGAGACGGCGGGACAGCGCCGAGCCGGGCTGGTCGTAGTCGGCGTGCCAGGCGTACCAGTCCTTCGTCACGCGGCCAGCATAGGGGCCGTCGATTATCAGATCGGTCCCGTGCACGGGGGGCCGTCCACAGCTCACCAGTCGTCCACAGGCACCGCTCCGGCCGGTCGCGGCGACACCGATCGTGACGGCAGGGTGTCCGGCGTGCCGAAACCGCTGCGCCGGGCCACCGCGGCCCTCGGGCTCCTGCTGCTGGTCGTCCCGGTCGCCGTCCGGCCCCGGCCGGCCGGGGCCGCCACCGGGGCGGCGTCCGTCCCGCTGATGAACCGGGAGTTGCCGCCGCCGACGAGATCGCCCTCACCGACCACTCCGGCGGGCTCGTCCGACCGGATGACGATCCGACCACTGCCGCCCATCCTGCCGGCCGCCGGCCGCCGGCCATCGGCCACCGGCCGACCGGGTGCCTCCCGGGCCGTCCGGCGCCGCGCGATTCGGCTGGCCGCTCGCCGGCACCCCCCGACCGGTACGCCGGTTCGACCCGCCGCCGCAGCCGTGGCTGCCCGGCCACCGCGGCGTCGACCTGGCCGCCACCCCGGGTGCTGACGTGCGTGCGGCCGGCGCCGGGGTCGTGCTCTTCGCCGGCACGGTGGCCGGGCGGCCCGTGGTCACCGTCGGACACACCACCGGGTTACGCACCACCTACGAGCCGGTCGACCCCCGCCTGCCGGCCGGCACCCCGGTCAGTGCCGCCACGCCGATCGGCACCCTGCTCGCCGGCCATCCCGGCTGCCCCGCCGAGGCGTGCCTGCACTGGGGGCTGCGCCGGGGCGAGGAGTACCTCGATCCGCTGGCCCTCCTCGGGCTCGGCCCGGTGCGGCTGCTGCCGCTCAACGGCTCAGCCCTGGGCCAGCAGCGTGGGGAGACGAGCGGCCAACCGGTCGTACTCGTCGGGGGTGTTGTAGACCTGGCCGCACAGGCGCAGCCAGCCCCGGCCGTGCCAGGAGGCCACCGAGACCTCGGCGGCCAACCGTTCCGCGATCCGGGCGCGCAGCTCCCGCGCCGCGTCGATCGTCGGGGCGACGCCGGGCGGCAACGGGACGAGCCGCATGGCGACCGTCGGTCCGCCGGGCTCCGGCAGGTCGGCCGGCGCCACCCCGAGCGCGTCCCCGACCACCCGTTGCCCGTACGCGACCAGCGCGGCGTTGTGCGCGCGTACCCGGTCCAGGCCCAGGGTGCGCAGGGTGAACAGGCCCGCCGGGGCAGCCAACCAGGCGGTGTAGTCCAGCGTCGCCTGCCACTCGACCCGGGTGGGGAAGCCGGTCTCCTGCTCCCACGAGACGACCAGCGGTTGGATCCGCTCCCGCCACGCCCCGGCCACCACCAGCGCGGCGGTCCCCCGCGGCGCGTACGCCCACTTGTGCAGGTTGCCCACCCAGAAGTCGGCACCGATCGAGGCCACGCTGATCGGCAACATGCCCGGCGCGTGCGCCGCGTCGACCAGCACGGGCACCCCGTGCTCCCGGGCCAGCCCGACGATCGCGGCCGTCGGGAAGAGCCGGGCGGTCGGCGAGGTGATCTGGTCGACGATGAGCAGCTTGGTCCGGCCCGGACGCAGCCCGGCCCGGACGATCTCCACCACCTCCTCGTCGGTGGCGGTCAGCGGCACCGGCAGGGTCCGGGACACCGCTCCGGTCCGGCGACACTCCCGCTCCACCGAGAAGGCGACCGCTCCGTACCCGTGGTCGGTGGTCACCACCTCGTCGCCGGGACGGAGGCCGAGTGACTGGAGCACCACCGCCACACCGGTGGTGGCGTTGCCCACCAGCGCGGTGCCGTCCGGGTCGGCGCCGAGGAAGGTGGCCAGGTGCCGCCGGGTGTGCGCGATCCGGTCGACCAGGCCCTGGGTGAAGAAGCGCAGCGGGTTGGCCTCCATCTCGTCGCGCAGGCGCTGCTGGGCCCGCTGTACCCCGATCGGCACCGCGCCGAACGACCCGTGGTTGAGATGGCTGACCGACGGATCGAGGGAGAAGAGCAGCCGAGCACCGGGGATCGGCTCGGGCGGCTGCGGGACGGTCATTCGTTGATCGTAGCCCGCCGTGGATCATCAACCCGCCGTTCGCCGCGAGGGCATGCCGCCCTTGCGGCGGCGGGAAGCTTTCCGGCCGTCAGGCCCGCGGGTGCGCCTGCCGGTACGCCGCCCGCAGCCGCTCCACCGACACGTGCGTGTAGATCTGGGTGCTGGCCAGCGAGGAGTGACCGAGCAACTCCTGCACAGCGCGCAGGTCCGCCCCACCCTCCAGCAGATGAGTGGCCGCCGAGTGCCGCAGCCCGTGCGGGGTGGTGCGGGGAAGGCCAGCGGCATCGGCGTACCCGGCGACGATCCGCCGCGCGGTCGTCGGGTTGAGCCGCCCGCCGCGCACGCCGAGGAGCAGCGCCGCCCCCGAGCCCGGGCCGGCCAGCGCCGGTCGGCCCCGGCTGAGCCAGGCGTCCAACGCGCGCTGCGCCGGCACCCCGTACGGCACGGCGCGCTCCCGGCCGCCCTTGCCCAGCACGCGTACCACCCGGCGGGCGTGGTCGACGTCCGCGACGTCCAGGCCGCACGCCTCGCTGATCCGCACCCCGGTGCCGTAGAGCAGCTCGAGCAGCACCCGGTCACGCAGCAGCGCCGCGTCCTCGCCGCCGGGACCCTCCTGACCGGACGCGGTGCCCTCGGCCGCTCCGCCCCGGCTGTCGCCCGAGCCCCCGCGCGCCGACGGACTGGCGCTGGCGGTCGGCCCGTCGCCGGTGGTCGGGCCTTCGGCCGTGGATCGGACGTGCGGGGCGTCCGCCCGGGCGGCGGCCTGGCCGACGGCCCGGACGCGTGGGGCGTCCATCAGGGCGGCGGCCTGGTCGGCCCGCAGGACCGTGGGCAGGTCCCGGTGGGCGCGGGGACTGGCCAGCGGAGCGGCCACGTCGGCGGTGAGCAGGCCGGCCCGGTGGGCCCAGGCACTGAAGGTGCGGGCGGCGGCGGCCCGACGGGCCAGGGAGGTGCGTGCCGCGCCCATCGTCCGCTGCTTCGCCAACCAGCTCCGCAGCACCGCGAGGTCCAGCTCCGACAGGTCGGCGCAGCCCATCCGTACCGCATGGTCGAGCAGGGACACCAGGTCGGTCACGTACGCCCGCACGGTGTGCGCGGACCGGTTGCGTACCCCGGCCAGATGGTCGGCGAAGGCGTCCACCGCCTCCCGTAGCTGCGGCGGCAGCGCCTCGTGTGCCGCCCTGGTGCCGCGCCGCTCGCCGCTCACCGGCACCTCCGGCCCCAGTTCGGCCTCGCCGCGGGCCCGGTCAGCCGGGACGGCGACGCGTCGGCGTGCCGTGGAAGACTTCCGCGGCCCCGGCGGCCCCTGCTGTCGGCGGACACCGGCTCAGCCTACGGGCGCGACCGCCGGAGAGCAGCCCACGCCGCCCGCCCCGCCGCCGGCCTGCCGGGCCTGCCGACCTGTCGACCGGTCGACCTGCCGCTGACCTGTCGGTCCTGCCGACCTGCCGACCTGTCGACCGGCCGACCTGCCGCCGACCTGTCGGTCCTGCCGACCTGCCGGGCCTGCCGACCTGGCAGGGCGGCCGGGTGGTTGCCCTGCCCCGGGGCCGCCCGGACGGCGGCGTACGTCGGGCGGGCGGGTTCCAGCCGCAGGTCGGGGTGGCTGACCGGGGCCTGGGCACGGGAAACTGGTCATACGAAGAGGACAGTGGCGGCGCCGGCCAGGCCCTCGAAGGCCGGGCGCGCCGCTGCCGGCAGGTGCCGCCTGCGCCGTGGCGGCCGGGGTGCGCCGTGGCGGGGTGATTCCCCGGCACGGCGGCGCGAAAGGGTGAGCCAGTCGGGACAGGCGTCGATCCGGGCGAGCGACGCGGCCGGGAGAGGAAGCAAGCGTGGGTGTGGATGCCGTGCTCTACCGGGTGGTGCGGGCCGGGCCCGTATGTCACCGGCCGTCGTACGTCGCGTCGGAGGTGGTCGCTGACCCGGACGACGTGCTGCTCGACCTGCTCAAGCGGGCGCGGGGCGGGGGTCGTACGCCGCTGCTGGATCGCGTCGACCCGTTGGGCGAGTCGGTCGTGGACGCCGAGGCGACCCAGCAACTGCTCGCCGAGCTGCGCTGCCTGGCCGAGTTGGCCCGGACGCCCGCAGAGGTCACCCACATCCGTCGGTTGGCGCTGCTCGCGCGGCGTTGCCTGGACCGGCGGGACGTCGAGATCCGATTCGAGGGCGACTGAGACCGGCTCCGTCACGCCGGCGTGTTCGTGGTGTTGGCGGCGGGGCCCGCACGCTTGTCGGGCGGCGCGAGGGCGTAGCCGGCGTCGCGGCGTACCACCAGCGCCAGTTCCTCCAGCATGGACAGCTTCCGCGTGGCCGTGCGTAGGTCCACCCCGACGCGTGCCGCGACGCTCTCCAGGCTAACCGATTTGATTATCGATGATCAATGATCATAGATTGGCCTGTGTGGAACGTTCTCGGCTCTCCAAGGCCGGGAAGCGTTTCGGTGTTCACCCTGTGGCGCATCACGTTTGGGTTGGCTCGGGGAGGATGCCGGTGGCGTGGGTTGGCGGTGAGGGCCGGT